>NZ_FYDU01000003.1:0-469224 GCF_900187575.1 Pseudomonas sp. Irchel 3A5 | reverse complement strand
CGGTCCTTATGGCCCTCAAAACACGCATGAAGGCGAACGGGAAGGCCCCGAAGGAAATCATATGTGCGGCCATGCGCAAGCTGTTGCATCTGGTGTACGGAGTGCTCAAGTCGGGGAAACCCTATGACCCTGACATCGCGCTTGCTCGATGAGGGTCAAGACGGTATCTACAGTCCAGTGTTTGCTGCGAGGACACCGAGGATTTTCCTAAAAAAGATATGTACGAGCGTTACGCCGTCTTCCAGGTAATCTCTTCCTCGCCATCAGCGCTGATACGAATCCAGCGATCAGCGGTTTCGTCGCTTTCTTCCTCAACCCAGGTGCCGGGTGCGCAACGGACTTCCACGTTCAACGCCGCGAATGCAGCGCGGGCGCAGGCGATGTCGTCTTCCCAAGGAGTGTTGTCACTGTCCAGATGCAGGCTGTTCCATTTACCTACAGCCTTGGGCAGCCAGGTCACCGGGACGCTGCCCGCCTTGCACTTCCACGTCTGGCCTTTCTGTACCCAGTCGGTGCAAGGGCCGACCGCAATACTCAGCCACCCGGCAATAGCCTTGTGATCAACGTCGGTGTCCTTCAGGTAAATCTCGATATCGGGTTGGCGCATGGATGCCTCGTTATTAATTGAAAAAATCCATTCGCGGATTCAGTCGGATGCCCGCTAACAGGCATCTTCGTTGGTTGTTATTGCAATACGAAATAATCGTAGCGCATGGAAACGGTGACCTCGAAAGGTTCGGCCTGCTCAATGACATCCGCACGACGTTCTGCGCTGGCTCGCCAGCCGTGGGGCGTCATGGCCAGCAGGTTGGCGCGGGCCTGACCGTCGACGAGGCTCAGCTTGAAACGCAGGGTTTCACTGTGAGCCAGTGACATGCCTTCCGGCACCAGAGCCAGATGTTTGTCATCGGCATAGTCGCGGACTTCGTCATAGAGCCGCTCGCGCAGTTCCATCAAGTGCTCGCTGGTCGGGCCGACCCGCATCAACCCGCCACCCGGCGTCAGCAGGCGCTTGGCCTCGTTCCAGTCCAGAGGGCTGAACACGCTGGCCAGAAACTGGCAGCTGGCGTCCGGCAGTGGCACGCGAGCCATGCTGGCGATCAACCATGTCAATTTCGGATTACGGCGGCAGGCGCGTTTGACCGCTTCGCGGGAGATGTCCAGCGCATAACCATCGGCGTCCGGCAGAGCTTCGGCGATTTGCGCGGTGTAATAACCCTCGCCACAACCGATGTCCAGCCAGCGCGCCGGAGCACGTTCGGCAGCCAGCTCCGCCAGACGCCTGGCCACCGGCGCGTAGTGACCGGCGTTAAGGAAGTCCCGGCGAGCCTCGACCATGGCTTGATTGTCACCAGGGTCGCGGCTGTTCTTGTGCTGCACCGGCAACAGGTTCAGATAACCCTGACGGGCGCGGTCGAAGCGGTGGTTGGCCGGGCAGGCCACGCCGTTGTCCACCGCAGTCAGCGGTGCGGAGCAGATCGGGCAGGTCAGCATCAGGCGAGCAACTTGACCAGAGTCTGGTAGTAAATCTCGGTCAGCACGTCGAGGTCGCTGGCCAGAATGCGCTCGTTGACCTGGTGAATCGTTGCGTTGACCGGGCCCAGCTCTACCACCTGCGTACCCAAGGTGGCGATGAATCGTCCGTCGGAGGTGCCGCCGCTGGTGGAAGCTTTGGTCTCACGGCCAGTGACGGCCTTGATGCTGGCCGAAACCGCATCGAGCAAATCGCCCGGCTCGGTGAGGAACGGCAGGCCGGACAACGCCCAGTCCACATGCCAGTCCAGGCCATGCTTGTCGAGGATGGTCGATACCCGCTGTTGCAAGCCCTCGACGGTGGATTCGGTAGAGAAGCGGAAGTTGAACACCGCTACCAGATCACCGGGGATCACGTTGGTCGCGCCCGTGCCGGAGTTCAGGTTGGAAATCTGGAAGCTGGTCGGCGGGAAGAAATCATTGCCTTCGTCCCAATGTTCGGCGGCGAGTTCTGCCAGAGCCGGAGCCGCCAGATGAATCGGGTTGCGCGCCAGATGTGGATACGCCACATGACCCTGCTTGCCGCGTACGGTCAGCGTCGCGCCAAGGGAGCCGCGACGGCCGTTCTTGACCACATCGCCCACCAGCGTGGTACTCGAAGGCTCGCCCACGATGCACCAGTCCAGCCGCTCGTTGCGCTCACGCAACCGCTCAACCACGGCCTTGGTGCCATGATGCGCCGGACCTTCTTCGTCGCTGGTGATCAGGAAAGTGACTTTGCCTTTGTGGTCAGGGTGATCAGCGACGAAACGCTCGGCAGCCACTACCATTGCGGCCAGACTGCCCTTCATATCGGCTGCGCCCCGCCCGCACAGCATGCCTTCTGCATCGATCAGCGCATCGAACGGATCGTTTTGCCAGGCTTGCACCGGGCCGGTCGGCACCACATCGGTGTGACCGGCAAAGCACAGCACCGGACCTTCGTTGTTGCCATGGCTGGCCCAGAAATTATCCACGTCCTCGATACGCATCGGCTCCAGCTTGAAGCCTGCGTCGCCAAGGCGCTGCATCATTACAGCCTGACAATCGGCATCAATGGGCGTGACCGAGGGACGACGGATCAGGTCGCAGGCAAGTTGCAGCGTAGGCGAAAGGTCGGCTGGGGCCGTCATGTACATAACTCCAATCAGAAGCGCGGATGATCCGGTGGCGCACGGACCGTATAGGGGCGCGAAAAAGGCGCCTATCTTAAAGCAAAACGGGGAGGGGAGGCCGCCGTTTATGGATAAGGGCGCTTATTTCCTCAAGTGTAAAAGGGGCGGCATCGGGCTGGTATCGTGAGCGTCCCTCAAACCGCGTCAGCCCCTTTCGCCAACAAGTTGCCTCCTACCTCCAATAGCGACCAGTCTGGGTCTCCGCGTCGCCGTGGTAGGAGCGAACTTGTTCGCGAGGCGGTACGCCTGAATAAACCGCGTCAGCCCCTCTCGCCAACAAGTTGCCTCCTACCTTCAATAGCGACCAGTCTGGGTCTCCGCGTCGCCGTGGTAGGAGCGAACTTGTTCGCGAGGCGGTATGCCTGAATAACCGCGTCAGCCCCTCTCGCCAACAAGTTGCCTCCTACCTTCAATAGCGACCAGTCTGGGCCTTCGCGTTGCCGTGGTAGGAGCGAACTTGTTCGCGAGGCGGTATGCCTGAATAACCGCGTCAGCCCCTCTCGCCAACAGGTTGCCTCCTACCTTCAATAGCGACCAGTCTGGGCCTTCGCGTTGTCGTGGTAGGAGCGAACTTGTTCGCGAGGCGGTACGCCTGAATAACCGCGTCAGCCCCTCTCGCCAACAAGTTGCCTCCTACCTTCAATAGCGACCAGTCTGGGCCTTCGCGTCGCCGTGGTAGGAGCGAACTTGTTCGCGAGGCGGTATGCCTGAATAACCGCGTCAGCCCCTCTCGCCAACAAGTTGCCTCCTACCTTCAATAGCGACCAGTCTGGGTCTCCGCGTCGCCGTGGTAGGAGCGAACTTGTTCGCGAGGCGGTACGCCTGAATAACCGCGTCAGCCCCTCTCGCCAACAAGTTGCCTCCTACCTTCAATAGCGACCAGTCTGGGCCTTCGCGTCGCCGTGGTAGGAGCGAACTTGTTCGCGAGGCGGCGTGCCTGAATAACCGCGCCAGCCTCTTCAGTACACTTTCTGACCAATCACCCACCTTCAGGATGCCCTAACTTCACCAAAGCCCTATAATGCGCGCCGGTTTTTGGGGTATTGGTCATGAGTTCAGAAGATCCGCGTTTTGCAGGTATCGCCCGTTTGTACGGCATCGAAGGTCTGGAGCGGCTGCGGGCTGCCCATGTTGCTGTGGTCGGTATCGGCGGTGTCGGTTCCTGGGCGGCCGAAGCCATGGCGCGTTCAGGCGTGGGTGAGATTTCCCTGTTCGATCTGGACGACGTCTGCGTCAGCAACAGCAACCGTCAGTTGCATGCGCTGGACAGCACCGTTGGCCGCCCGAAAGTTGAAGTGATGGCTGAGCGTCTGCGGGCGATCAATCCTGATTGCATTGTGCACGCCGTGGCTGATTTCGTGACCCGCGACACCATGGCCGAGTACATCACGCCCGATCTGGATTGCGTGCTCGATTGCATTGACGCCGTCAACGCCAAGGCTGCGCTGATTGCCTGGTGCAAGCGTCGCAAGATTCAGATCATCACCACCGGCGGTGCTGGCGGGCAAATTGATCCGACGCTGATTCAGGTCTGCGACCTTAACCGTACCTTCAACGATCCACTGGCTTCAAAAGTACGCTCAACCCTGCGCCGCGATTACGGTTTCTCCCGTACCATGAACCGCCATTACAGCGTGCCATGCGTATTTTCCACTGAGCAACTGCGCTATCCCAAGCCGGACGGCAGCATTTGCCTGCAGAAGAGTTTTGTCGGGGATGGGGTCAAGCTGGACTGCGCCGGTGGTTTTGGCGCGGTGATGATGGTGACAGCGACCTTCGGTATGGTCGCGGCCACCAAAGCCGTGGACAAGATTGTTGCAGGTGTACGTCGCCCATCGGAGCGTGCCAAACCGGTCTCGGTACCGCCGCCTCAGGCCGCCGTTTCTGTCAGCTGACGCATCCTCTGCAGCACGGCATTCAGACCATTGCTGCGTGAGGGAGACAGCTGACGGCTCAAGCCGAGCTGGTTGAACCAGTCGGGCAAGTCCACTTGCTGGAGTTCCTGCGCCGACAGGCCATTCACCCGAGCCAGCAACAGCGCCACCAGACCACGAATCATCCGCGCATCGCTGGCGGCGCGAAATTGCCATTGGCTGTTCGTCATCTCACCCGATAGCCAGACTTTGCTTTCGCAGCCGTGGACCAGGTTTTCGTCTGACTTTTCATCGTCGTGCAGTGCAGGCAAGCGCTCGCCCCATTGCATGAGCAATCGTGCACGTTGCTCCCAGCCCTGTGGTTGAGCGAAGGTGTCCAGTGCGGTTTGTGCGTCGACGGGCAGGGTCATCGCAATAACTCCAGCGCCTGATCCAGCGCGTTGAAGAAGTGCTGCAAGTCACTGGAGTCGTTATACAGCGCCAGAGAAACCCGTATCGCTCCCGACAGGCCGAGGCTTTTCAGCAATGGCATGGCGCAGTGATGACCTGCCCGCACGGCGATGCCCTGTTCAGTGAGCAGATGCGCGAGGTCGGCGTTGTGGATGCCGTCGACAACAAAGCTGACCAGCGCCAGTTGCGGCTCGCCCAGTACCCGGACTTCGTCCCGCTGACGCAACCCCTCAAGCAGCATGGCGTGCAGACCTGCTTCATGCTCCAGTACTGCGCGGTGATCGAGGCTCTGCAAATAATCCAGCGTCGCGCCAAGGCCGATCACTCCGGCAATCGGCGGTGTCCCGGCCTCGAAGCCCAGCGGTGCCGGGCGGAATTTCGCCTGATCGTAATCAGTCGTCAGGACCATCTCGCCGCCGAACTGCCAGTGTTGCAGACGCGGCAGCACGTCATCGCGGCCATACAGAATGCCGACGCCTTCGGGGCCGTACAGCTTGTGACTGGAAAACACGTAGAAGTCGCAGCCCAGTGCCTGCACGTCATGTCGACCATGGACCACACCTTGAGCGCCATCGACGACCGTCAGTGCGCCTTGGGCCTTGGCCAGTGCGAGTAATTCCGGCAGTGGCTGCCAGGCACCCAGCACGTTGGACAGTTGGCTCACCGCGAGCAGGCGGGTGCGCTTGCCGATCAGTTGCGCAGCGGCGTTCAGGTCGATCAGCCCCTGTTCATTGAGCGGCAGAATGACCAGCTTCAGATTGCGCCGTTGAGCCAGTTGCTGCCAGGGCAACAGGTTGGCGTGATGTTCCAGCGCGCTGATGGCGATCTCATCACCCGCCACGAACTCATGCTCCAGGCCGTAGGCCAGCAAATTGAGGGCAGAAGTAGCGCCATGGGTAAAAATAATCTGACCTGTCTCACCGGCATTCAGCCAATGAGCGACCTTGCGGCGGCTGTTTTCGAATGCCTCAGTCGCGTGCGCACCCGGCAGATGCTGTGCACGATGCACATTGGCTGCGCCGTTGGCGTAGTAATGGTTCAGAGCGTCGAGCAGGGCTTGAGGTTTCTGGGTGGTCGCGGCATTGTCCAGATAGGTCTGGCCTTGCCGTTGCAGGGCGTCGATGGCTGGAAAGTCAGCGCGCCAGGGAGAAGAAAGGGGCATGTACTTTGACTCGGTGAGTCAGGCCCGATCTTGCGATCGGACCTGATGCAGCATCGATCAGTTGTGAGCGTGCAGCGCTTCGTTCAGCTCGATAGCCGACTTGTGGGTTTTGCATTCCACAGCGCCGGTTTCCGAGTTGCGACGGAACAGCAGGTCAGGCTGACCAGCCAGATCACGGGCTTTGACGATTTTGACCAGTTTGTTCTGATCATCCAGCAGCGCAACCTTGGTGCCAGCGGTCACGTACAGACCCGACTCCACGGTGTTGCGGTCGCCCAACGGGATGCCGATACCGGCGTTGGCACCGATCAGGCAGCCTTCGCCGACCTTGATGACGATGTTGCCGCCACCGGACAGGGTGCCCATGGTGGAGCAACCGCCGCCCAGGTCAGAACCCTTGCCAACGAATACGCCAGCAGAGACACGACCTTCGATCATGCCCGGGCCTTCGGTGCCAGCGTTGAAGTTGACGAAACCTTCGTGCATCACGGTAGTGCCTTCGCCGATGTAGGCGCCCAGGCGGATACGCGCGCTGTCGGCGATACGCACGCCGGTCGGCACGACGTAGTCAGTCATTTTCGGGAATTTGTCGACGGAGAAAACTTCCAGCAGCTCACCCTTGAGGCGTGCTTCCAGTTGGCGCGGAGCCAATTCGGTCAAGTCAATGGCGCCCTGGCTGGTCCAGGCAACGTTTGGCAGCAGCGGGAAAATCCCGGCCAGACTCAGGCCATGCGGTTTGACCAGACGATGGGACAGCAGATGCAGCTTGAGGTAAGCCTCAGGGGTGGACGTCAGCGCAGCATCTTCGGCGAGCAGGGTCGCGACCAATGGCTTGTGGCTCTCAGCCAGACGGGTCAGCAATGCAGCCTGGCCAGCGTCAACGGACTTGAGAGCTTCAGCCAGCTTCGACGCCTGATCGGTGTTGAAGGTAATGGCCTGGTTGCCACCGGTGTAACCCAGTACAGGTGTAACCGCTGCGATCAATTCGGCGGTCGGGTTGATCAGTGGCTGGGCGTAGAAAACTTCCAGCCATGCGCCTTGACGGTTTTGAGTGCCGACACCGAAGGCGAGGCTGAACAGGGTAGTGGACATGGAAATACCTCTTACTAATTTAAAGGGCTATCTCAGTCAGGCGATAGCCGCTGCATACAGGTCTGGTTTGAAGCCGATCAGGGTTCTGTCGCCGAGGTCGAGCACCGGGCGCTTGATCATCGACGGTTGAGCGAGCATCAGTTCAATCGCTTTATCCTGATCGAGGTCGGCTTTCTGCGCCTCGTCCAGCTTGCGAAAGGTGGTGCCTGCACGGTTCAACACTGTCTGCCAGCCGTGCTCGTTGCACCACCGGGTCAGATGTTCGCGATCAATGCCTTGGGTTTTATAGTCGTGAAAATCGTAGCTCACCGGCTTTTCATCGAGCCAGGTGCGAGCCTTTTTCATCGTGTCGCACGCTTTGATCCCATACAGGTGCAACTTGTTGATTTCATCAGCCACGAGCTTGCCCCCTTTGAGACGGTTGAAAAACGGTCACGGATTATGCCACGGACAGGCAGGCTGGGCGTGTACTGCCGACGTGTTTATATAGCCGGGCATGACTTTTTTGCCAGGGTTATGCCAATGAGTGACGGTGCAACAATAGCTTAGGCCGCCAATATGGCACTTCGATGGGCCTTATATGGATTTACCAGTGTGGTCTTGCATGCGCCCTGTGAGGGCAGTGTGGCGTGATCCGGATGTTAGCGACGTGGGACCGGCTTTAGGCGGGAAGGCGATGTTTCGTCAGGGAAACATTCAGTGCCTGTCTTGGCCTCTTCCTGGCTAAAGCCGGTCCCACGACGGAAATGCCCCCGATGGGTCTCATGAGGCCAAACCGTGCGTGGCAAATCAGATTAACCTTGGCTATCCGTCTTCTCAGAGCTGACTGCCGGGCTCGGTGCGTTTGTGGCGCTCGGTACATTTAACACGGCGGCAGCCGGCTGAGACGTCCCGCCCGTCGAGCTGGATTTGTTGCCGGTGAATTTGTCTTCCTCGTCTTCCTCGACTTTTTGCGAGTTCATTTCGGCAATGATGTCGAACAGGGTTTTATGGACCTTAGGCTTCTCTGGATTCTCCAGACTGGCAATGCTCTCCTCTAGCCCTTGGTGCATGCGCATCCAGGTTGCCGAGCTTTTTTCTTCGCTGCTGACCTGGTTCAGAAACTTCAGACCCACCTTGAAACGCGTGAGATCGTCACCTTTGTACGGATCGACAAAGTCGCCTTCCAGCGATGACAAGCCGCTGTACAGGCCCATCGCCAGGCCAAACTGACGGTTCATCGCATCCGATGCCTCTTCCTGCTCCGCCTTGGTAAAGAGGCCGCCTTCATTCTTGCTCACCGCGTACAGAGACCTTCGGTCAAGATCGCCCAGCAACGAGTTGGTGTCAGCAGCTTCCTTGTCATAACGGTTATAGGGGGTGCCGCTGGCTTTCATCTGTGCGTACTTGTCGTCCATGCGAGCACGTGCGTCAGTAGCGACATCACTGAAAGACAAGCCTTTGGAGCTTGATTCAAGACCCGGGTTGGCAACCGCCATCAGCAACGCATTGGCACTCATGCCGGGGCGCGTTGGATACAGTTTTGAGGCGTAGGAGGTTTTCTGACTGAGTTCGAGCGCTGCGCTTGAAAAGGTCGCCTTGTCGATGCTGGGTGTTTCCTGCTCAAGTGCAGTCGTTGAAGCGGTAGCGGTCTTTGCCGGGCTGGTTGCCGTATTGACACCGTTATAGGCGGCGGTGCCGATGTTGGAGAGCGTCGATAACAGGCTCATATGTTCATCCATGAAGTGAGTTTCAGTTTGTATCGGCTTTGAAACAAATTTCTTTACAGGATGGCTTGTCCGACGCGCGCTATCGTGAAGCAAAGGAATGTCCGAAGAGCTGGCCAGGCGGCAGTCCGCTTTAGCTGAAAAGAATTCTGATTAAGATTATGCAGCGAGTGTACTGACGCCCTCCCGGCTAAAGCCGGTCCTACGGGAAGTTGGGTCCGTAGGAGTGGCTTTAGCCGCGAGGGCGTCATGAGGCGTGTTGATCAACACCCCACGGCACAGTGCACGCCGTGGGGAGTACATCACTTCTTGATAAAGTCGCGAATCCGCTCTGCCGCTTCAATGCATTCAGCCAGCGGCGCAACCAGTGCCAGGCGCACGCGTCCAGCACCTGGGTTAAAACCGTCCACTTCGCGGGACAGATAAGAGCCCGGCACCACGGTCACATGTTGATCAACGAACAGGTCTCGACAGAATTCTGCGTCGTCGCCGCCAACGCTCGGCCACAGGTAGAAGCCACCGTCGGGACGCTGTACGTCCATCACCGGCGCAAGAATCTCAAGCACGGCATCAAACTTCTCGCGGTACAGGTCGCGGTTGGCGCGCACGTGTTCTTCATCATTCCAGGCAGCAATACTGGCCAGCTGGGTTTGCACCGGCATCGCGCAGCCGTGGTAGGTGCGATAGAGCAGGAACGCTTTGAGTATGTCTGCATCGCCTGCCACGAAACCGGAACGCAGGCCCGGCAGGTTCGAGCGCTTGGACAGGCTGTGGAAAACCACGCAACGTTTAAAATCCTGACGACCCAGTTCAACGCACGCGCTGAGCAGGCCGGCAGGTGGTGTTTGCTCGTCGAAGTACAGCTCGCTGTAGCACTCGTCGGCGGCGATCACGAAGTCGTGTTCGTCAGCCAGGGCAATCAGCTTTTTCAGGGTTTCCACCGGAATCAGCGCGCCGGTCGGGTTGCCCGGAGAGCACAGGAACAGAATCTGACAGCGCTTCCAGGTATCGGCCGACACTGCGTCGAAGTCGGGGTTGAAGCCCTTCTCGGCCAGGCAAGGCAAATAATGCGGCGTTGCGCCCGCCAGAAATGCCGCACCTTCGTAGATCTGATAGAACGGGTTTGGGCTGATTACCAGTCCCTCATCGGCTCGGTTGACCACGGTCTGGGTGAAGGCAAACAGGGCTTCACGGGTGCCATTGACCGGCAGTACGTTACGCGCCGGGTCCAGCCAGCCACTCGGCACGCCAAAGCGCCGCTCACACCAGCCGGTAATGGCTTCGCGCAAGGCCGGGATGCCCAACGTTGTCGGATAGACCGCCATCTGGTCCAGGTTGTCAGTCATGGCTTTGGCAACGAAGTCCGGCGAGCGATGCTTGGGTTCGCCAATGGACAGCGCAACCGGGCGCTTTTCGGGGTTTGGCGTCACGCTGCCGAGCAGGGCGCGAAGCTTTTCGAAAGGGTAGGGCTGAAGCAGTTGCATCGCGTTATTCATGGGGCTGGCTTCCAGAAGCAGGGCGCTCGAACGGGTGAGCGCCATAAGTCGATTCATTGAACAGCGTCAGGTTTGCTCAGATGCTGATGCGCAATTCGCCGGGCTCGTGGTTGACGTTCAGTTGCTCGACAATGGCGTCCTGCAACTGGCTGCACAACTGTGGATCGGACAGCGGCTGGTTGTTGGCGTCCGTGATGAAGAACACGTCTTCCACGCGCTCGCCCAGCGTCGCGATCTTGGCGTTTTGCAGCGACAGATCGAACTCCAGAAATATCTTGCCGATCCGTGCCAGCAGGCCGGGTCGATCCGGTGCAGATAGCTCCAGAATGGTCACCGGACGCTGGGCATCGTTGTGGATTGTTACCTGAGGCGCGAAGGCGAAATGCTTTAGCTGGCGCGGTACGCGACGTTTGATGATCGTCGGGTAGTCGTCAGGGTTGCGCAATGCTTCGGTCAGGCCTTCGCGAATCTGCTTGATGCGCTCAGGGTTATTGCCGATCGAGCCACCGTCGTTGTCGAGCACGATATAGGTGTCGAGAGTGAACCGGCTGCTCGAGGTGATGACCCGGGCGTCATGAATGTTCAGGTTCAGCTGGTCCATCGCCGCCACGGTCACCGCGAAGAAGTCATGCTGATCCGGGGCATAAATGAATATTTGGGTACCGCCTTCAAACTCACGCTGGGTGGTTTCCTTGATCAGGACCAGTGAGCCGCCATCTGAAGGCTGCTGCAATATCGCATCGCTATGCCAGGCCACATCGCCTGCAGTGTGACGCAGGAAGTAATCGTCGCCCAGTTGCGACCAGAGCTGCTCGACATCGTCCGGATCGGTGCCGTTGCGAACCAGTATGTCCAGCGCTGCAGTTTGTGTGCGACGGATCTGTTCCTCGCGATCCACCGGGTTTTCCAGGCCGCGTTTTAGAGCGCGCTTGGTTTCGGTGTATAGCTGGCGCAACAGGCTCGCCCGCCATGAGTTCCATAGCGTCGGGTTGGTGGCATTAATATCGGCAACGGTCAGCACATAGAGATAATCCAGATGGATTTCATCCCCGACGAACTGGGCAAAATCGTGGATCACCTGTGGATCGGACAAGTCCTTGCGCTGAGCCGTCGTGGACATCACCAGATGATGGCTGACCAGCCAGACGATAAGGCGCGTGTCCCATGCTGGCAGTTGATGGCGGACACCAAACGCTTCAGCGTCAACGGCGCCAAGTTCCGAGTGATCGCCACCGCGCCCCTTGCCGATGTCGTGATAAAGACCAGCGAGGTAAATCAATTCCGGCTTCGGCAGCCTGCCCATGACCTTGCTGGCCAGCGGGAATTTCTCGGAGACCTGGGTGTACTGAAGCTTGCGCAGGTGTTTGATCAGATTCAGCGTGTGCGCATCGACCGTATAGATGTGGAACAGGTCATGCTGCATCTGCCCGACGATATGGCCGAACTCAGGCAGATAAAGCCCAAGAATGCCGTAACGGTTCATGCGCCGCAGATTGCGATGAATGCCCAGTTCGCACTTGAACAGCTCTATGAACAGGCTGGTGTTGCGAATATCGTTACGGAAATCATCATTGATCAAATGCCGATGTTCGCGCAGCAGTCGAATGGTGTCGGCACGCACACCCTTGATTTCCGGGTGCTGGGCCATCAGCACAAAAATCTCGATCATGGCGAACGGCGTACGTTTGAAGACGTTCGGGTTTGTCGCCTCGATATAGCCGTCGTGCACCTGGAAACGTGAGTTGAGCGGTTGAGTGATCGCGCCTTCGTCGTCGGTCAGGATGACCTCTTCGAAATGCTGGATGATCAGATCGCTGAGTTGCGCGATGCTCATCACCACGCGGTAGTACTTCTGCATGAAGCGTTCGATGGCCAGCTTGGCGTCGTTGTCCTGATAGCCCAACAGGTGAGCGATGCTGCTCTGGTGGTCGAACAGCAGGCGATCTTCGGAGCGGCCAGCCAGCATGTGTAGCGCGTAACGCACTTTCCAGAGAAAGTCCTGGGAGGAGGCCAACAGGTTGTTTTCGCTTTCCAGCAAAAACCCCTCGCCCGCCAGCGCATGCAGATTCAGCGTGCCGTATTGGCGTCGGGCGACCCAGAGGATGGTCTGGATATCCCGCAAGCCACCGGGCGAGCCTTTAACGTTGGGCTCTAGATTGTATTCTGTGTCGTTGTACTTGTGATGTCGGGTTTTCTGCTCGGCACGTTTGGCCAGGAAAAACTCTTTGCTGGGCCACATCTGTTTCGGGCTGGTGACTTCCAGCATGCGCTGCCGCAGGCGTTCAGGCCCGGCGATAATGCGGCTTTCCATCAGGTTGGTGATCACCGTCAGATCGGCGCGGCCTTCCACGGCGCACTCATCCACCGAACGTACGCTTTGACCCACTTCAAGACCGATGTCCCAGAGCAGTGTAAGAAAGCGCTCGATGGGCTCGCGGAAAACTTCGTGGTCAGCACTGTCCAGCAGGATCAGCAGATCGATGTCTGAATAAGGATGCAATTCACCGCGGCCGTAACCGCCGACGGCCAGCAGGGCGATATCGGCTTCTTCGCTCCAGTCGAAATGGTCCCATGCCTGTTGCAGGATGTTGTCCACAAACCAGGCGCGGTCTTCGATCAGGCGGCGAATGTCACGGCCAGCCTTGAAACGCTCGTCAAGCACCTCCCGCGCATTGCGGATGGCTTTCTTGAACGCGGCAATCGGACTCGCCTTCAACGCCAGTTCGGCCTGGAACTGACCACGGTCGAACAAATCGGGATCCACCTGCGGCATGGAACTGCTTTCCTTTTATCTAGATCAAGCGAGCATTGTGATCAGGCTGATGTGCGGGCGATGGTGTCGTCGCTGCGCAGGGTAAAAATCTCATAGCCGTCAGCGGTGACCAGAATGGTGTGCTCCCACTGTGCCGACAGCTTGCGGTCCTTGGTGATCGCGGTCCAGCCATCGCCCAGTAGGCGGGTTTCGGCACGGCCCTGATTGATCATCGGCTCGATGGTGAAGGTCATGCCTTCTACCAGGGCCATGCCTTCGCCAGCCTTGCCGTAATGTACAACTTGCGGCTCTTCATGGAACACCTTCCCAATGCCGTGGCCACAATATTCGCGCACCACGGAGAAGCCGTTCTTTTCGGCGTGTTTCTGAATGACTTCGCCGATATCACCCAATGTTGCGCCAGGGCGAACGATTTCTATGCCTTTATACAGGCATTCCTGAGTGATTTTCGACAGACGCTCGGCCCACTCAGGGACTTTGCCTACGTGAAACATCTTGCTGGTATCGCCGTGGTAGCCGTCTTTGATCACGGTGACGTCGATGTTCAGCACGTCGCCATTTTTCAACGGCTTCTCATTCGGGATGCCATGGCACACAACGTGGTTGATCGACGTGCAGATCGACTTGGGGAAACCTTTGTAATTCAGCGGAGCCGGTATCGCTTTCTGCTCGTTGACGATGTAGTCGTGGCAGATGCGGTCCAGCTCTTCGGTGGTGACGCCAGGCTTGACGTAAGCACCGATCATTTCCAGGACATCGGCAGCCAGGCGACCGGCAATGCGCATTTTTTCGATGTCTTCAGGGGTTTTGATGGTGACTGTCATACGAACTCTCTCGGCGCACAGGGGGCGCGGCTAATACGGAAAACGGCGATTCTAACAGACCGTCGCAGGTGGGGGATTGTTGCTTCCTTATATAGGGTGTCGTGCGGGAGTTTTGTGTACATATCCGTTTTCGTGGTGATGGCTGATATTGGTTGCGCTTTTACAGCGCGTCACTTTCGAAGAGCGCGAAAGTAACCAAAGCGCTTATGCCCCACCACTTGGTGCCTCGCTGTCGCTCGGCATGCCCGTAATCCGACATTGCTGCTTGGGGCCGCCGCCACCGGCCATCCATGGCCTGAGGCGGCTAAACCGGCATCCCTGCCGGTTTGCCCCACGCAGCAATGTCGAATTACGGCCGGCGTGGTTTAACGGGGCGCCTCAGATCAAAGTCAAAAGCAGATCAAAAGCAAAGCGTTACAGCGCTAACACCCCGGACCGGTAGGAGCGAACTTGTTCGCGAGACGCCAGCAAGGTCAACGCATTCGTTGTCTGACACACCGCTTCGCAGCCTTCGGCAGCTCCTACAGGAGATCGGGAAGCTCACACAATCAGGTCGGCTTTCAGGCCGCCGCGCTCTTGATTTTGATCTTGGGCGCCCCGTTAAACCACGCTGGCCGAACGCAGATTCTGAACCGTGGGCAACCCGGCAAGGATGCCGGGTTAGCCGCATTGGGCCATGGATGGCCCGTTGCGGCGGCCCACGGTTCAGGATCTGCGGGCGGGTACACCGAGCGACAGCGAGGTGCCGAGTGGTGGGGCAAGAGCGTTTTGCTTACTTTTGCGCTCTATCAAAAGTGAGGCGCTGTAAAAGCGCAACCAATAGAAGTCGTTAACGCGGAAACGGATATACACACAAAAATCACCTCCCTATTACCGCTGCCTCCGAGAAGGCAATAAAAGCATCGTGCAACCTGCACGTAATTGGGTTTCCGTTATCCGGACTTCTATGGTATAAAATGCGCCGCTTTCCGGGGTAAGCCCCGCAAGCACTAACCCACACACGTGTCGACACGATGACCTGGGTGCCTTCGGCTCGAAGCCGCTGGTTGGTCATTGGGATACGTGGAGGCCTAACCCGACTTATCAAGGAACTATCATGTCCCAAGTCAACATGCGCGATATGCTGAAGGCCGGTGTGCACTTCGGCCACCAGACCCGTTACTGGAACCCGAAAATGGGTAAATACATTTTCGGCGCGCGTAACAAGATTCACATTATCAACCTTGAAAAAACCCTGCCTATGTTCAACGAAGCGCTGTCTTTCGTTGAGAAGCTGGCTTCGGGCAAAAACAAGATTCTGTTCGTCGGCACCAAGCGTTCCGCTGGCAAGATCGTTGCTGAAGAAGCAGCACGTTGCGGTTCGCCGTACGTCGATCACCGCTGGTTGGGCGGCATGCTGACCAACTTCAAAACCATCCGTCAGTCCATCAAGCGACTGCGTGATCTTGAAGTTCAGGCTGAAGACGGTACTTTCGCCAAGCTGACCAAGAAAGAGGCGCTGATGCGTACTCGCGATCTGGAAAAGCTGGATCGTAGCCTGGGTGGTATCAAGGATATGGGCGGTCTGCCAGACGCACTGTTCGTTATCGACGTTGATCACGAGCGCATCGCGATCACCGAAGCCAACAAGCTGGGTATCCCGGTTATCGGCGTAGTCGATACCAACAGCAGCCCGGAAGGCGTTGACTACATCATCCCAGGCAACGATGACGCAATCCGCGCTATCCAGTTGTACATGGGTTCGATGGCTGACGCTGTAATCCGCGGTCGTAACAACGTTGCTGGCGGCACCGACGTTTTCGTCGAAGAAGCTCCAGCCGCTGCAGTTGAAGGCTGAGTAACCAACGCCTAGCGTTGACTCAGTACGCAAAAAGGGGGCTTGGCCCCCTTTTTGCCACCTCGAGAACCATGTGTTGGCGTTGTCATGACGTTCTTGTCATGAACGGCATGTCACCATGAGTTTTCAAGAATTTGAACGCCCGTTCAGGCGGGTGGAATGGTTAAAGACCTATCCAAGAGGATTTTGAAATGGCAGAGATTACTGCAGCGTTGGTTAAAGAACTGCGCGAGCGTACCGGCGAAGGCATGATGGATTGCAAAAAGGCCTTGACCAAGGCTGGCGGCGACATCGAAAAAGCCATTGATGACATGCGTGCTTCGGGCGCAATCAAGGCTGCCAAGAAGGCAGGCAACGTTGCTGCTGAAGGTGCTATCGCCGTTAAGGTTGCCGAAGATGGCAAGCGCGCTACCATCATCGAAGTCAACTCCCAGACTGACTTCCTGGCCCTGCAAGACGATTTCAAGAACTTCGTCACCAGCAGCCTGGAAAAAGCATTCGCAGACAAGCTGACCGACGCAGCTCCGCTGATCGAAGCTCAGGAAGTCGAGCGTACTGCTCTGGTTGCCAAAGTTGGCGAGAACGTGAACATCCGTCGTCTGGCGAGCATCGAAGGTGACGTGGTCAACGCTTACCTGCACGGCAACAAGATTGGTGTAGTCGTTGTCCTGAAAGGCGGCGACGCTGAGCTGGCCAAAGACATCGCTATGCACGTTGCTGCAAGCAACCCTGAGTTCCTGCTGCCTTCGGAAGTTTCTGCCGAAGCGATCGAGCGCGAGAAGGGCGTCTTCCTGCAACTGAACGAAGACAAGATCAAAGGCAAGCCAGCCGAAATCGTTGAGAAAATGGTTGCCGGTCGTATCACCAAGTTCCTGGCTGAAGCCAGCCTTGTTGAGCAGGCTTTCGTCAAGAACCCGGAAGTCAAGGTTGGCGAGCTGGCCAAGAAAGCCGGTGCTGAAATCGTTTCCTTCACTTACTTCAAAGTGGGCGAAGGCATCGATAAGCCAGTCGACAACTTCGCTGAAGAAGTCGCTGCGCAAGTAGCTGCAAGCAAGAAGTAAGACGGTTCACCGACTGTCGTATCCAAGAGGCTGCCCGCTTACGCGCGCAGCCTCTTTGTCAAAAAGGAAAAGGTGTTTGTTTTCCTTGGAGAAGTGGCTTACAAGGCTGCATTCTTCTGACGCTCTCGCAGCGTCAAGCTAGAGTTAGCGCAGGCTTAAAGTGCCCGCACAGATTTTTTTCAGAAAACGCCGCAGGAGAGATTCGCAATGGCTCAGCAGGGCAGTGGTTATCAGGCTCGCTATAAACGCATTCTACTCAAGCTTAGCGGCGAGGCCCTGATGGGCTCCGAAGAGTTCGGAATCGATCCAAAAGTACTGGATCGCATGGCGCTTGAAGTCGGCCAACTGGTCGGCATAGGCGTCCAGGTCGGACTGGTTATTGGTGGTGGTAACCTGTTCCGTGGTGCCGCGCTGAGTGCTGCTGGCATGGACCGGGTTACCGGCGATCACATGGGCATGCTGGCCACTGTGATGAATGCCCTGGCAATGCGTGATGCACTGGAGCGCGCCAACATTTCTGCCATCGTGATGTCTGCCATCTCGATGGTGGGTGTGACCGATCATTACGATCGTCGCAAAGCCATGCGTCACCTGAACTCAAAAGAAGTTGTGATTTTCGCGGCAGGTACTGGCAATCCGTTCTTCACCACCGATTCGGCTGCTTGCTTGCGGGCAATCGAAATCGACGCTGATGTTGTCCTCAAGGCAACCAAGGTGGATGGTGTGTATACCGCAGACCCATTCAAAGACCCGCATGCAGAGAAGTTCGATCATCTGACTTACGATGAAGTCCTGGATCGCAAGCTGGGCGTAATGGATCTGACGGCAATCTGCCTGTGCCGCGATCACAAGATGCCACTCCGTGTTTTTAATATGAACAAGCCCGGCGCCCTGCTGAACATCGTACATGGCGGCGCTGAAGGAACCCTGATCGAGGAAGGCGCACAATGATCAACGAAATCAAAAAAGACGCTCAAGAGCGCATGCAGAAATCCCTTGAATCCTTGAGCCATGCATTTGGCCAGATTCGTACCGGTAAGGCTCACCCAAGCATTCTGGGCAGTGTGATGGTGCCTTACTACGGCGCAGACACCCCGCTGAGTGGCGTTGCCAACGTCACTGTCAAAGATTCCCGCACCCTGCAGGTCGTTGCCTTCGAGCGCAACATGCTGGCGGCTGTCGACAAGGCGATCCAGAGCGCTGGATTGAACCTTAATCCAACCAACCTTGGTGAGTTGCTGCTGATCTCCATGCCAGCGTTGACCGAAGAGACCCGCAAGGGCTTCACCAAGCAGGCTCGTAGCGCTGCTGAAGATGCTCGTGTCGCGGTGCGTAATATTCGCCGTGATGCACTGGGTGATTTGAAGAAGCTGGTCAAGGACAAGGAAATCAGCGAAGACGAAGAACGTCGTGCTGCTGCAGATATCCAGAAACTGACCGACAAGGCAGAGGCAGACATCGACTCGGCCACTAAGGCAAAAGAAGCAGACCTGATGGCCGTATAAGGTTCGGGGCGCTTTCATGGAAAAGACAAAATCGACCGCGCCGTCATCGGTGCCGCGTCATGTCGCGATCATCATGGATGGTAATAATCGCTGGGCGAAGAAGCGCCTGTTGCCCGGTGTTGCCGGGCACAAAGCGGGTGTGGATGCGGTTCGCGCGGTCATTGAAGTGTGTGCTGAGGCAAAGGTCGAGGTGCTCACGCTTTTTGCGTTTTCCAGTGAAAACTGGCAGCGGCCCGCCGAAGAAGTCGGGGCATTGATGGAGCTTTTTTTCACGGCCTTGCGCCGTGAAACCAAGCGCCTGAATGAGAACCAGATCAGCCTGCGCATTATTGGCGACCGATCCCGTTTTCACCCCGAGCTTCAGGCGGCCATGCGAGAAGCTGAAAGTCGTACCGCTGGGAACGATCGATTTGTCCTGCAGATTGCCGCCAACTATGGTGGTCAGTGGGACATCGCCCAGGCTGCACAGCGACTTGCGCGCGAAGTGCAGGCCGGGCATTTGCGTCCGGACGACATTACGCCTGAATTGCTGCAAACCTGTCTGGCGACCGGTGATTTGCCGTTGCCTGATTTGTGCATTCGTACGGGTGGCGAGCACCGCATCAGTAACTTCCTGCTTTGGCAGCTGGCGTATGCCGAGCTGTACTTCTCCGACCTGTTCTGGCCGGACTTCAAACACGATGCCATGCGCGCTGCGCTGGCCGATTTCGCTTCGCGTCAGCGTCGCTTCGGTAAAACGAGTGAGCAGATCGAAGCTGGAGCCCGGGTTTAATGCTGAAACAACGGATTATCACTGCACTCATTCTGCTGCCGATTGCGCTTTGCGGATTTTTCCTGCTTTCCGGGGCCAGCTTCGCCCTGTTCATTGGCGTGGTGGTAACCCTCGGTGCCTGGGAGTGGGCGCGTCTCGCCGGTTTTCCGGCTCAGTCGGCGCGCATCGCTTATGCCGCTGCTGTGGCGGCGCTATCGTTTCTTCTCTATCTGATGCCAGGGCTTGCTCCCTGGATTCTGATAGCAGCGGTTATATGGTGGGCGCTGGCAACCTGGCTGGTACTGACATACCCGGAATCCAGTCGGCACTGGTCCAGTGCGATCTGCAAACTGGCTATCGGTCTGGTGATCCTGCTGCCTGCATGGCAGGGGCTGGTGCTGATCAAGCAATGGCCGCTGGGTAACTGGTTGATTCTGTCGGTCATGGTGCTGGTTTGGGGGGCGGATATTGGTGCCTACTTCTCTGGCAAGGCTTTTGGCAAGCGCAAGCTGGCGCCGAAAGTCAGTCCGGGCAAGAGCTGGGAGGGTGTGTACGGTGGTTTGCTCACCTGTCTGCTGATCACGGTCGTTGTCGGTGTTGTTCGCGACTGGACCGGATCGCAGTTCGTGTTCGGCTTGCTGGGTGCGGCGATCGTTGTGTTCATTTCGGTGGTGGGCGATTTGACCGAAAGCATGTTCAAGCGCCAGTCCGGTATCAAGGACAGCAGCAATCTGTTGCCGGGCCATGGCGGAGTGCTTGATCGTATCGACAGTCTGACAGCTGCCATCCCTGTTTTTGCTGTGCTGCTGTGGGCTGCTGATTGGGGCGTGCTGTGAGTCGTCCTCAACAGGTTACCGTTTTAGGCGCTACAGGCTCGGTCGGTCTGAGTACGCTGGACGTCATAGCTCGTCATCCTGATCTCTATCAGGTATTTGCGCTGACGGGCTTTACCCGGCAGAGCGAGTTGCTGGCCCTGTGCATCAAGCACACACCACGCTTTGCTGTGCTGCCGACACAGGAGTCTGCGCGCAAATTGCAGGACGATCTGGCCGCAGCAGGTCTTGATACTCGTGTACTGGTGGGGGAGGGTGGTCTGTGCGAAGTCGCCGCTCATCAGCAGGTCGACACCGTGCTGGCCGCGATTGTCGGGGCTGCCGGCCTGCGGCCTACATTGGCGGCTGTCGAGGCAGGCAAGAAGATATTGCTGGCGAACAAGGAAGCGCTGGTCATGTCTGGCGCCCTGTTCATGCAGGCGGTTCGTCAAAGTGGTGCGGTTCTGCTGCCTATTGATAGCGAGCACAACGCGATTTTTCAGTGTCTGCCGCTTGATTATGCGCGCGGGCTGGAGCCGGTGGGTGTGCGGCGCATTTTGCTGACTGCGTCGGGTGGTCCGTTTCGCGAAACGCCATTGAGCGAATTGAACGACGTGTCCCCTGAGCAGGCTTGCGCTCATCCCAACTGGTCGATGGGGCGCAAGATTTCGGTGGACTCGGCCAGCATGATCAACAAGGGGCTTGAGCTTATCGAGGCTTGCTGGTTATTCGATGCCCGGCCGGATCAAATTGAGGTAGTGATTCATCCCCAGAGCGTCATTCATTCGATGGTCGACTATGTGGACGGATCAGTGCTTGCTCAGCTAGGCAATCCGGACATGCGCACGCCCATTGCCCATGCTTTGGCCTGGCCGCAGCGCATCGATTCAGGTGTTGCACCTCTGGACCTGTTCAGTATCGCGCGTCTGGACTTCCAGGCACCTGACGAACAGCGCTTCCCGTGCCTGCGTCTGGCGCGGCAAGCTGCCGAGGCTGGCAACAGCGCCCCGGCCACGCTGAATGCCGTGAACGAAGTTGCTGTAGCTGCATTTCTCGATCGGCGCATCCGTTATCCGGAAATCGCGGGTATGATCGACGATGTTTTGAATCTTGAACCCGTTGTGCCGCTTCCTGATCTGGAAGCTGTATTCAGCGCGGATTCAAAAGCGCGCGTTTTGGCTGAACAATGGCTCAGCCGCAACGGGCGTTAATCGCAGACGCTAGACGGTATTGGCTCGAGGTTTGACCCAGCCGGTACCCGGAGAAAGTTGATGAGCGCGCTCTATATGATTGTCGGCACCCTGGTTGCGCTAGGTGTGCTGGTTACCTTTCACGAATACGGCCACTTTTGGGTCGCACGGCGTTGTGGCGTCAAGGTTTTACGCTTTTCGGTCGGCTTCGGCACTCCACTGGTTCGTTGGCATGATCGGCAGGGCACCGAATTCGTAATCGCAGCCATCCCTTTGGGTGGCTACGTAAAAATGCTCGATGAGCGTGAAGGTGACGTTCCTCCCGAGCTGGCTGATCAGTCGTTCAATCGCAAGTCGGTTTATCAGCGCATCGCCATTGTCAGTGCAGGCCCGATTGCGAACTTTCTTCTGGCAATTTTCTTTTTCTGGATTCTGGCCATGCTGGGCACCCAGCAGGTACGCCCGGTTATCGGTGCAGTCGAGGCTGGCAGTATTGCGCAACAGGCAGGGCTGAGTTCCGGTCAGGAAATTGTTTCTGTGGATGGCGAAGCAACTGCAGGCTGGTCAGCGGTGAATCTGCAACTGGTGCGCCGGCTGGGTGAAAGCGGTACGGTCGCGCTCAAGGTGCGCGAGCCAGACGCGACGGTCGATACTGCTCACAGCCTGGCGCTGGATAACTGGCTGAAAGGGGCTGAAGAGCCGGACCCGATCAAGTCGCTGGGTATTCGTCCATGGCGTCCGGCATTGCCGCCGGTGCTGGCTGAGCTGGACCCGAAAGGTCCTGCTCAGGCTGCAGGGCTGAAAACCGGCGACAAGCTGGTTGCTCTGGATGGCCGGCCCGTAGAAGAGTGGCAGCAAGTGGTTGATTGGGTGCGTGAGCGCCCTGACGCGAAAATTTCCCTGCGTGTGGAGCGTGACGGCGCGCAACTTGATGTGCCGCTGACACTCGCAGCGCGTGGTGAGGGCAAGGCTGCGAGCGGTTATCTGGGGGCTGGCGTCAAAGGTATCGATTGGCCACCGGAGATGCTGCGCGAAGTCAGTTATGGTCCGTTGGCCGCTGTGGCCGAGGGCGCCAGCCGTACGTGGACCATGAGCGTACTGACCCTCGACTCACTCAGGAAAATGTTGTTCGGCGAGCTCTCGGTAAAAAACTTGAGTGGACCGATAACCATTGCTAAAGTGGCGGGCGCTTCGGCCCAGTCGGGCATAGGTGATTTCCTGAATTTCCTCGCTTATCTGAGCATAAGCCTGGGAGTCCTGAATTTACTGCCTATTCCAGTGCTGGACGGGGGGCATCTGTTGTTCTATCTGATTGAGTGGGCACGTGGTCGCCCCCTTTCAGACAGGGTTCAAGGTTGGGGGATTCAGATTGGTATCAGTCTGGTGGTGGGCGTTATGTTGCTCGCACTGGTCAACGATCTGGGTCGACTGTAAAGCTTAGCTTTGCTGAGTTGCGAATCTGCCGCATTTTGCGGCAGTTTGTTTATTGCCAGTTGGAATAAGAAAGGACTTCATGAAACGTCTGCTGCTAACTGCGGTTCTTGCCGTACTGATGATTGCCGAAGTTCACGCCGAGTCCTTCACTATCTCCGATATCCGTGTCAATGGCCTGCAGCGGGTATCCGCGGGCAGTGTATTTGGTGCGTTGCCGCTGAACGTTGGCGAGCAAGCGGATGATGGTCGTCTGGTGGATGCCACTCGCGCACTGTTCAAAACCGGATTCTTCCAGGATATCCAGTTGGGTCGTGACGGCAACGTGCTGGTCATCACCGTCGTCGAGCGTCCATCTGTCGCGAGTATTGAAATCGAAGGCAACAAAGCCATCTCCACTGAAGACCTGATGAAGGGTCTGAAACAGTCGGGTCTGGCTGAAGGCGAAATCTTCCAGCGGGCAACTCTTGAAGGTGTGCGTAACGAACTGCAGCGCCAGTATGTTGCTCAAGGCCGCTATTCGGCTGAAGTCGCAACTGAAGTCGTTGCTCAGCCACGCAACCGGGTTGGCCTGAAGATCAACATCAATGAAGGCACCGTAGCGTCTATCCAACACATCAACGTGGTGGGTAACAGCGTCTTCCCTGATGAAGACCTGATCGACCTGTTCGAGCTCAAGACCACCAACTGGCTTTCTTTCTTCAAGAACGACGACAAGTACGCCCGGGAAAAACTTTCCGGCGACCTCGAGCGTCTGCGTTCCTACTATCTCGATCGCGGCTATATCAACATGGATATCGCCTCGACTCAGGTCTCGATCACGCCTGACAAGAAAAACGTCTACATCACGGTCAACGTCAACGAAGGCCAGAAGTACAGCGTCAAGTCGGTCAAGCTGAGCGGTGACCTCAAGGTTCCGGAAGATCAGGTCAAATCCCTGCTGCTGGTCAAACCAGGCCAGGTGTTCTCGCGCAAGGTCATGACCACGACGTCCGAACTGATCACCCGTCGTCTGGGTAACGAAGGCTATACCTTCGCCAACGTCAACGGCGTGCCGACACCTAACGACGAAGATCACACCGTCGACATCACCTTCGTGGTTGATCCAGGCAAGCGTGCTTACGTAAACCGCATCAACTTCCGTGGTAACACCAAGTCTGCTGACGAAGTGCTGCGCCGTGAAATGCGTCAGATGGAAGGTGGCTGGGCTTCGACCTACCTGATCGACCAGTCCAAGACTCGTCTGGATCGTCTGGGCTTCTTTAAAGAAGTGAACGTCGAAACCCCGGCTGTTCCGGGTACCGACGATCAGGTTGACGTTAACTATGCCGTGGAAGAGCAGGCCTCCGGCTCGATCACCGCCAGTGTCGGTTTCGCTCAAAGCGCTGGCCTGATCCTCGGTGGTTCGATCAGCCAGAACAACTTCCTCGGTACCGGTAACAAGGTCAGCATCGGCTTGACTCGCAGCGAATACCAGAGCCGTTACAACTTCAGCTATGTCGATCCGTATTGGACTGCTGATGGTGTGAGCCTGGGTTACAACGCGTTCTACCGCACCACCGACTACGACGACCTTGACGTCGACGTTGCGAGCTATGCGGTAGACAGCCTGGGTGCTGGCATAAGCATGGGTTACCCGATCAACGAGACTTCGCGTCTGACTTACGGCCTGACCGTACAGCAGGACGAAATCAAGACCGGTACCTATACCGTTGACGAAATCTTTGACTTCGTGAACCAGGAAGGCGACAAGTACCTGAACTTCAAGGGCTCGGTCGGCTGGTCCGAGTCGACCTTGAACAAAGGTGTGCTGGCGACTCGTGGTCACTCACAAAGCCTGACATTTGAAACTACCTTGCCGGGCAGCGACCTGTCGTTCTACAAACTCGACTACCGCGCCCAATACTTCCACCCGATTACCGATAACTACACCCTGCGTCTGCACACCGAGTTGGGTTACGGCGATGGCTATGGTTCGACCTCGGGTCTGCCGTTCTATGAAAACTACTATGCCGGTGGCTTCAACTCGGTTCGTGGCTTCAAAGACAGTACGCTTGGCCCGCGCAGTACTCCAAGTACCGGCAAAAACGGCACTAGGCCTGACCCGGATCAGGACCCGCTCCCATTCGGCGGCAACGTTCTTGTTCAAGGTGGTGTAGAGGTTATGTTCCCTCTGCCCTTCATCAAAGACCAACGCTCCCTGCGCACTTCGCTGTTCTGGGACGTCGGTAACGTATTCGACACCAACTGCGACGACACCCGGACGCGCAATGGCAAGAAGGTTGAATGTAACGACATTGATCTGTCCGGCATGGCCAGTTCCGTTGGTGTAGGTGTGACATGGGTTACCGCCCTCGGTCCTCTCAGCTTCGCCTTGGCGATGCCGATCAAGAAACCGGATGACGATACTGAAACCCAGGTTTTCCAATTTTCCCTTGGTCAGACTTTCTAAGCGTCTGACTTTAGATAACGACAGCGAATTCTGTAGGAGTACACCGTGCGTAAGTTGACTCAATTGGTACTGCTGGCAACCGTTTTGGCAGCAGGTCCGGCTTTTGCCGACATGAAAATTGCCGTTCTGAACTACCAGATGGCGTTGCTGGAATCTGATGCGGCCAAGAAATATGCCGTTGATGCAGAGAAGAAGTTCGGTCCGCAACTGACCAAACTGAAAACCCTGGAAAGCAGCGCCAAAGGCATTCAGGATCGTCTGGTGAGCGGTGGCGACAAAATGGCCCAGCCTGAGCGCGAGCGTCTTGAGCTTGAATTCAAGCAAAAAGCCCGTGACTTCCAGTTCCAGTCCAAGGAACTGAACGAAGCCAAAGCCGTTGCCGACCGCGAAATGCTCAAGCAACTCAAGCCTAAGCTGGATCAGGCAGTTGAAGAAGTGATCAAGAAAGGTGCTTTTGACCTGGTCTTCGAGCGCGGTGCAGTGATTGACGTCAAGCCACAGTACGACGTTACTCGCCAGGTCATCGAGCGCATGAACCAGCTGAAGTAACCTATGACCGCTACTATCAAGCTCGGTCAATTGGCCGAGTTCCTCGGGGCCACGCTACGTGGCTCCGCGGATAAAGAAATTACCGGGCTGGCCACTTTGCAAGAGGCCGGTCCAGGTCAGGTCAGCTTCCTGGCAAATCCGCAATACCGTAAATTCCTCGTTGATACTCAAGCCTCTGCGTTGCTATTGAAGCCTGCAGATGCTGATTCGTATGCTGGCGATGCGTTGCTGGTACCGGATCCCTATCTGGCCTACGCGCGTATTTCCCATCTGTTCGATCCTAAGCCAAAGGCCGCTGCCGGAGTTCATCCGACGGCAGTCATCGCTGATGATGCGCAGATTGATCCTGCTGCGAGCATCGGCGCGTTTGCTGTGATTGAGAGTGGGGCGTGTATTGCAGCAGGCGTTACTGTTGGGGCGCACTGTTTCATTGGTGCCCGTTGCGAAATCGGTGAAGGCGGCTGGCTCGCTCCGCGGGTGACGCTCTATCACGATGTACGCATCGGTAAGCGTGTGGTCATTCAGTCAGGTGCCGTTCTGGGGGGCGAGGGCTTCGGTTTCGCCAACGAGAAGGGTATCTGGCAGAAGATCGCCCAGATTGGTGGCGTACTGATCGGTGACGATGTGGAAATTGGCGTGAATACCGCCATTGATCGTGGCGCGTTGGCCGATACCCGCATTGGTAACGGTGTGAAGCTGGATAACCAGATTCAGATCGCTCACAACGTGCAGATCGGTGATCACACTGCCATGGCGGCTTGTGTGGGTATCTCCGGCAGTACCAGAATCGGCAAGCACTGCATGCTGGCCGGTGGTGTCGGGCTGGTAGGCCATATCGACATTTGTGACGGTGTCTTCATTACCGGCATGACGATGGTGACCCACTCCATTACCGAGCCGGGTTCTTACTCGTCTGGTACGGCAATGCAGCCTGCGGGCGAATGGCGCAAAAGCGCTGCACGTATTCGCAAGCTCGACGACATGGCACGTCGACTGCAAAAGCTGGAAAAGATTGTTGAGGGAGTGACCTCAGGCGTTAATGCTTCATCAGATGGCTGATACTTTTTTCATATCAAGCGTGCACTGCCGATAAATTGCTTCCTTGATTTGCAGAGGAGTGCAGCGCAATTGCCGCGCACTCCCAATCTTGACTACAGGCTTCCCCTCGAAATGATGGACATCAACGAAATTCGTGAATACCTGCCGCACCGCTACCCGTTCCTGCTGGTAGACCGTGTAGTAGAGCTCGATGTCGAGAGCAAAAGTATTCGCGCCTATAAAAACGTCAGCATCAATGAGCCGTTCTTCAACGGCCACTTTCCGGCGCATCCAATCATGCCGGGCGTGTTGATCATTGAAGCGATGGCACAGGCTGCCGGTATCCTTGGTTTCAAAATGCTGGGTGCCAAGCCTGCCGACGGTACGCTGTATTATTTCGTGGGCTCGGACAAACTGCGTTTCCGTCAGCCAGTGCTGCCGGGCGACCAGTTGATTCTTGAAGCGAAGTTCCTCAGCTGCAAGCGTCAGATCTGGAAGTTCGAGTGCAGCGCTTCCGTTGACGGCAAGCCGGTTTGCTCCGCAGAAATCATCTGTGCGGAACGTAAACTATGAGTTTAATTGACCCTCGCGCAATCATCGATCCGACAGCCATCCTGGCTGACAATGTGGAGGTCGGCCCTTGGTCGATCATCGGAGCTGGTGTGGAAATTGGCGAGGGTACAGTGGTTGGGCCTCACGTGATTCTGCGTGGCCCGACCCGGATCGGTAAGCACAATCGCATTTACCAGTTTTCATCGGTAGGCGAGGACACGCCCGATCTCAAGTACAAAGGTGAGGAGACGCGTCTGGTCATTGGCGATCACAATGTGATTCGCGAAGGCGTGACGATTCATCGCGGCACCATTCAGGACCGTGCCGAAACCACGATTGGCGACCATAATCTGATCATGGCCTATGCACATATCGGCCATGATAGTGTCATCGGCAATAACTGCATTCTGGTCAACAACACTGCGTTGGCGGGTCATGTGCACGTGGCAGATTGGGCGATCCTGTCCGGTTTCACGCTTGTCCATCAGTACTGCCACATTGGCGCCCATAGCTTTTCCGGCATGGGTACCGCCATTGGCAAGGACGTTCCTGCGTTTGTAACCGTGTTCGGGAACCCTGCCGAGGCCCGGAGCATGAACTTCGAGGGCATGCGTCGTCGCGGCTTCAGTGAAGAAGCCATTCACGCCTTGCGCCGTGCCTACAAAGTGGTTTATCGCCAAGGGCTGACGGTTGATCAGGCCATCGCCGAGCTGGCTGAGCCTGCTGCCCAGTTCCCTGAGGTGGCTGTGTTTCTTGAGTCCATCCAGACCTCGACCCGCGGCATCACCCGCTAATCATGTCCAGCGTATTGCGTGTCGCGTTAGTCGCTGGCGAGGCGTCCGGGGATATTCTCGGATCCGGTCTCATGCGTGCCATCAAGGTGCGTCACCCTCAGGTTGAGTTCATCGGCGTCGGCGGCCCGCTGATGGAGGCCGAAGGTATGGTCTCCTATTTCCCGATGGAACGCCTTTCGGTCATGGGGCTGGTTGAGGTGTTGGGTCGTTTGCGTGAGTTGTTGGCCAAACGCAAAGCGCTGATCCAGACTCTGATTGATCAAAAGCCAGACGTTTTTATCGGCATCGATGCGCCGGATTTCACCCTCAATATCGAGCTTCAACTGCGTCGTGCCGGCATCAAAACGGTTCATTACGTGAGCCCATCGGTGTGGGCGTGGCGGCAGAAGCGCGTTCTCAAGATTCGTGAAGGCTGCGATCTGATGCTGACGTTGCTGCCCTTCGAGGCTCGCTTCTATGAAGAGAAAGGCGTGCCGGTCAAGTTTGTCGGGCATCCGCTGGCCGATACCATCCCGCTGCATGCCGATCGTGCTGCTGCTCGTGCCGAACTAGGCCTCGGTGATGGTCCGGTTGTTGCGCTGATGCCGGGGAGTCGTGGTGGTGAAGTCGGGCGTCTGGGCAGCTTGTTCTTCGAGGCCGCCGAGCGTCTGCGGGCTGTGTGCCCCGAGGTCAGATTTGTCTTGCCGTGTGCCAGCCCCCAGCGTCGTGTGCAGATCGAGCAATTATTGCAGGGGCGGGATTTGCCGGTATTGTTGCTCGATGGCCGCTCTCATGTAGCGCTGGCCGCCTGCGATGCGGTGTTGATTGCATCGGGCACGGCGACGCTTGAAGCACTGCTGTACAAGCGCCCCATGGTGGTTGCCTATCGCATGGCACCGCTTACTTTTTGGATACTCAAGCGTCTGGTGAAAAGCCCGTACGTCTCGCTGCCCAATCTTTTGGCTCAGCGCCTGTTGGTGCCGGAGCTGTTGCAGGATGACGCCACTGCTGATGCATTGGTGCAGCAATTGCTGCCGCTTCTGGATGACGGCCTGGTGCAGACTGAAGGTTTTGACGAAATACACCGGACCTTGCGTCGCGATGCATCCAATCAGGCCGCTGAAGCGGTGTTGAACCTGATTGGTCATTCGCCTTCACTGTGAGTTCGCGTTCAATGCAAATGGGTCTGGATTTCAATCTCGTAGAAGAACTGGTTGCTGGCGTTGATGAAGTGGGCCGTGGTCCCCTTTGTGGTGCTGTGGTGACCGCCGCGGTCATTCTCGATCCTCGTCGTCCGATTCTGGGGCTCAATGACTCGAAGAAGCTGACAGAGGCAAAGCGCGAGCTGCTGTTCGAGGAAATCTGCGAGAAAGCACTGTCCTGGCACATTGCCCGGGCAGAAGTCGAAGAGATTGATCAGCTGAACATCCTGCACGCCACCATGCTGGCCATGAAGCGTGCTGTGGAAGGCCTGATGGTCACGCCGAAACTGGCCTTGATCGACGGCAATCGTTGCCCGCAGTTGTCGGTCCCCAGTGCGCCGGTGGTTCAGGGCGACTCCAAGGTTCCGGCGATTGCTGCTGCTTCCATTCTGGCCAAGGTCAGCCGTGACCGTGAGATGGCCGCCATGGAACTCAAATATCCCGGTTACGGGATCGGTGGACACAAGGGCTACCCGACACCGGTGCATCTCGAAGCCCTTGCGCGTCTCGGGCCAACGCCGATTCACAGGCGCTCATTCGGACCGGTGCGTGCTGCCTATGCAGCGCGGGATGCAATGATCCAGTCGACAATGTCTTCGACGTCGATTTTCCCATTGAGCTGACAGTGGGCTGATGTTTTACAAAAGGCCCGGTACAATCCGGGCCTTCGTTTTTGTTCTAGCGCTATAGGATCTCCATGCCGGCTTCTTTCGTTCATCTACGCCTGCACACCGAATATTCGCTGGTCGATGGCCTGGTACGGGTCAAGCCGCTGGTCAAAACCCTTGCGGCCATGAATATGCCCGCTGTGGCGGTGACAGATCAGAACAACCTGTGCTCGCTGGTCAAGTTCTACAAGGCGGCAATGGGCGCGGGGATCAAGCCTATCTGTGGCGCAGACCTGTGGCTGTCGAACAAGGACGAAGATGCAGCGTTGAGCCGCATCAGCCTGCTGGTCATGAATGCCAAGGGCTACCGCAACCTCACCGAACTGATTTCCCGTGGCTTCATTGATGGTCAACGCAACGGCCAGATCATCATTGAGCGCGAGTGGGTGGCTGAAGCCAACGAAGGCCTGATCGCGCTGTCAGCGGCGAAAGAGGGTGAGATCGGCATGGCGTTGCTGGGTAACAACCCCGCCGATGCCGACCAGCTGTTGCGCGAATGGATGGCGGTGTTTCCTGATCGTTTCTATGTCGAAGTGCAGCGCACCAACCGCCCCAATGACGAAGAACATCTGCACGCCGCAGTAGCCCTGGCCGAGCGCCATGGTGCGCCGCTGGTGGCAACCAACGATGTGCGATTCATCAAGCAGGAAGATTTCGAAGCACACGAAACCCGTGTCTGCATCGGTGAAGGGCGTGCGCTGGATGACCCGCGTCGCTCGCACAATTACAGCGATCAGCAGTACCTGAAAAGCGCCGAGGAAATGGCCGAGCTGTTCAGCGACCTGCCCGAAGCGCTGGAAAACTCGGTGGAAATCGCCAAGCGCTGCAACATCGATGTGAAGCTGGGCACTCACTTCCTGCCTGATTACCCGATTCCTGATGGCATGACCATCGACGAGTATTTCCGTAAGGTTTCGTTCGAGGGGCTTGAAGAGCGCCTCGCGGTACTTTGGCCTAAAGAGACGACGCCGGACTATGAAGCCAAGCGTCAGGTGTATGTTGACCGGTTGAATTTCGAGCTGGATATCATCATCCAGATGGGCTTTCCCGGTTACTTCCTGATCGTTATGGACTTTATCCAGTGGGCCAAGAGCAACGGCGTACCGGTAGGCCCCGGTCGGGGATCGGGTGCCGGGTCGCTGGTGGCTTATGTACAGAAGATTACTGACCTTGATCCTCTCGAATATGACCTGCTGTTCGAACGCTTCCTGAACCCGGAACGGGTATCCATGCCCGACTTCGACGTCGACTTCTGTATGGATGGCCGGGACCGTGTGATCGACTACGTGGCCGAGAAATACGGCCGGAATGCGGTCAGCCAGATCATCACCTTCGGTTCCATGGCCGCCAAGGCGGTGGTGCGGGACGTGGCGCGGGTGCAGGGCAAGTCTTACGGACTGGCTGATCGCCTGTCGAAAATGATCCCGTTCGAAGTCGGCATGACCCTTGAGAAAGCCTACGAACAAGAGGAAATCCTGCGGGATTTCCTCAAGGTCGATGAAGAGGCTGCCGAAATCTGGGAGATGGCGCGCAAGCTTGAAGGTATTGTGCGTAACGTCGGCAAGCACGCCGGTGGTGTGGTTATCGCACCGACCAAACTGACTGACTTCTCGGCTATCTATTGCGATGAAGAGGGCAGCGGTCTGGTGACCCAGTTCGACAAGGATGACGTCGAGGCTGCGGGGCTGGTGAAGTTCGACTTCCTCGGTCTGCGGACCCTGACCATCATCGACTGGGCGCTGAAAACGATTAACCGTGATCGTGCCAAGGTCAACGAAGAGCCTCTGGATATCGCCTTCATCCCGCTGGATGACGCACCGACTTATCAGTTGCTGCAAAAAGCTGAAACCACCGCGGTGTTCCAGCTTGAGTCGCGCGGTATGAAGGAGCTGATCAAAAAGCTCAAGCCTGACTGTCTGGAAGACTTGATCGCACTGGTGGCCCTGTTCCGTCCGGGGCCGCTGCAATCGGGCATGGTAGACGACTTCATCAACCGTAAGCACGGTCGTGCGGAGTTGTCCTACCCTCACGTCGATTACCAGTACGACGGACTCAAGCCGGTGCTGGCGCCAACCTACGGCATCATCCTGTACCAGGAACAGGTGATGCAGATTGCCCAGGTCATGGCCGGTTATACCCTCGGTGGTGCGGACATGCTGCGTCGGGCCATGGGTAAGAAAAAACCCGAAGAAATGGCCAAGCAGCGGGGCGGCTTCATTGAGGGTTGCAAGACCAACAATATCGACCCGGATCTGGCGGGTAACATTTTCGACCTGGTGGAGAAGTTCGCCGGTTACGGCTTCAACAAATCTCACTCGGCGGCCTATGGCCTGGTGTCGTACCAGACGGCCTGGCTGAAAGCGCATTACCCGGCGCCGTTCATGGCAGCGGTGCTTTCGGCGGATATGCACAACACCGACAAGGTCGTGACCTTGATCGAGGAAGTGCGAATCATGAAGCTGCGCCTGGATGCGCCGGATGTGAACACGTCCGAATACAAGTTCACAGTGAGCGAAGACGGCCGGATCATCTATGGCCTTGGCGCGATCAAGGGTGTGGGTGAAGGCCCGGTTGAAGCAATAACCGAAGCCCGCGAAGACGGACCGTTCAAGGATCTGTTCGATTTCTGCGCCCGTGTTGACCTCAAACGCGTCAACAAACGGACCCTTGATGGTCTGATTCGCAGTGGCGCACTTGATCGTCTCGGCCCCTATTTCGAGACCGAACCTAAAGCGTACCAAGCCAACATTGACCGCAACCGCGCGGTGTTGCTGGCTTCGCTGGTAGAAGCGATTCAGGCCGCCGAGCAGACGGCACGCAGTCACGACAGCGGTCACTCGGACCTGTTTGGCGGATTGTTCGTCGAAGAAGATACCGATGTGTACGCCAATCACCGCAAGGCCAAGGAAGGTAGCCTCAAAGACCGTTTGCGCGGTGAGAAAGAAACCCTTGGTCTGTACCTGACCGGTCACCCGATCGACGAATATGAAGGCGAGATTCGTCGCTTCGCACGTCAACGAATCATCGATCTCAAGCCTGCGCGTGATACTCAGACCGTCGCGGGTCTGATCATTGCGTTGCGCGTCATGAAGAACAAGAAGGGCGACAAGATGGGGTTTATCACCCTTGACGACCGCTCTGGACGAATAGAAGCTTCGCTGTTTGCCGAAGCGTTCCATTCGGCGCAGGCCTTGCTGCAGACCGACGCGATGGTGGTGGTCGAAGGCGAGGTCAGCAACGACGATTTCTCTGGTGGTTTGCGCTTGCGTGCCAAGCGGGTGATGAGCATCGAAGATGCGCGCACCAATCTGGCAGAAAGCTTGCGCCTGACTGTGCGTGCCGAAGCGCTCAAAGGCGATCGGCTACGCTGGCTGGGCGATCTGTGCAAACGCCACCGCGGTGCTTGTCCGATTACCCTGGATTACACCGGGCTGGATGCCAAGGCGTTGCTGCAGTTTGGTGAAGCGTGGCGAATTGATCCCGCGGACAGCTTGATTCAAGCTCTGCGTGACCAGTTCGGGCGTGAGAACGTCTTCCTGCAGTATCGCTGAAAGCATCAGCCCAGAATTTTTAAACTCGACCTGAATGCGCCTGTTCCCGTAAGGTAAGGCGCTAACGGATCAACCGGCCGGCCTCTTGGCCGTCGACCCAAGACGGATGCCTATGAACCCGAATTTTCTTGATTTCGAACAGCCGATCGCTGACCTGCAAGCCAAGATTGAAGAATTGCGCTTGGTGGGTAATGACAACTCGCTGAACATCGGCGATGAAATCTCGCGACTGCAAGACAAGAGCAACACGCTGACCGAAAGCATTTTCGGCAACCTGACCAGTTGGCAGATTGCACGCATGGCGCGTCACCCGCGTCGTCCGTACACTCTGGACTACATTCAGCACATCTTCACCGAGTTCGATGAGCTGCATGGCGACCGTCACTTCTCCGACGACGCCGCCATTGTCGGTGGTGTTGCCCGTCTGGAAGGTCAGCCGGTCATGATTATCGGCCATCAGAAAGGCCGTGAAGTGCGTGAAAAGGTTCGTCGTAACTTCGGCATGCCACGCCCTGAAGGCTATCGCAAAGCCTGTCGTCTGATGGAGATGGCCGAGCGTTTCAAGATGCCGATCCTGACCTTCATCGACACGCCGGGCGCTTATCCGGGTATCGACGCTGAGGAACGTAACCAGAGCGAAGCGATTGCCTGGAACCTGCGCGTCATGGCACGTCTGAAAACGCCAATCATCGCCACTGTTATTGGTGAAGGCGGTTCTGGCGGCGCACTGGCAATCGGTGTCTGCGATCAGTTGAACATGTTGCAGTACTCCACCTACGCGGTTATCTCACCGGAAGGTTGCGCGTCGATTCTGTGGAAAACCGCGGAAAAGGCACCTGACGCTGCCGAAGCCATGGGCATCACGGCTGATCGCCTGAAAGGTCTGGGTATCGTTGATAAGGTCATCGCCGAGCCTCTGGGCGGCGCGCATCGCGACCCGGCCGCCGCTGCGCTGGAAATCCGCCAGGAATTGAGCAGCCAGTTGGCCATGCTCAAGAAGTTCGATAGCGACGCGCTGCTGGCTCGTCGTTATGAGCGCTTGATGAGTTACGGTTTGTAATCTCTTGTTGGAGCGAGGCTTGCCCGCGAAGGCGTAATTGCAGCTTATACATACGCTGACTGATACTACGCTTTCGCGGGCAAGCCTCGCTCCAACAGGTCAGACAACGCTGATGTATCTATTCAGGCCTTCCGGTCATGATCTCCCCGCCAAGCTTCTTCAAGCCTTGGCACCCTGGCGTAACGCGCCTGCATGGCACATCGGTTTCTCTGGTGGTCTTGATTCCACTGTCTTGCTTCACCTTCTGGCTGGACTCGCCAAACGCGAAAATTTACCGCCGTTAACCGCTATCCATGTCCATCACGGCCTCCAGGCTGTCGCTGACGCCTGGCCGCTGCATTGCCAACAGGTTTGCGAGGCGCTTGGCGTTTCTTTGCAAGTAATCAGCGTGCAGGTGAAGTCGGGCGCAAGCCTTGAGCAGGCAGCGCGTGAGGCGCGTTATAACGCGTTCAGTGAGTGCCTTGCTGAAAATGAAGTGCTGCTGACGGGGCAACATCAGGACGATCAGGCTGAAACCCTGCTGTTCAGATTGTTGCGAGGCACCGGAGTGCGGGGGCTGGCGGGGATGCCGGTTAGCCGCAGCTTGGGGCAGGGGCAGCTAGTCAGGCCCTTGTTGAGTATTTCCCGGGAAGAGCTGGAGGCCTACGCCCGCGAGCACCATCTGCTGTGGGTCGAAGATCCCAGCAACGAAGACTCTCATTATTCGCGCAACTACCTGCGCAATCAGGTGCTGCCCGCATTGAGATCCCGCTGGCCGCAGGCAACCGCAAATATGGCGCGCACGGCCGCCCACCTGAATGAAGCGCAGCAGTTGCTTGAGGAACTGGCCCGGGTCGATCTCGCGTCGGCCGAATCCAGCCATGCATTCGATTGGCTAGAGCTTCCCTCGCTGGCCTTGCCCGCCCTGGCTGGCCTTTCGCCCTCGCGCCAACGCAATGCTCTGCGCCATTGGCTGGCCCCGCTGACGCGTCTGCCGGACAGCGATCATTGGGTTGGCTGGGAGACTCTGCGAGACGCAGGGCAGGGCGGGCACCCGGTATGGCGTTTGGCCGATGGCGAGTTGCATCGTGATCAGGGGCGCATCTGGTGGCTTTCCGACAATTGGCTAAAACCCCTGATGCCGTCCGCTCAGCCATGGACGGATGCGCGGCATGCGCTGAAGCTGCCCGATAACGGTCAGCTTTTCATTGACGGTGAACTGCCTTCCGGAGTGCTGGAGGTTCGCTATCGCCAGGGAGGAGAAGTTCTCAGTCTGCCCGACCGCGGACATCGCGATCTCAAGCGTCTGCTCAATGAGCGCGAAATACCGATATTTGTCCGCGGCCGATTGCCGCTGCTGTTCCGTAGCGGCGAAATTCTGGCGGTGGCAAACCTGCCTGCGCTCAATGTTTGCGGCCATGAAAGCTTCATCCTGCGCTGGGTGCCGCCGACGAATGACCAAAGTTTGAGCTGAAAGCCCAATTCCGGTAGACTACGCTCCCTTCTTGATACAGCTTCTGTGGATCCTTTTGGATCGACATGAGTTGCCGGTTACCAACCAGTCTTTGCTGGATGATTCTTGACATGTGGCGCGCAATTGACAGGCTTTTTCAGTCAGTCCGTTTCAACGCAGCAGTTCGGGAGTTCACCGTGAGTTTTGTCGGTAATCGGGGGCTTCGGCCTTCCTTCGCTTTCCCCGGCGGCTCTGACCGCTTTAACGCAGACTTCTAGGGTTTTTCATGACGCGCTACATCTTCGTCACGGGCGGTGTTGTTTCTTCATTGGGGAAAGGCATTGCCTCGGCTTCATTGGCGGCCATCCTGGAGGCGCGGGGACTTAAGGTCACCATGCTCAAGCTTGACCCCTACATCAACGTCGATCCGGGTACCATGAGCCCGTTCCAGCACGGTGAGGTGTTCGTTACGCATGACGGCGCTGAAACCGACCTGGACCTTGGCCACTACGAGCGGTTCATCCGCACGACCATGACCCAGAACAACAACTTCACCACTGGCCGTGTGTACGAACACGTCCTGCGCAAAGAGCGCCGTGGTGATTATCTGGGTGCGACCATTCAGGTTATTCCGCACATCACCGACGAAATCAAACGCCGGATCATCAAGGGCGCAGGCGATGCCGACGTCGCTCTGGTCGAGATTGGCGGCACCGTGGGTGATATCGAATCGCAACCGTTCCTGGAAGCGATCCGTCAGTTGCGCTTCGAAGTGGGCGCCAAGCGCGCCATGCTGATGCACCTGACGCTGGTTCCTTACATCGCGACCGCTGGCGAAACCAAAACCAAGCCGACCCAGCATTCGGTGAAGGAGTTGCGTTCCATCGGTCTGCAGCCTGACGTTCTGGTATGCCGCTCAGATCACCCGATCGACATTTCGTCGCGTCGCAAGATCGCTCAGTTCACCAACGTGGAAGAGCGTGCCGTTATCGCGCTGGAAGACGCCGATACCATCTACAAGATTCCGGGCATCCTGCACTCCCAGGGCCTCGACGATTTCGTCGTCGAGCGCTTCGGTCTGCAATGCAACAGCGCAGACCTGTCCGAGTGGGACGCTGTGGTAGACGCCAAGCTCAACCCTGAGCATGAAGTCACCATCGCCATGGTCGGTAAATACATGGAGCTGCTGGACGCTTACAAGTCGCTGATCGAAGCGATGAGTCACGCTGGCATCACCAACCGTACCAAGGTCAATCTGCGCTATATCGACTCTGAAGACATCGAGAACCAGGGCACCGCGCTGCTGGAAGGTGTCGATGCGATTCTGGTTCCAGGCGGCTTCGGTTTGCGTGGCGTTGAAGGCAAGATCACTGCCGTTCAGTTTGCTCGTGAAAACAAGGTTCCGTATCTGGGTATCTGCCTGGGCATGCAAGTGGCCGTGATCGAGTACGCTCGTAACGTGCTGGGCTGGAAAGACGCCAACTCCACCGAATTCGATCGCAACGGCGCGCACGCCGTTGTGGGTCTGATCACCGAGTGGGCTGACGCCACTGGCGCTGTTGAAACCCGTACCGAAAGCTCCGACCTGGGCGGCACCATGCGCCTGGGGGCTCAGGAGTGTCAGCTTGAGCCGGGCTCGCTGGTGCATGACTGCTACGCCAGCGACGTGATCGTTGAGCGTCATCGTCATCGCTACGAAGTGAACAACAATCTGCTGCCGCAGTTGCTGGAAGCCGGCCTGAAAGTGTCGGGTCGTTCCGGTGATGGCGCGCTGGTCGAAGTGGTCGAAGCACCAGATCATCCATGGTTTGTGGCTTGCCAGTTCCACCCTGAGTTCACCTCGACACCTCGCGACGGTCACCCGCTGTTCAGTGGCTTCGTCAAGGCTGCACTTACTCAACACAAGAAAAATTCTTGATTCGGGAAACTCAGAACATGGCTCAGAAAACTATCCGCGTAGGCTCAATCGACATCGCCAACGACAAGCCAATGGTGCTTTTTGGTGGCATGAACGTTCTTGAGTCCCGGGACATGGCCATGCAGATTTGCGAGGAGTACGTACGGGTTACCGAAAAGCTCGGTATCCCTTATGTATTCAAGGCCAGTTTCGACAAAGCTAACCGTTCGTCGATGCACTCTTATCGTGGTCCGGGCCTGGAAGAGGGCATGCGGATCTTTGAAGAAGTCAAAAAGACCTTCAATGTGCCGTTGATCACTGACGTGCATGAGCCAGAGCAGGCGAAAGTCGTTGCTGAAGTCTGCGACATCATTCAGTTGCCGGCTTTCCTGTCGCGTCAGACCGATCTGGTGGTTGCCATGGCCCGCACTGGCGCTGTGATCAACATCAAGAAAGCCCAGTTCCTTGCCCCTCAGGAAATGAAACACATCCTGAGCAAGTGCGAAGAAGCCGGTAACGACCAATTGATCCTCTGCGAGCGCGGCACCAGTTTTGGCTACAACAACCTGGTTGTGGACATGCTCGGCTTTGGCATCATGAAGCAGTTCAACTACCCGGTATTTTTCGACGTGACCCATGCCCTGCAGATGCCGGGCGGTCGTTCGGACTCTGCTGGCGGTCGTCGTGCGCAGGTATTGGAACTGGCGAAGGCTGGCATGAGTCAAAACCTCGCTGGATTGTTCCTTGAAGCTCATCCTGATCCGGACAATGCCAAATGCGACGGCCCTTGCGCCTTGCGTCTGGACAAGCTGGAGCCATTCCTGGCGCAGCTCAAGGCGCTGGATGAGTTGGTCAAAAGCTTCCCGGCAGTAGAAACCGCTTAAATCGGACTTCTCCGGCAGGTTAGCCTCCGGTAAAGTGCCGCACGCTTACATCCCCCGACCTCAGGTCGGGGTTTGTCGCTCTAAGGTCTGCCCTGTAATGAGCCCTTGAGCGACAGGCATTTCCCAGCTGCGTCGTTTTCGTCAATCTTGGAGTGTTTACAACAATGGCAAAAATCGTCGACATCAAAGGTCGTGAAGTTCTCGACTCCCGTGGCAATCCCACCGTGGAAGCAGATGTGCTCCTCGACAACGGCATCATCGGCAGCGCCTGCGCTCCGTCCGGTGCTTCAACCGGCTCGCGCGAGGCGCTGGAGCTGCGTGATGGCGACAAGAGCCGTTACCTGGGCAAGGGCGTTCTCAAGGCTGTAGCCAACATCAACGGTCCGATTCGCGACCTGTTGCTGGGCAAGGATCCGGTCGACCAGCAAGCGCTGGACCGCGCCATGATTGCTCTGGACGGTACTGACAATAAAGCCAGCCTGGGCGCCAACGCGATCCTTGCTGTTTCTCTGGCCGCAGCTAAAGCCGCTGCCCAGGATCAGGACCTGCCGCTGTACGCGCACATTGCCAACCTGAACGGTACGCCGGGTGTTTACTCGATGCCGGTTCCGATGATGAACATCATCAACGGTGGCGAGCATGCCGATAACAACATCGACATCCAGGAATTCATGATTCAGCCTGTCGGCGCCAAGACCTTCTCCGAAGGCCTGCGCTGGGGCACCGAAATTTTCCATCACCTCAAAGCTGTGCTGAAGGCTCGTGGCCTGAACACTGCCGTCGGTGACGAAGGTGGTTTCGCCCCCGACCTCAACTCCAATGCCGATGCACTGGACGCCATCGCCGAAGCTGTTGCCAATGCGGGCTACAAGCTGGGTACCGACGTGACTCTGGCACTGGACTGCGCGGCCAGCGAGTTCTACAAGAACGGCAAGTATGTGTTGAGTGAAGAAGGCGAGTACGATTCCGCCGGTTTCGCTGACTACCTGGCTGATCTGGTCAGCAAGCACCCGATCATCTCCATTGAAGACGGTCTTGATGAGTCCGATTGGGATGGCTGGAAGATCCTCACCGACAAGATCGGTGACAAGGTGCAACTGGTAGGTGACGACCTGTTCGTGACCAACACCAAGATCCTGAAGGAAGGTATCGACAAGAAGATCGGTAACTCGATTCTGATCAAGTTCAACCAGATCGGTACCCTGACCGAAACGCTGGAAGCCATTCAGATGGCCAAGGCTGCTGGTTACACCGCTGTTATCTCGCACCGTTCCGGCGAAACCGAAGACTCTACGATTGCCGATCTGGCAGTGGGCACCTCTGCAGGTCAGATCAAAACCGGTTCGTTGAGCCGTTCCGATCGTATCTCCAAGTACAACCAGCTGCTGCGTATTGAAGAGCAACTGGGTTCGAAGGCGGTATATCGTGGTCGCGGCGAGTTTCTCGGCTGACACCGAGATGGTAAAAAGACAGCCGGTGCTGTGACAATCACCTGCTTTCCCGGATGATTGATCAGCATTGATGCGGCTTGCACCGCTATAGAGCCTGGCCCCGCCAGGCTCTATGCCCTCAGTCCCTGTTGTATTGTTGGCTTCACGTTGTCGGCTCTGCTGTCTTTTTTACTGGGTACCTGATATTCAATGCGCAGTCCTAACTGGTTGTTTCTCGTCCTGATCCTGTTGCTTGCGGGCCTGCAATATCGCCTGTGGGTGGGGAACGGGAGTCTGGCGCAAGTGGCCAGCCTTAATCAGCAGATCGCTGATCAACATGCCGAGAACGAAGCGCTGCTTGAGCGCAATCGGGTCATGGACGCTGAAGTGCTTGAATTGAAAAAAGGTATGGAAACCGTAGAAGAGCGTGCCCGTCATGAACTGGGCATGGTCAAGGACGGCGAAACGCTCTATCAGTTGGCGCAATGAAGCTGACCCTATGAACAAGAGCACTCTTCCTGCCTTCTGGGCAGTGATTCCTGCTGCGGGCATCGGTGCCCGTATGGCCGCAGATCGTCCCAAGCAGTACCTGCAACTGGGCGGCCTGACGATTCTTGAACACAGCCTGCTATGTTTCCTCGATCACCCCCGACTCAAGGGCCTGGTGATCAGTCTGGCTGTGGACGACCCTTACTGGCCCAATCTGCCGTGTGCGCTGGATTCGCGTATTACACGGGTCGATGGCGGCAAAGAGCGTGCGGATTCAGTGCTCAACGCGTTGCTGCATTTGCATGCTCAAGGCGCCGATGACGAGGATTGGGTACTGGTCCATGATGCTGCGCGGCCTAATTTGTCACGCTCGGACCTGGATAACCTGCTGGGCGAACTGGCTGATGATCCGGTGGGTGGGCTGTTGGCCGTGCCTGCCCGTGACACCCTCAAGCGCGCGGGACCTGATGGCCGGGTCACCGAAACGGTAGACCGCAGCCTGATCTGGCAGGCGTACACCCCGCAGATGTTTCGCCTGGGTGCTCTGCACCGTGCCTTGGCCGACGGCCTGGTTTCCGACGTTGCTATTACCGATGAAGCCTCTGCCATCGAATGGGCAGGGCAGTCGCCCAGATTGATCGAAGGACGCTCGGATAACATCAAGGTCACTCGTCCTGAGGATCTTGAATGGTTGCGTCAACGGCGTAGCGAATTTAATCGCTGATATTCGTGGATCTTGCTGGAGCGAGGCCTCTGCGCAATCCCAGGTCTTGGCGCAATGTCGTGGGACCGGCTTTAGCCGGGAAGAGGCCCTCACCGTCACTGAAATGTGTCGTCAGAAATATCGCCTTCCCGGCTAAAGCCGGTCCCACGTCAGCTTGCGGGCGAACTTAATATTTCCCACAGGTATGCCACCTACCGATACTCATCCCGCATCGCCAACCCCTCTTTCAGATAATCCACCAGCTTGCGCACTTTTGGCGAAAGGTGTCGTTGTTGGGGGTACAGCGCCCAGACTGCTGTATTCGGCGGTTGATGAGCTTCCAGCAGGGAAACCAGCGCGCCAGTGTTCAGATGGCTTAACACGTAATAATCCGGTAATTGACACAGTCCGACGCCGTGCAGCGCAGCATCCAGCACCGCCTGCCCGCTGTTGCAGCGCCAGTTACCCTGAACACGCTGGGAAAACTCCCGTCCGTTCTGTTGAAGTAACCAGGTGTCACTGCTGCCGATCAGGCAATTATGCCGACTGAGCTCCGACACACTGTGCGGCCGACCGTATCGCTCCAGATAGGATGGCGATGCGCACAGGTACATCCGGCGTGGAGCGAGGCGGGTGGCGACCAGGCGGGAATCCTGTAACCGGCCCAGCCTGATGGCCAGATCCAGCCCCTCATGAACCATGTCCAGCGTGTCGTTGTTCAACTGGATCTCCACCCGGATCTGCGGATACAAATCCATGAAGCGCGTCACCAGTGGTGTGATAAACCGCTCGCCGTAAGCCACGGCACAGGTCATACGCAACAGGCCTTTGGGTTCGCTGGTTAAATCACCTACCGCCCGCAAGGCTTCCTCGCGACCGTCCTGCAAGCGCTGGCAATGGTGTAAAAAAGTCTGGCCAGCGTCAGTCAATGCGACCCGTCGGGTGCTGCGATACAGCAGGCGGGTCTGCAAGCGTTCTTCGAGGCGGGCGATTTGCCGACTGATGTGCGAGGACGAAACGCCCATTCGTTCAGCTGCTGCCGTGAACTGGGCGCATTCAGCCACTGCGACGAACTCATCCAGGCCTTCCCAGCGGTTGATGTACATCGATTATCCCTGTTCAGCAATAATGTTTTGCTTTTGACTGGATTATTAACCAAACGGCAGTGCTTTACACTCTGTCCATTGTTTTAACCTCGTTGGAGAAAGATTGATGATCAAGTCACGTGCTGCTGTTGCTTTTGCCCCCAATGAACCGCTGCAAATCGTTGAAGTCGACGTTGAAGCACCAAGGGCCGGTGAGGTATTGATTCGCACAGTCGCCTCCGGCGTTTGCCACACTGATGCTTACACTTTGTCCGGTGCCGATTCTGAAGGCGTATTCCCGTGCATCCTGGGGCATGAGGGTGGCGGTATTGTTGAAGCCATCGGCGAGGACGTTACTTCCCTGGCAGTGGGCGATCATGTGATCCCGCTGTATACCGCCGAATGCCGCGAGTGCAAGTTCTGCAAGTCCGGCAAAACCAACCTTTGCCAGAAAGTCCGCGCCACTCAAGGCAAAGGCCTGATGCCTGATGGTACGACCCGTTTCAGCTACAACGGCGAGCCGGTTTACCACTACATGGGCTGCTCGACGTTCTCCGAGTACACCGTGGTGCCGGAAATTTCCCTGGCGAAAATCCCTAAAGAAGCCCCACTGGAAAAAGTCTGCCTGTTGGGTTGTGGCGTCACCACCGGCATCGGTGCTGTGCTCAATACTGCCAAAGTCGAGGAGGGTGCCACTGTCGCTATCTTCGGTCTGGGTGGTATCGGTCTGGCTGCGATCATTGGTGCGAAAATGGCCAAGGCTTCCCGGATCATTGCAATCGATATCAATCCGGCGAAATTCGACGTGGCCCGTGAACTCGGTGCGACTGATTTCATCAATCCCAAAGATCACGAAAAGCCGATTCAGGATGTGATCGTTGAGTTGACTGACGGCGGTGTCGACTACAGCTTCGAATGTATCGGCAACGTGAACCTGATGCGTGCCGCGCTGGAATGCTGCCACAAAGGCTGGGGCGAGTCGGTGATCATTGGGGTGGCCGCATCCGGTCAGGAAATCGCAACCCGTCCGTTCCAGTTGGTGACCGGTCGCGTCTGGCGCGGTTCGGCATTTGGCGGTGTTCGTGGTCGTACCGAGTTGCCAAGCTATGTCGAGAAGTCTCAGACAGGCGAAATCCCTCTGGATACCTTCATCACCCACACCATGGGTCTTGAAGACATCAATAAGGCGTTCGACCTGATGCACGACGGCAAAAGCATCCGCACAGTCATTCACTTTTAAGCAGTTGCAAGCTTCAAGCGACAAGCTACAAGAGGGTTCCGCGCCTCTTGCAGCTTGAAGCTTGTAGCTTGTGCCTGGGAGTTTACGACCATGGCTCTAGAGAATATTTCCTGTCAAAAAAGCTTTGGCGGCTGGCACAAGCGTTACAAGCATCATTCCGACGTGCTCGGATGCGACATGGTGTTTGCTGTCTATCTGCCGCCGCAGGCGGAGCAGGGCGGCAAGTTGCCGGTGCTGTACTGGCTTTCCGGTCTGACCTGTACCGATGAAAACTTCATGCAGAAGGCAGCAGCGCAACGGGTCGCGGCTGAGCTGGGTTTGATCATCGTTGCGCCTGACACAAGCCCGCGAGGCCCCGGTGTTGCAGGTGATCCTGATGGCGCGTGGGATTTCGGCCTTGGTGCCGGATTCTATCTCAATGCCACCCAGGAGCCTTGGGCCAGGCATTACCGCATGCACGATTACGTGGTGGACGAGCTGCCCGCTCTGGTCGAAGAGCATTTCCCGGCTTCGCAAGCGCGGGGGATCAGTGGCCACTCCATGGGCGGTCATGGTGCGTTGATCTGCGCGTTGCGTAATCCAGGGCGCTACAAATCGGTCTCGGCGTTTTCGCCGATCACCAATCCGATGGATTGCCCTTGGGGGCAGAAAGCCTTTTCACGCTATCTGGGCGAAGAGCGTTCACGCTGGCGTGAATGGGATGCCACAGTGCTGATCGCCGATGCACGCGAGAAGCTGCCGATTCTGGTGGATCAGGGGGATCGCGATGATTTTCTCGCCAATCAGCTTAAGCCTGAGGCACTGGTTCAGGCTGCGAAGGCGGCGGGTCACCCTCTGACTTTGCGCATGCAGCCCGGTTACGACCACAGCTATTTCTTCATCGCCAGCTTTATTGAAGATCACCTGCGGCATCATGGCGACGCGTTGAACAGCTAAGCGTCGACAAAGTAGGTAGAATCACGCCCTGACTTTTTTCAGGGCGTTTTTTTATGCGTATTGGCCATGGCTATGATGTGCACCGTTTCGCTGAAGGCGACTTCGTCACCCTGGGTGGCGTGCGCATTACTCACCGGTTCGGCCTGCTCGCTCATTCCGATGGTGATGTTTTACTGCACGCCTTGAGCGATGCACTGCTCGGCGCCGCCGCACTGGGTGATATCGGCAAGCATTTCCCGGACACCGATCCGCAGTTCAAAGGCGCTGACAGCCGCGCGTTGCTGCGCCACGTCTTGACGCTGGTAAAGGGCAAAGGCTGGAAGGTCGGCAACGTAGACGCAACGATTGTTGCTCAGGCACCGAAAATGGCCCCTCATATCGAATCCATGCGCGCATTGATCGCCGAGGATCTTCAAGTCGGGCTGGATCAAGTGAACGTCAAGGCGACCACCACTGAAAAGCTCGGCTTCACCGGTCGCGAAGAAGGCATCGCCGTTCACGCCGTTGCGCTGTTGCTGTCCGCATGACCGAATCAGAACTGCTGGGCCCGCAAGCTTATGGCCCGCCGCTGGGTAGCGCGGTGCTCAAGGCGACTGCCGAGGATTTTCAGGTCGATGAAGTGCTGGACATCCCGCTTTCCGGCGATGGCGAGCATTTATGGTTATGGGTCGAGAAACGCGGCCTCAACACCGAAGAAGCCGCCCGCCGTCTGGCGCGTGCCGCTGGCGTGCAGCTCAGGACTGTCAGCTACGCGGGTCTGAAGGATCGCCAGGCGCTGACTCGTCAGTGGTTCAGCATCCAGCTGCCGGGCAAGGCTGACCCAGACCTGAGTTCGGCCGAAAACGAGACCCTGAAGATTCTTCAAAGCACCCGTCACAAGCGCAAACTTCAACGCGGTGCTCACGCTGCAAACGGCTTCACACTGCGCCTGACCCGGTTGAATGTCGACAAGGAGGCGCTGAACGCGCGACTTGAGTTGATCGCCAAGGGCGGAATCCCTAATTACTTCGGTGTTCAGAGATTTGGCTACCAAGGTGGAAATCTGGGCGAGGCGCGCGATTATGCTGCTCGTCAGGCTTTGCCGGAACAGCGTGCAGTGCGTTCCCGACTGTTATCGACGGCCCGTAGCTACCTGTTCAATCAGGTCCTGGCGGCGCGGGTTGCTGATGGTTCATGGCAGGTTGCACAGGTGGGTGACTTACTGGCGTTCACCGACAGCCGCAGTTTTTTTCCGGCGGGCGTAGATGAATGCAATGACCCCCGGCTGGCGATTCTCGATCTGCATCCGACCGGTCCGCAATGGGGAGAAGGCCCATCGCCAGCCTCCGGGGCCACGGCTGCACTGGAAAACGATGTGGCCAATCGCGAGTCGGCACTGCGCGACTGGCTCACAAGAGCGGGAATGGAGCACGAACGACGCATCCTGCGACTGCCCATTGGCCGGTTGACGTGGCATTATCCCGAGCCTGACATTCTGCAACTGGAATTCGTCCTTCCGCCCGGATGCTTCGCCACCGTATTGGTGCGCGAACTTGTTGATCTGGCGCCGGTTGGGCAGACGGACAGCTCATGCGTATTCTGATTTCTAACGATGATGGGGTCGCTGCACCCGGTCTCGCTGCGTTGTATGCGGCGCTGGCCGATTACAGCGAATGCGTGGTGATCGCCCCCGATCAAGACAAAAGCGGTGCCAGCAGCTCATTGACGCTCGACCGGCCTTTGCATCCCCATGCCCTGGCGAATGGTTTCATCAGCGTCAACGGCACGCCGACCGATTGTGTGCACCTGGGCCTGAACGGGTTACTGGAAGTGCAGCCGGACATGGTGGTGTCGGGTATCAATCTGGGCGCTAATCTGGGGGACGACGTGCTGTATTCTGGCACCGTGGCGGCAGCGCTTGAAGGCCGATTCCTCGAAAGGCCTTCATTTGCCTTCTCGTTCCTGTCACGTCAGCCGGATAACCTCGCGACTGCTGCGCATTACGCGCGACTGCTGGTAGAGGCTCATGAGCTGCTTGATTTGCCGCCGCGCACAGTCTTGAACGTGAATATTCCCAATCTGCCCCTCGATCATATTCGGGGCATTCAATTGACCCGTCTTGGTCATCGGGCGCGAGCTGCAGCGCCGATCAAGGTCGTCGACCCACGGGGTCGGGCCGGCTACTGGATTGCAGCTGCCGGTGACGCAGAGGATGGCGGTGCAGGCACGGATTTTCATGCAGTGATGCAGGGCTATGTTTCTGTTACCCCCTTGCAGCTTGATCGTACTTACCAGGACGGGTTCGCTAGCCTGAACAAATGGCTGGAGGGCCTTCTTTGATGTCGCGCGAGCAAGATGATCTGTTACGTCGTGGAATCGGGATGACCTCCCAGCGGACTCGCGAGCGTCTGATTCAACGTCTCTACGATGAAGGGCTGTCCAACGCTCAGGTGCTGGAAGTCATACGCAAGACCCCGCGGCATCTGTTTGTCGATGAAGCCCTGGCTCATCGAGCCTATGAAGATACGGCGCTGCCGATTGGTCATAACCAGACAATTTCCCAGCCTTACATGGTCGCGCGCATGAGCGAGCTGCTCTTGGCGGCAGGCCCTCTGGACAAGGTGTTGGAGATTGGTACGGGGTCCGGTTATCAGACTGCCGTCCTGGCGCAGCTGGTGGAACGGGTATTTTCGGTTGAGCGCATCAAGGTTCTGCAAGATCGCGCCAAGGAGCGTCTGGTCGAGCTGAATCTGCGCAACGTGGTGTTTCGCTGGGGCGATGGTTGGGAAGGCTGGCCTGCGCTGGCACCGTATAACGGGATTATCGTGACTGCCGTGGCGACTGACGTGCCGCAGGCCTTGCTCGACCAGCTTGCACCCGGAGGGCGACTGGTTATCCCGGTCGGGTCGGGCGAAGTGCAGCAGTTGATGCTCATTGTGCGTGAAGAAAACGGGTTCTCCCGGCACGTACTGGGAGCGGTACGTTTTGTACCTTTGCTCAATGGTCCGCTGGCTTGATGACAACTCACTGAATTCTGCGCAACACCGCCTGTCTACCTCATGGCGTCCAGGACCGGCAGCGCAGTTGGGCCCGAGAAACGATCAACCCTGAAGTATCCATTGGCTTCACAGCATTAAGCAGTAGGTGCCAGCCGTTATTACGGCACAATAGGCATCTTTAATTCAGTCACCAGTAAAGGGAGTGGCGGGTGAGTCGCACAGTCATTCGGCAGCGTAGTTATTCAACAAGTTTTCAGCGGCTGGTGATTGGCATTGCGCTCAGTGTCCTCTTGGTCGGTTGTTCCAGTGCGCCGTCCGGTGGCGTGCGTGTCGTCGATCGTAATAACAATGCTGCCCCCCAGCGTCCAACCGTGACCACTGGACAATACGTCGTCCGTCGGGGCGATACGCTTTTTTCCATTGCCTTCCGTTACGGCTGGGACTACAAAGCGCTGGCGGCGCGTAATCAGATTCCTGAACCCTACACGATTCGTCCGGGTCAGACGATTCGCTTCGACGGGCGTTCAAATTCAACATCGTCGGCCGTCGCGGGTTCATCTGGAGCTGTGCGTTCGCCTGTCGCGTCCACGACGACTTCGACGACAACAAGCCCGTCTGGCTCGGTCAAAACCACCGTTATTTCCAAGCCGGTGACGGTGGTTCCGCCTCCCGCCGGCAGCTCTACCGTGCCTGCCGGGCCTTCTCCGAAGGGTTGGACATGGCCGTCGAATGGCATTTTGATAGGGAAATTTTCTTCAAACGGTAGTTTGAATAAAGGCATTGATATCGCTGGAGATTTGGGACAGCCTGTTTTAGCTGCGTCTGATGGGTCAGTGGTTTACGCCGGGAGTGGATTGCGGGGCTACGGCGAATTGGTCATCATCAAACACAGCGATACCTACGTAAGTGCTTACGGCCACAACCGTAGGCTGTTGGTTCGGGAGGGGCAACAGGTCAAAGCTGGGCAGACGATTGCCGAGATGGGGTCAACGGGAACTGACCGGGTGAAGCTGCATTTTGAGATTCGCCGCCAAGGTAAACCTGTAGATCCGCTGCAATTCCTGCCACGTCGTTGATTGTTGCCAGCCTGTTCCTGGCGTAGAGGGACAGGCTCAAGCGTTGCCATGGAACTGGCGTCGCTGGAGCTTGAGGTCGAACTCACCAAAGGACTATAACAATGGCTCTTAGCAAAGAAGCGCCGGAGTTTGACATCGACGATGAGGTTCTCCTTATGGAAACCGCCATCGTTCTGGAGTCGGAGCTTGAAACGGACGAGAAGCAGACTCATGCTGCCTCTGCTCCCCGATCCAGAACCAAAAACTCCACATCGCTCAAACAGCACAAATACATCGACTACACCCGGGCGCTTGATGCGACCCAGTTGTACCTCAATGAAATCGGGTTCTCCCCGTTGCTTACCCCGGAAGAAGAAGTCCATTTTGCGAGGCTCTCGCAAAAAGGTGATCCGGCCGGTCGTAAGCGCATGATTGAAAGCAACCTGCGGCTGGTGGTGAAAATCGCCAGGCGGTATGTCAATCGTGGATTGTCATTGCTGGACCTGATCGAAGAGGGCAACCTCGGGCTCATCAGGGCGGTCGAAAAATTCGATCCGGAACGTGGATTCCGTTTCTCAACCTACGCAACATGGTGGATTCGTCAGACCATTGAGCGTGCGATCATGAATCAGACCCGTACCATTCGGTTACCGATCCATGTCGTCAAAGAACTCAACGTCTATTTGCGGGCTGCTCGCGAACTGACTCAAAAACTCGATCACGAACCCTCTCCCGAAGAAATCGCCAACCTGCTTGAAAAGCCGGTGGGTGAGGTCAAGCGCATGCTCGGTCTGAACGAGCGGGTTTCCTCTGTCGATGTTTCTCTCGGTCCGGATTCCGACAAGACATTGCTCGACACCCTGACCGATGATCGCCCCACCGATCCTTGTGAGTTGCTGCAAGACGATGACCTTTCACAGAGCATTGACCAATGGCTCTCAGAGCTGACCGACAAGCAGAGAGAGGTCGTGATACGGCGTTTCGGCTTGCGCGGGCACGAAAGCAGCACGCTGGAAGATGTAGGGCTGGAAATCGGCCTTACTCGCGAGCGTGTCAGGCAGATCCAGGTCGAGGGCCTCAAGCGTTTGCGTGAGATTCTCGAAAAAAATGGTCTGTCGAGCGAGTCATTGTTCCAATGATGTGAATGTTCATGAAGATAAACAGTGTGTTTATCTTTCACCCAATAAAAAACACCCCGTACAGGGGTGTTTTTTATTGAGTCAGAAACTAACAGGCTGCTCCTGGTGATTTGCTGAATCCTGGCTAGTCGGTGAGTGACCGGACTTTTTCGCTGTAAGCCATTACTTACGCGTCCTGTAAGTCTTTGCGAAATACCGTGAACAACATCGGCTTATTCGAGCGTAGTAGTTTCCTAAGTATATGATAAATATGAGTTTTTCTTTTGAGGGGTTTGGGTCTGGAAAATCTTGAAAGATTTCACCTACTTGCTCTTGCGGCAAAACTCACTAGTATCAGCACTGTGTCTACGGATGGACACAGGCCGTCAAGGAAGACAGTCAAGGACATCGCAGGACGCGATTCATCAGGATGATGAAAGGGATTAAAAGGATTAGGGAAAAAATGTGGGCGGGTCATACCGCCCCTTTTTTCGTCTGGAGAAAAGTACCGTTCACGCCAGACGCCGCGTACAAAAAAAGCCCCGTAAAGGGGCCTTCTTCCAACAGCCGGGAATTCTTAGCGTTCCAGGTCTGCAATCTTGCCGGTTTTGCCATCCCACTCTTTAGCGTCAGGCAGCGCGTCTTTTCTCTCGGTGATGTTCGGCCAGACGTCCGCGAGCTCGGCGTTGAGTTCGATGAAGTTTTCCATCCCGGCAGGGATCTCATCTTCCGAAAAAATGGCCTGGGCGGGGCATTCAGGCTCGCAAAGCGCACAGTCGATGCACTCATCCGGGTGAATCACCAGGAAGTTCGGGCCTTCGTAGAAGCAGTCCACCGGACAGACTTCTACACAGTCGGTGTATTTGCACTTGATGCAGTTGTCGGTGACGACGAAGGTCATTTCTAATTCTCTCCTCAGGCGGCGACAGCAGAGCCCTTCGGTTTAGGGTTGCCGGGTTCGGGATTCTCCCGCGCCGTGTGAAACACATGCATTAGGTAAACGGCGCTGAATGCAGATCGACTGCACTACACGGCGTTCGACCCTGGGTTCGCTACGTCTCACGCGGCCAGGATCAACTGCTCAGCCAGGCTAAAAGCTGTCAGCGTCTCAAACCGCGCGGGATTCTAACAGCTTGTTACGGTTCTCGTTAGATGCGAGTTTGCAGTGCATATAACAACTCTAGCGCCTGACGTGGCGTAACATCGTCGAGTTTTGCTCTGGAAAGCTCTTCAAGCACCGGATGCGGCAGGCTGGCGAACATGTCGCTTTGCATGGGCGCAGCCGGTTTACCTGCTTTGGGACGAGGTTGCTCGTGGGGCAGGCTGGTGGTCTCCAGTCGATGTAGATGCTCTTTCGCCCGGACGATGACGTTGGCTGGAACCCCCGCCAACTGGGCCACAGCCAGGCCATAGCTCTGACTGGCCGGCCCCGGCAGCACCCGATGCAGGAACACGATGCGCTCGTTGTGCTCAGTTGCGTTGAGATGCACGTTGGCGACCAGCGGTTCGCTTTCGGGCAGCACCGTCAACTCGAAATAGTGCGTGGCGAACAGCGTATAGGCGCGCAGTTGGGCGAGACATTCTGCCGCAGCCCATGCCAACGACAGACCGTCGAAAGTACTGGTGCCGCGTCCGACCTCATCCATCAAGACCAGACTGCGATCCGTAGCATTGTGCAGAATGTTGGCCGTTTCGCTCATTTCAACCATGAAAGTCGAACGTCCGCCGGCCAGGTCATCGCTGGAGCCGATACGGGTGAAGATCCGGTCAACCAGCGATAACTCACAACTTGCCGCCGGTACGAAGCTGCCGATATGGGCCAGCAACACGATCAGTGCGGTCTGGCGCATGTAGGTGGACTTACCGCCCATGTTCGGGCCGGTGATGACCAGCATGCGAGTCTTGTCGTCCAGGTCAAGGTCGTTGGCCACGAACGGCGAGGTCAGCACCTGCTCTACAACCGGGTGACGGCCTTGATCGATACGCATGCAGGGTTCGTCGACGAACTGCGGGCAGTTCAGGTCAAGATTCAGGGCGCGTTCGGCCAGGTTGCTCAGCACATCCAGCTCGGCAAGAGCCGAAGCGGTGTCCTGGAGTGGTGCGAGATGACCAATCAGGTCTTCCAGCAACGCTTCGTACAACATCTTTTCCCGCGCCAGTGCACGGCTTTTGGCCGACAGGGCCTTGTCTTCGAACTCTTTCAGTTCAGGCGTGATAAAGCGCTCGGCACCTTTCAGCGTCTGCCGACGGATATAGTCCGCAGGTGCCTGCTCGGCCTGCTTGCTCGGCAGCTCAATGAAGTAGCCGTGAATCCGGTTGTAGCCAACTTTCAGGTGGGCCAGTCCGGTGCGCGCTTTTTCACGGGCCTCAAGGTCAATGAGGAACTGCCCGGCGTTTTCACTCAGGGACTGCAATTCGTCAAGCTCAGCGTCATAGCCGGTCTTCAATACGCCACCATCGCGGATTACCGCAGGCGGGTTATCAATGACGGCACGTTGCAGCAGGTCGGCCAACTCGGGATAGACACCCGCGATTCTGGCCAGTTGCTGCAGATGCGGCGCTTCAAGTTCGGTCATTGCCACTTGCAGCTCGGGCAGTGCGCTCAGTGCGTCGCGCAGGCGTGCCAGATCGCGTGGCCGGGCGTTGCGCAGGCCGATACGCGCAAGGATTCGCTCGATGTCGCCGATTTCCTTGAGCTGCGGTTGCAGATGCTCGAAGCGATAGCGCTCCAGCAGGCAGGTGATCGACGATTGACGGGCCTTGAGGATCGACAGGTCGCGCAACGGACGATTCAGCCAGCGGGTCAGCAGGCGTGTGCCCATGGCGGTCTGACAGCGATCAACCACCGATTGCAGGGTGTTGTCGCGACCACCCGCCAGGTTGGTGTCCAGTTCCAGGTTGCGTCGGGTGGCACCATCGAGGATGACGGTATCGTCCAGGCGCTCGTGACGCAGGCTGCGCAAATGCGGCAGGGCAGTGCGCTGGGTTTCCTTGGCGTAGCCCAGCAAACAGCCCGCTGCGCCAATGGCGAGGGTCAGGTTCTCGCAGCCGAAGCCTTTCAGGTCCTGGGTGGAGAACTGTTGGCAGAGGCTTTTGAGCGCCGAGTCGCGTTCGAAGTCCCACGGCGCTCGACGTCGCGCGCCACGGCGTTTTTCCGCCGGCAAGCCTTGTGGCCAGTCATCCGGAATCAGCAACTCTACCGGGTTGATGCGCTCAAGCTCCGCCAGCAGGTTTTCCCAGCCCTTGATTTCCAGCACGCTGAAATTGCCACTGGTGATGTCCATCACCGCCAGGCCGAACAAGCGTTCATCACCCAGGACGGCTGCGATCAGATTGTCGCGACGCTCGTCCAGCAGGGCTTCATCGCTGACGGTGCCGGGAGTGATGATCCTTACCACCTGGCGGTCTACGGGACCTTTACTGGTCGCCGGGTCGCCGACCTGTTCGCAGATCACCACGGATTCACCGAGCTTCACCAGCTTGGCCAGATACCCCTCGGCGGCGTGATATGGAATCCCGCACATGGGAATGCTCTGACCTGCAGACTGACCCCGGGCTGTCAGGGTGATGTCCAGCAATTTGGCGGCCTTCTTCGCGTCTTCGTAGAAGATTTCGTAGAAATCGCCCATGCGGTAGAACATCAACTGATCGGGATGCTGATTCTTCAGCCGCCAGTACTGTTGCATCATCGGGGTGTGGGAAGAGAGATCGGAAATTGCTTTATTCATCAGATAGTTAGGCAAGTTCGTTAGAAAGATGGGGCAAATTCGGAGGCGTGCCTGATATCCCCTTGGGGCTAACAGGTCGGTAAGTCCGTACGTTTTGCGATGGGCGCAAGATTACCACGCGAGGCTTCGCGACGCAGGTCCGCTGCAAAACGGCTTATTCGTCACGGCGCGTTTCCGCGTGCCCACAGATCGGAAATCGCTGTATAGACTTTGCCGCGTCGCCTCTCAATCCCGAGCAGAGGCTTATGAAAAAGGAATTTTATATGGCTAACAAACGTGGAAGGGATTCCGGAAGCGGGCGTTTCATTCCGATCGAAGAGGCTCGTCGTCGCCCCAAGGAGACGACTGTCGAAACCATCAGGAAACCGCACTGCCCGAAACCGAAAGACAAATGATTGTTCCAGGGAAGCGGTCGCTATCGGCCGCTTCTGCTTGCACCTTGAAAACGCTCGTGTACGGTGATGGGTCAGCTGGCTCTCTGTATCCGGCGTTCTGTTACATAGCTTTCTTTTTTACTTATCTAAAGGAAAAGCACCTTGGATGAAATCACCCGGCTTGCGGCAACCCTGGGCAAGCATCTGCAATCAATCAAGGCTCAGGTGACTACCGCCGAATCCTGCACGGGGGGTGGCATTGCCGAGGCGATCACCCGGATACCCGGTAGCTCAGCCTGGTTTGAAGCCGGATATGTCACTTACTCCAATCATCAGAAAAATCTCCAGCTGCAAGTTCCAGAGGAGCTTTTTGTCCGCGTCGGGGCAGTCAGTGAGGAGGTGGTGAGTGCCATGGTGTCGGGTGCGCAGCGTCACAGCGGGGCACGGTTTGCCGTGGCAGTCAGTGGTGTTGCCGGACCAGATGGTGGGTCGATCGACAAACCGGTTGGCACGGTATGGCTGTGCTGGGGTGTGGGTGAACAGCTGATTTCCCGGCGCGAACAGTTCGCCGGAAACCGCGACGAGGTGCGCCGACAAACGGTGAAGGCCGCGCTAGAAGGGCTGATCCAGCTTGTCAGTGCAGAAATACCAACTCAGGGGTAGGCGCGGGCTCAACCCTGTGGAATAATACTGGCTACTTATACAGGTGTTGTGGCCGTCAGGCCCCTAATTGAATTTGATTACGTGAGGACTTCAATGGACGACAACAAGAAGAAAGCCTTGGCTGCGGCCTTGAGTCAGATCGAGCGTCAATTCGGTAAAGGTGCCGTAATGCGCATGGGTGACCATGACCGCCAGGCGATTCCTTCTATCTCCACTGGTTCGCTCGGACTGGACATCGCGCTGGGTATTGGCGGTTTGCCAAAAGGCCGGATCGTTGAAATCTACGGTCCGGAATCTTCCGGTAAAACGACGCTGACGCTTTCGGTTATCGCACAGGCCCAGAAAATGGGCGCTACCTGTGCATTCGTCGACGCCGAGCACGCGCTTGATCCAGAATACGCAGGCAAGCTGGGCGTCAATGTTGACGACCTGCTGGTTTCGCAGCCGGACACCGGCGAGCAGGCACTGGAAATCACCGACATGCTGGTGCGCTCCAACGCCATCGACGTGATCGTGGTCGACTCCGTTGCCGCTCTGGTGCCAAAGGCCGAGATCGAAGGCGAAATGGGTGACATGCACGTGGGTCTGCAGGCTCGTCTCATGTCTCAGGCGCTGCGTAAGATCACCGGCAACATCAAGAACGCCAACTGCCTCGTTATCTTCATCAACCAGATTCGTATGAAGATCGGCGTAATGTTCGGTAGCCCGGAAACCACTACCGGTGGTAACGCGCTGAAGTTCTACGCCTCGGTACGTCTGGACATTCGTCGTACAGGTGCAGTGAAAGAGGGCGACGAAGTCGTCGGCAGTGAGACCCGTGTCAAAGTCGTCAAGAACAAGGTGGCTCCGCCGTTCCGTCAGGCCGAGTTCCAGATTCTTTACGGCAAGGGTATCTACCTCAATGGCGAGATCATTGATCTGGCCGTGCTGCATGGTTTCGTAGAGAAATCCGGTGCCTGGTATAGCTATCAGGGCAGCAAGATCGGTCAGGGTAAAGCCAACTCGGCCAAGTTCCTGGCAGATAACCCGGAAGTCGGTGCCACCCTCGAGAAGATGATTCGCGAAAAGCTGCTGACCCCAGGTGTTGATACCAAGTCCGAAGCCTCTCGTGCACCAGCGCCAGCTGATGACATGGCCGAAGCTGACGTCGATATCTGATAGATCATGTCAGCGGTACTTGATACACCCGTCGCCGTAAGGCGCACCGCAATGGACCTGCTCGCACGACGCGAGCACGGTCGTGTCGAGCTGACGCGCAAGCTGCGTCAGCGCGGCGCAACGCCTGAACTCATCGAACCAGCCCTCGACCGTCTTGTGGAAGAAGGACTGCTGTCCGAAGCTCGCTATCTCGAAAGTTTTGTCTCCTACCGTGCACGCTCGGGTTACGGTCCTGCGCGTATTCGTGAGGAACTGAATCAGAGAGGACTGCAGCGGGCGGAAGTCGAGCAGGCGATTCGGGAGTGTGGTTTCAACTGGCAGGAAAAGATGCATGAGACCTGGCAGCGCAAGTTTGCCGGGCAGTTGCCAGTAGATGCCCGGGAGCGTGCCAAACAGGGGCGCTTTCTGAGCTATCGCGGTTATCCAATGGATATGATCGGCCGCTTGTTGAGCGGCCGTGGCGAGGATGACTGAGCCTCAGGTTTCTTCTGAAGACTCGGATTCCCGGATCTTCAACTCTGCTCTTGGCTGAATCCAGTTTTCCGACAGGTTGATGTAGTCCACCAATTCCCGCAAACGCCCTTGATTGCGTCCACTGAACGTGAAAACCAGACGCGTCAGATGGCTGAAGTCCGCCTCGTGCTCTTCACCCTGATATTCGTGTTGCTGAAAATCTTCAGCCAGACGCAGGTCGGCGAAGGCTTCCTGCATATGCCCAAGGGCCTGCTCGGTGAGTGGGTGATGCATTCGGATAATGAATTTGTTCTTCAGCCAACGGCTTGAATGGAAGTTGCTGTAGAACTGATGAATCTCCTCAACCGCCTCTTCGGCGCTGTAGACCAGACGCATTAGCTTCATGTCGTTGGGCAAAATATAGCGATTGTCTTCCAGCTGATTCTTGATGAAGTCCAGTGCGCTTTGCCAAAAGCTTCCGCCGGGCACATCCAGTAATACGATAGGCACCAGTGGGCTTTTACCCGTCTGAATCAGCGTCAGTACTTCAAGCGCTTCATCAAGCGTGCCGAATCCACCTGGACAAAGCACCAGCGCATCGGCCTCTTTGACGAAGAACAGCTTGCGGGTAAAGAAGAAATGGAAGGGCAGCAAGTTGCCGGTCCCTTCCACCGTCGCATTGGCGTGCTGCTCGAAGGGCAGGGTGATATTGAAGCCCAGGCTGTGATCGAGGCCGGCGCCTTCGTGGGCCGCCGCCATGATGCCGCCACCTGCACCGGTGATGACCATCAGATCTGCTTTGGCCAGCAGTGCGCCAAGCTCTTTGGCCAGCGCATACAGTGGATGCTCAACCGGCGTGCGCGCGGAGCCAAATACCGTCACCTTGCGACGTCCGCGGAATTGCTCAAGTACCCGAAAAGCATTGTCCAGTTCACGCAAGGCTTGCAGGGTGATTTTGGCGTTCCAGCGATTGCGGTCGTCCTGAGCCATGCGCAGCACAGTGAGCATCATGTCGCGGTAAAGAGGAAGGTTCGGGCTGTTGGGTGCAACCAGATTGATCTGTTCTTCGATCTTGCTGGTGAAGTCGTTACCGTTGCTTTGAAAGTGGTTGCTTAACAGGTCGTTGGGTACATAAGGCATTAATGGCTTCTCCGTGCGCGAAATCATCGCTTCAGCTCGTACCGTCGTCTGAAGCGTGACGCTTATTCCAATTCGATAATGTGCCTAGCCTGCCTGGAACTGGCAACGTTTGTTTATGGCATAAAATTTCCGCTGGTCGAACCGGGATGGGGCGGATGGAATAGAGAACACGCGTAGCACTGGCGGGCAGTGGCGGAGAATCTGTAGGCGCTGCCGAAGGCTGCGAATATCTGCGTGTCAGAAATAACGCTTTCGCAGCCTGCTGCAGCTCTCATCAAACAATATTGAAGTATCGATTTGGAATGATTTTTACTGTAGGAGTGAGCTTGCTCGCGATAGCATCAGATCAGACGATGATTTATCGAATGAAAAATCAAATCGCGAGCAAGCTCACTCCTGCAGGGTCCCCGCGAGCTCCGCTACAGCGCGGCGTACTCCTACAGGACAAGATTTGGTAAGTTCTTACTTCTTGACCGAACAGTCGCTGGCCTTGAAAACCTGGCTGGTCACCGGACGGTTGGTCTTGTACTCGGTGAACTGATACTTCAGTACCGCGCCTTTGGTCATCAACTGGCGATAGCCGTTGTTATGACAAACACTGTTACCCAGTTGATTACGAACCGCATCAGGATTGGCGCGCATTTGCTGGGCCTGGCCTTCACGAACACTCAAATGATTGATCAGCTGGTTGCCATCAACCGTGTAGCCCTGATCGAGAATGTCCTCATTGATAGCCCGTGGCGTGCCGACGCTGCTTTCTTTCGCAACTTTTTCGAGCATCTTGCTCAGTTCGAAATCCTGCTTCGACGCCGCCTGGGCGAAGAATGGGGCAGCGAGCAGCAGCGTGAGGGTGGGGACAGTTAGGCGCAGCATTAAATTCTCCTGATTCAGTGACTGGCCCGTTGGACCGGTGACTTGGACGTATGTTCAGCAGGCAGCAAAGCTGGATGCGCGTGAATGGGGGAGAAGTATAAGGATGACGGGCAGTGAAAGCGATTCATCCATCGACAGTACAGGCGGGATGGGGCGCTGCTCTGATAAACTGCGCGGACTATTCACCCTGCCGGGTTACTTCAGTGTTCACGCTCTCCATTCATCGACGCATGCCTTCATGAGTCACGCCGTTTCTCGCCTGCGCGACCGCCGGCTGGCGCAGAGTACCAAGCCGTTTATTGCCCGTGGGTCGCGCGCGCCCCGTTGCAATCGGTGTCGGGTCATCCCCGATTACTGCCTGTGCGGGTGGAAGCCCAATGTGGCTGCAAACTCCGCCATGTGTTTGCTGATGTATGACACCGAGCCGCTGAAGCCAACGAATACTGGCTGGTTGATTGCCGATGTGATCAACGACACCCATGCGTTCGGCTGGTCGCGTATCGACGTTGATGAGCAATTACTGGCGTTGCTGGATGATTCCCAATGGCAGCCTTACATCGTCTTCCCGGGCGAGTTTGTTACTCCAGAACGGGTGGTCAATCAAGTCGTGCCGGAGGAGGGCAAGCGGCCGTTGTTCATTTTGCTGGACGCGACGTGGACCGAAGCGCGCAAGATGTTTCGCAAAAGTCCTTACCTGGAGCGTTTTCCGGTGCTTAGCCTGGAACCGGAACAGATGTCCCGTTACCGTCTGCGCCGCTCTAAACGTGACGATCATTTCTGCACCGCGGAAGTGGCTGCGCTGTGTCTCGAGCTGGCTGGCGATACGCAGGCCAGCGGTGTGCTGGATGCCTATCTGGATGTATTTACCGCTCACTATCTGGGTGCGAAGTATCAAAAAGCCATCGATTCAGACGATGTCCCCCATACTCACCTGAAGGCTTTTCTCTGACGAGATAAGGTTGCGCCGCGAGTTACCCGCAGATGAGCGCACAATAACAGCAGTTGGCGGCCGGGTTAATGCTTGACCACCCCGGTTTCGCTGGGCATGCTGGCGCCGCGTAGAGAGCCGGACACTTGTTTTTTGCCCGCTCAGGTTCGCGCTTTGTGTTGTTACAAGCGTCTGCTGGCATCTGCCCATGCGTTGCTGGGTGCTGAATGGATCGGCGCTCACTTGATAAGTACAGGAACACCCATGACTTACGAAATCCTGATTGCCGATGACCATCCGCTGTTTCGCAGCGCGTTGCATCAGGCGTTGAGCCTTGGCCTTGGTCCGGATGTGAGGCTGGTGGAGGCCGATAGCATTGCTCAGTTGGAAACCTGTCTGGGTGAGAAGGCTGACTGGGATCTGGTGTTGCTGGATTTGAACATGCCGGGTGCCTATGGCTTTTCCGGTCTGGTGCTGCTGCGCGGACAATACCCGCAGATCCCGGTGGTAATGGTGTCGGCTCAGGAAGAAGCTGCGATTGTTGTCAGGTCTCGTGAATTTGGTGCCAGTGGTTTCATTCCAAAGTCGAGCCCGCTTGAGACCATTCAAAAGGCGGTACGCACGGTTCTTGAAGGGGATGTCTGGTGGCCGCCACAGGTTAACGAAACCGTCAGCGTTTCTGATGAAGCCAAGGCCGCGAGCGCTGGCCTGGCCAGTTTGACGCCTCAGCAGTTCCGCGTACTGACCATGGTCTGTGAAGGGTTGCTTAACAAACAGATTGCCTATGAGCTGACCGTGTCTGAAGCAACGATCAAGGCCCATGTCACGGCGATTTTCCGCAAGCTGGGAGTCCGCACCCGGACCCAGGCTGCGTTGCTTCTGCAACAACTGGAATCCATTTCCCCGAACGGGTAATTAAGCGTACTGCAGGCGTTCACATTTTTTTGATCTGTCCTGAATTAGCTTCCATCATCTTTTTTGCACAGCAGCCTATCTATGTCTCCTTTCAAAGGCCAAACGGGCCTGAAACGTATTCTGAATGCCGCCGGTTATTCGTTCGATGGGCTGTCTGCCGCTTTCAAGGGTGAAGCTGCATTTCGACAATTGGTGCTCCTCAATGTAATCCTTGTGCCCCTGGCTTTTATAGTCGACGTCAGCAAGGGCGAGCGGGCACTGTTGATCGCTGTCTGCCTGCTGGCGTTGATCGTTGAACTGCTGAACTCTGCGGTCGAAGCTGCCATCGACCGCATCTCGCTGGATCTGCATCCCCTTTCGAAGAATGCCAAGGATATGGGCAGCGCTGCCCAGATGGTCTCGCTGACGATGATCGCTGCAGTCTGGGTATTGATTCTGTTCGGTTAAGTAACCGGGTACATGCTTGGCAGCACGATTTCGTCGCTGCGTTTCACGCCTTCGGTCAATGAGCGGCACAGGTCGAGAAACTCGCGCATGGCAGAAGTCTGGTACTTCTGCTTGTGCCAGATGAAGTAAAACTCTCGCGACAAGTCCAGCTCCGGTGTTTCCACTGCCACCAGGCTGCCACGCCGAATCGCATCCCTGAGCGCCAGTCGCGAAATACAACCAATCCCCAGACCCGACTCCACGGCACGTTTGATGGCTTCGGTGTGTTCCAGCTCCAGACGCACATTCAGCGCATTACGATGGTGACGCATTGCCTGATCAAACGTCAGGCGGGTTCCTGAGCCTTGTTCGCGCAGAATCCATGCTTCTTCAGTCAACTCTTCCAGGCTGGCATGTCCGCGTTTGGCCAAAGGATGCTGAGGGGCGCAGAACACCACCAGTTCATCCTCGACCCAGCGCTGCACCTCAATATCTGGATGAGTGCAGTCACCCTCGATCAGACCCAGGTCAATTTCGTAGTGAGCAACTTGCTGCACGATATGCGCAGTGTTCTGCACATGCAGTTTGACCTGGCTTTCCGGGTGGCGCTGCATGAAGCTGCCGATCAGCAGGGTCGCCAGATAGTTGCCAATGGTCAGGGTTGCGCCTACTGCCAATGAGCCGAAGCCGGACTTGCCATTGAGCAGATCCTCGATCTCTTTGGCCTGGTCCAGCAGGGCGACCGCCTTGGGGAGCAACTGTCGTCCGGTGGCATTCAGGCTCAGGCGTTTGCCTGCCCGATCGAACAGTTGGCAACTGGACTGGCGCTCCAGTTCGGTGATGGAGGTACTGGCCGCCGATTGCGATAGCGACAGGAGGATCGCTGCCCGGGAAACGCTTTCCTGCTGGGCGACGGCTACAAAAACCTGGAGTTGACGTAAAGTAAATCGCATATCTATATAACCGATTACCTATATCTTAATAATTCATTTAACAGATATTGTGCTTCCCACTAGAATACTGCGCAATAGCGTTCATACCCGGCGCAAGCGAATCTCAGGAGTTTTCACGTAAATGAGCAACATGAACCACGAGCGTGTTCTAAGCGTCCATCACTGGAACGACACACTCTTCAGTTTCAAGTGCACCCGCGATCCAGGTCTGCGTTTCGAGAACGGTCAGTTCGTCATGATCGGTCTGCAGCAGCCAAACGGTCGCCCGCTCATGCGCGCCTACTCGATCGCCAGCCCGAATTGGGAAGAGCATCTCGAATTTTTCAGCATCAAAGTGCCTGACGGTCCCCTGACTTCGCAACTGCAACACTTGAAGGAAGGCGATGAGATTATCATCAGCAAAAAGCCTACGGGCACGCTGGTTCTCGACGACCTCAAGCCGGGCAAGCATCTTTACCTGCTCAGCACCGGTACTGGTCTGGCGCCGTTCATGAGCGTCATTCAGGACCCTGAAACCTATGAGCGTTTCGAGAAAGTCATTCTGTGTCACGGCGTGCGTTATGTGAATGAAGTCGCTTACCGCGAATTCATCACCGAGCACCTGCCACAGAACGAGTTCTTCGGCGAAGCGCTGCGCGACAAGCTGATCTACTACCCAACCGTTACTCGCGAGCCTTTCGAGAACGAAGGTCGTCTGACCGACCTGATGCGCAGCGGCAAGCTGTTCAGCGACATCGGTCTGCCACCGATCAACCCTCAGGACGACCGTGCCATGTTGTGTGGTAGTCCAAGCATGCTCGATGAAACCAGCGAAGTGCTCAACAGCTTCGGTCTGACGGTTTCTCCGCGTATGCGCGAGCCAGGCGATTATCTGATCGAGCGTGCATTCGTCGAGAAGTAGGCGCTGAAATTACGGAGTGGAGTGTGTTCGCACAATCCGCTGAAGTGACAAGAAAACCGCCTGGGGGTCACGGACCAGGCGGTTTTTTTGTGGGCGCAGATAAGTGGTCTGATCAGGCGTTGGCCAGCACCACTTCAAGCACCTTGATGACGCCGGGCTCGGGGTAGTGCCAGCGCACGTCCAGGTCCCAGAACTGCGCGCCGTAGCGGCGTTCCGGGGTCGGTGTCTGATAGGCCGGGCGAGGGTCCTGCGCCAGGCATTGCTCGACCAACTCGATAAGCGGCTCATCCAGACGCAAACCGTGCTCGTAGGCCTGCTTCAAGGCTGACTCCTCCCAGTTCACAGGAATAAGTGCAGGGGCGGCGCTCGCAATTGCGTTGGTGGCGTTCGTTACATTGTCGGCGTAAAGCACGTAGGGCTTGATGTCGAGTACTGGAGTGCCGTCCAGCAGGTCGATCCCTGACAAATACAGACGCCCCGCTTCGACTTTGTCCAGTTTGACCACCGACTGACCGATGCCATTTGGACGGTGGGTAGCGCGGGTCGCGAACACCCCCATCGACTGATTGCCGCCTAGCCGTGGTGGGCGCACTTTCAGACGTGGTTTGTCTTCCAGGGCCAGATGAAAGAGGAACAGCAACCAGACATGGCTGACCTGTTCCAGGCCCTGCACCGCATCGCCCTGATCGAACGGCGCGACCAGTTCCAGCACGCCACGAGCCGCCGGAGCCAATTGCGGCTGACGCGGGATGGCGAACTTCTCCTTGAAGCAGGAGCGGACGAAGCCGATGGGTGAGACGGTGTAGGAGTCAGTCATGGATGTGCGGAATCAGGCATCCGGTAGGAGCGAGTTGTTCGCGAGGCGCGGTATCGCAAAACACTGCCTCGCGAACAAGTTCGCTCCTACCGGGTGTGTAGTGATTCAGAGTCACTGGGGTCAAGGACGAACCCGCAGGGTCAGGCCCTTGAGGAAGTTGCGCAGCAATTGGTCGCCACACGTACGGTAGTTGCTGTGGCCGAATTTGCGGAACAGTGCGCTCAGTTCGGGTTTGGATACCGGGAATTCCACGGACTTGAGGATTGCATGCATGTCCTCTTCTTTAAGCTCGAAGGCAACGCGCAGTTTCTTCAGCACGGTGTTGTTGGTGACGGGCAATTCGACCGGCTGAGGCGGACGGCTGTCGTCCTTGCCGCGTTTGAAAATCACCAGGCCATCAAGGAAGTGCGCCATGATTTCATCGCTGCAGTTCAGATAGCCTTCTTCGTCGTCCTTCTTGGTGAAGGCAATGACATCGGCCTTGGAAATCTCCAGGCCGCCGAGTTTTGTGATGTCGACAATTTTGCCGTCGCTGATATCAAGCATGTAGCGCACGCTGCGCAATACGTCGTTGTTCATCATGGTGGGTAAATCCTGGTAAGGCTGGGGTCACGCTGCACGACCGTGTCATGCAGCATTGAACTGAATTCAGAACTTCTCTTTTGAAGTCATGTAGCGCCATTGGCCTTCGGGCAGCTTGCCCATGGACACGCCGCCGATGCGGATTCGCCGGACTGAAACGATCTTCAGGCCCACGGCTTCACACATTTGGGCGATAACGCCGGGCTGAGGGTTTTTCATCGCGAAACGCAGGCGGTTCTCGCTCTGCCAGCTGGCTTTGACCTTGGGCAGTTCGGCACCTTTGTAGGTCATACCGTGATTGAGACGGTTAAGGCCGTGGGCGACCATCTCGCCGGAGATTTCCACCACGTACTCTTGCTCGATCTTGCTGCGATCATCGGTGAGCTTACGGAGGATCTTCCAGTCCTGACTGAACACCATCAGGCCGCTGGCATTGGCCTGCAGGGTCGAGATGGGTTCCAGGCGCAGAAAGTGCCCCTTCAGTGGACGTTTGCCGAAGCTGTGCTCTTCCGAGAGGGTAGCGGGGGTAATCAGCGCCAGCGCGTCGGCTTCGCTGAGGGCGGCCGGTTTGTGGAAGATGATGGTCACCGGCTCGGGGGCATCAGCCTTGGCTTCGCGATCAAGGACGACGGTTTCGGTATCAACCTTGTACTGTGGTTCATCGATGACTTTACCGTCCACGGTGACCCAGCCGCCTTCGATATACAGCTCAGCCTCCCGACGGGAGCAGCCGGTCAGTTCGATCAGGCGTTTGGAGAGGCGGATGGGTTCTGACATGACAAAAAAGCCGTTACTTGAGAGAAAGGCCGACATTGTACCCGTGCCCGCCCGGTTAATCGCGGCAACATTGCAAATGGCTTGTAATCGGGTCGTTGTGCTCGCGGCTAAAGCCGCTCCTATCAACTAAAATGTTGAAATGCACTCTTGTAGGAGCTGCCGAAGGCTGCGATTGGATTCCCCCTGACAAACCGCAATCGCAGCCTTCGGCAGCTCCTACAAGTTAGGGCGTAATTATCAAATCCGCTGTTCCAGCCTCATCCGCAACATCGGGTACGGCTGCCCAAGACCGTCGACTTCCGAACGGCTGATCACTTCGAAACCCTGCTTCAGATAAAAGCCCAGTGCTTTTGGGTTCTGTTCATTGACGTCCAGTTCCCGGATCCTGAAGTGTTTGATGCTGTACGCCAGTAGCTGCTTGCCTAGCCCTTGGCCGCGATGATCGGCATCAATGAACAGCATCTCCAGCTTGCCGATGCCAACGCCGGCAAAGCCCGTGATGTTCAGGTGCGAATCCCGGGTGCAGAACAGCGTCACGGTGTCCAGATAACGGGTCAGCAGCAGTTCTCTGAGCTGCACGATATAAGCTTCTGGCAAAAAGTCATGGCTCGCGCGGACAGCGCTTTCCCAGACCCGAATCAATTGCGGATAGTCATTTTTATCCGCGCTGGAAATCGCCGGATGTTGCATGGGGTTTGGCTCCATTGAAGATCGCATTGTGTTCCTGACACGTCGCTATCGTGCAGCAAATCAGGTGATTTGCAGGGGCTGCCTCCTCACCAAGGCGCCGCGTTGTTTCGTGGCAAACACGGACCCTGTAGGAGTGAGCTTGCTCGCGATAAAGACCTGCTGAGAACTAGCGTCTGGCCTGATGCTATCGCGAGCAAGCTCACTCCTACAGGTCCTATGCTTGCCGCGAGACAGCGCTGTGTAAGGGGCACGGGGCGATCTTCTACAAAAAATGCATTTCACTTAAAGGATTACATTCTGTTCGATAGAAGGCAGTGCACATGGATTAGCTTAGCCCTTCGAAGGCAAAAAAAGCCCCGCCGTTTGAAGGGCAGGGCTGTTTTATTGCATCAGGTCAAACGGAAGATCAGAGCGTCTCGGCCCACAGATCGTATTCATCTGCGTCTGTAACGCGGCACATCACTTTGTCGCCTGGCTTGAGGGTGCTGTTGTCATCCAGAGCGATGAACACGTTACCGTCGATTTCCGGCGCGTCGAAGAAGCAGCGGCCTACGGCGCCTTGTTCGTCGACTTCGTCAATCAGCACTTCGATTTCACGACCAATCTTCATCTGCAGGCGGGCGGCGCTGATGGCCTGCTGGTGAGCCATGAAGCGGTCCCAACGATCCTGTTTGACGTCGTCCGGCACAATGGCCGCGTCCAGCAGGTTGGCCGGTGCACCCTCGACTGGCGAGTACTGGAAGCAACCGACGCGATCCAGCTGCGCTTCGGTCAGCCAGTCCAGCAGGTACTGGAAGTCTTCTTCGGTTTCGCCCGGGAAGCCGACGATAAAGGTCGAGCGGATGATCAGGTCCGGGCACTGTTCGCGCCAGTTCTTGATGCGGGCCAGGGTCTTGTCTTCGAAAGCCGGGCGCTTCATCAGCTTGAGGACTTTCGGGCTGGCGTGCTGGAAGGGGATATCCAGATACGGCAGGATTTTCCCGGCTGCCATCAGTGGAATCAGCTCGTCAACGTGCGGATACGGATAAACGTAGTGCAGACGGACCCAGACGCCCATGGTGCTGAGGGCCTGGCACAGCTCGGTCATGCGTGTCTTGACCGGAGCGCCATTCCAGAAACCGGTGCGGTACTTGATGTCGACGCCGTAGGCGCTGGTGTCCTGGGAGATCACCAACAGTTCCTTCACGCCGGATTTCACCAGGCGCTGGGCTTCGTCGAGTACATCGCCTACCGGGCGGCTGACCAGTTTGCCACGCATCGACGGGATGATGCAGAAGCTGCAGCTATGGTTGCAGCCTTCGGAAATTTTCAGGTACGCGTAATGGCGCGGCGTCAGCTTGACGCCTTGTGGCGGTACCAGGTCGATCAACGGATTGTGATCGAGCTTTGGTGGCGCCGCATCGTGCACGGCGTTGACCACTTGCTCATATTGCTGCGGGCCGGTAACGGACAGCACGCTTGGGTGCACGTCACGGATCACGCTTTCATCAACGCCCATGCAGCCGGTGACGATGACCTTGCCGTTCTCCTTGATGGCGTCGCCGATGACCTCAAGCGATTCGGCCTTGGCAGCGTCGATGAAGCCGCAAGTGTTGACCACCACCACGTCGGCGTCCTGATACGTCGGTACGACTTCGTAGCCTTCCATGCGCAGTTGGGTGAGGATGCGCTCGGAGTCAACCAAAGCTTTTGGGCAACCCAGACTTACAAACCCGACCTTGGGGGCGGATGGCGTGGTGACGGTGGACATTGACTAACCTCGGCGGAGATGTGGGCTTCGGCATTTAGCCGAGGCAACAGCTGGGCGCTGGTATCCCGGACAGGATTCGTGCGCCTCTGATCAAAAAGTGCGCAATTCTAGCGATCAGCCCGGCGATTGACCAGTGTTATGCAGAGAATTACGACGAGTGCTGCGCTATGCTTCGCGTCGTTACGAAATATGTCTGGTTTTTGCGTAGCCACCAGCACGCAATCTGTACGGGTGAGTCTGAACACCGTCGTGTGTTTCTGCAGTTCAAACCCAGGTTTCAGGAGTGGTAAATGAGTCAATCAAGCAGTCAGGCTGGGACCGGGCATCCAGTGTCAAAACCTTTCGCGCTGTTGATCGCCGCGGTTGGTGTGGTTTATGGCGACATCGGCACCAGCCCGCTGTACACCTTGAAAGAGGTGTTTCAGGGCGGTTATGGCGTAGAAGTCACCCATGACGCAGTGCTCGGTATCCTGTCGCTGATCTTCTGGTCGTTGATCTGGGTCGTTTCGTTCAAATACATGGCGTTCATCCTGCGTGCTGATAACCAGGGCGAGGGCGGCATCATGGCGCTCACTGCGCTGGCTCGCCGGGCCACGATCAAGTATCCGAAACTGCAAATGACCATGGTGGTTTTCGGCCTGTTCGGTGCCGCGCTGTTTTATGGGGATAGCATGATTACCCCGGCGATTTCGGTGCTTTCGGCCATGGAAGGGCTGGAACTGGCCTTCGATGGTATCGACCACTGGGTAGTGCCGATGGCGCTGGTGGTGCTGGTTGCGCTGTTTTTGATTCAACGCCATGGCACTGCGCGTATCGGCGTTTTGTTCGGCCCTGTGATGGTGACCTGGTTTGTGGTGCTCGGGCTGTTGGGCATCAATGGCATTGCGCATCAGCCCGAAGTGCTGCACGCCATGAACCCGGTATGGGCCGTGCGCTTCTTTATCGTTCATCCAGGCATCGGCGTCGCCATCCTTGGCGCAGTGGTGCTGGCGCTGACCGGTGCCGAAGCGCTGTACGCGGACATGGGCCATTTTGGTCGCAAGCCCATCGCACGTGCCTGGTTTGCGTTGGTACTGCCTGCGCTGGTGCTCAACTATTTTGGCCAGGGCGCATTGGTTCTGGAAAATCCAGAGGCGGCACGCAACCCGTTCTATCTGTTGGCACCCGGTTGGGCGTTGCTGCCGCTGATCGGGCTGTCGACGTTGGCAACGGTGATCGCCTCACAAGCGGTGATTTCCGGCGCATTTTCCATGACATTGCAGGCGATCCAGCTCGGCTACATCCCGCGCATGCACATTCAGCACACGTCCAGTGACGCCCAGGGCCAGATTTATATTGGCGCGGTGAACTGGTCGTTGATGGTCGGTGTGATTCTGCTGGTGCTGGGATTCGAGTCATCTGGCGCGCTGGCTTCGGCCTATGGCGTGGCAGTGACCGGGACCATGTTCTGCACCACTATTCTGGTGTCGTCAGTCATGCTGCTGCTCTGGAAATGGCCTGCACTTCTGGCGGTGCCGCTGTTGTTGGCGCTGCTCCTGGTAGACAGCCTGTTCTTCGCTGCCAACGTGCCGAAAGTGATTCAGGGTGGCGCGTTCCCGGTCATTGCCGGGGTGGTGCTGTTTATCCTGATGACCACCTGGAAGCGCGGTAAGCAACTGCTGGTTGAGCGTATCGACGAAGGCGGGCTGCCACTGCCGATTTTCATCAGCAGTATCCGTGTTCAGCCACCGCACAGGGTTCAGGGTACAGCTGTGTTTCTGACCGCCCGCAGTGATGCCGTTCCCCACGCGCTTTTGCACAACATGCTGCACAACCAGGTGTTGCATGAGCAGGTGGTATTGCTGACGGTGGTGTATGAAGACACGCCTCGTGTGCCTGCGCAGCAGCGTTTTGAAGTCGAGGCCTATGGCGAAGGGTTTTACCGGGTGATTCTACACTTCGGCTTCATCGATGAGCCGGATGTGCCCGCTGCACTGGCCCTGTGTCATTTGGATGAACTGGATTTCAGTCCGATGCGCACGACTTATTTCTTGAGTCGCGAAACGGTGATCCCTTCGAAGATCGTAGGGATGGCTCGTTGGCGAGAGGCGTTGTTCGCGTTCATGCTGAAGAATGCGAATGGCAACTTGCGGTTCTTCAAGCTGCCGTTCAACCGGGTGATTGAGTTGGGGACGCAGGTAGAGATGTAGGTGGTTTTTAGCGAGGTCATACCGTGGGATCGGCTTTAGCCGGGAATAGGCCAATACATCCGACGCCGATGCGTTACCTGTAAAAGACAGCTTTCCCGGCTAAAGCCGGTCCCACGTCACTGGATCATTCAACAAAAAAAATCCCCGCAGCCTCACAGCTGACGGGGATTTTTTTGTGCTGCCAGGACGTGACTTACTGAGCTGTGGTCTTACCCTGACGCTTGTTGATGAAAGCAATCAAACGCTTGGCCAGCGCCGGGTAGTTTTCATCGAAGTGGTGGCCCCCAGGCAGCTGCAACTTCTCGCCGACAGCGGTGGTGTCGGTGCAGCCACTTTCCTTGGTCTCTTCCACGCCATAGACGCAGAGCACTTTGTCACCCGGTAGTTTCGCCATTTCCGGACCTGTCTGCAGATCCTTGCCCGCTGCACCCAGCCAGCCATCGACGCGAATCTCGAAACTGCCAGTGCGTGCGAAGGCCAGCAGGATCATGCCGTCGACGCGGTCCTGATCCTCTTGCGCCAATCGGTTGTAAACGGCGGGCAGGACATCGGCACCAAATGAGTAACCCGCCAGAATGAAGCGCTTGGCGCCCCATTTTTGCCGGTAGTGCTGCATCAGCTCGGTCAGGTCGGCTGCGGTCTGTTCAGGGGATTTGTGCTCCCAGTAGTAGCGCAGCACGTCGATGCCTACGACTGGATAGCCCATCCCGGCCATATCCCCGGCAACAACTTTGTCCAGATCACGCCAGCCACCGTCACCGGACAGGAACAGCGTCACGGTATCCGATGGTTGCGCAGCAGGCACTTCTACGACAGGGATACCAAGACCGCCACCTTTGTCGTCTTCGCCGACCAGCTTGCGGCGCAGCTCGCTGTTGAGGACTTGCGGCAGCTTGATGTCGTAATCGCTGATGCTGGTATCGGCGTTAGCCTGATCGCGCACGAACGCGGCAGGTTCATCGTCCGGTGCATCGTTCCACGCCACCATCCAGTGACCGTGTGGAGCAGATTTGGGCAATGGCACGTCACAGATCACGGGGGGCGTTTCGTCTGGCTCAAGCGCCTTGACCGGCTGAGAAGGTACTTCCAGATAGAAGCCTACTGAAATGGCCTCCGCCTTGTCGTTGTTCTGCCCAGCGAGCCAGCGCCACGCCAGCGTTGCCCCTGGGCCAATACCGGCAACCACGGTCGGTGCTTCATCGAGTTTGCCAAGCGCTTCATTTAAGGTCTTCTGCTGCAGGGTGCAGTCGTCCTTGGGCAGTACAACCTGGATAATTCGGGCAGAAGCATCCTGGCTCAGCGCCTGCAATTGCTTGTCTGACAGCAAGTCGTCTGCGGTGACTGCCAGTGCGATACGAACCTTGGCTCGGGTGCCCGGTGTGACAGTGGTCAGGGCCGAGCCGTCGGTCAATGTCGAACGGTCCAGTGTTGCCGGTGGGGCAGGGCGGCTCCACAGCCACACCCCGAGAATCAGAACCAAAACAATCAGCAGTGCTGCGAGCAAAATGCGCCGGTAGCGTTGAATCATCAGCGTTTCACCAATCCAGTCAGGCCGCCCGCAATCAGGGCAGCGGTGTCAGCCAGTGCCACCAGCGGATCGAGTCCGGCGGGCACGGCCATATAGCGGGGTTCCCAGTCAGGCTGGAATTTGTCTTTGAAGCGACGCAGGCCCTGGAAGTTGTAGAGCTGCTCGCCACGACGGAACACCATCGAGCCCAGGCGCTGAGTCAAGGGCGCGCCACGCCGTGGCTGCAGGCCCGACAGCGGCACCATACCGAGGCTGAAGCGTTCGTAGCCGTGCTGTTTGTAATACAGAATCAGCCCGACCATCATGAACTCCATGGTCAGCTTCGGTGCATCAGGGTGAGCGCGCATCAGGTCCAGGCTGGCGAGGTCGCGACGTGAAGTCTCCAGCAGGTTGGCAAACGCCACCGGCTTACCTTCGAAGTGGATGATAGCGATACGGAAATGCTTGAGGTACTCAGGGCTGAAACGACCCAGTGAGAAGCCTTTTTCACGGACGTTCTTGCCGGTGAGCCATGCGTCCGAGATAATTTTCAGCTCGTCCAGCGGTGCCTGACCTGCTTCATAGATTTCCAGCGACAAGCCATCACGCCCACCGCGATTCCAGGTGTAGCGCAGGTCTTTCATCTCCTTGCCCTTGGCTTCGATATCAAAGCGCAGCAAGTTGACGCGTGCTTCTTCACCCAGCTTGATCGCAGTCAGGCCGATGTCCATATAGAACGGCAGATTTTCTGCGCGCACCTGATAGAACACTGGCCGGGCGTGGTGCACGTCACACAGATCACGGAATTGCCAGATCAGCTCGGCGCGTTGTTGCGTTGGGCCGATCGGGTCGTAGAGGGCAACCAGGCTGCGGCCCCGATGGGCATACATCAGAAATGCATTGCCCTGCGGGTGCAGCAGAACAGCTTTGTCACCGGTCAGCACCAGTCCGCCGTCAGGCTGTGACGAAGCGTTGACGATCTCGGCGGCTTTGGCGAGCTCCGAAGCATCCGGCAGCTTGATAACCGGGCGCGCAGTGCGCAGTAGCCAGGTGAGGGAAATAATGATCAGCAATACGGCGCTGCCCAATGCCGAACGCAAGCCGCGAGGAGCATCCGCGTCCAGCGTGAACTGCCACCACAACTGGTGGCTGTAGGGCACGTCCTGATAGGCGAACAGCAGCAGCCAGAACGATGCGCCCAATACGCATAAGGTCGCTACCAGATACAGCGGCGAGAAGGGCAGTTCCAGCAGACGGCTGGGGCGGTAGAAAGAGCGGCGGAAGATAGCCAGCAGCGCTGCGGTCAGAATCAGCAACGTGGCTTCTTCATAGTCGAAGCCTTTGAGCATCGACAGCGCGGCACCTGCCAGTAGCAGAATGACCGTCAGCATCCATGCGGCCGACAGGCGACGGCGCAGCCCTTGGGCTAGCAGCAGACACAGGACGCCAATCAGGCTGGCGCCAAAGTGCGAAAGGTTGATCAGACGATGAGGGATGAGAAATCCCAGGTCTTCCAGACGCGTATCGATTTCAGGAGTCGCGCCAGAGAACAGCAGCACGACACCGGAAAGGAACACCAGCAACGCCAGAATCGGTGCCGCCAGGCCCGACGCGACGCGCATCGCCTGTTTGGTTGGCAGCAGGCGCTGACCTTCAGTGAACAGCAGCACCAGACAGGCCAGTAACAGTGGCAGGACGACGTAGATCATCCGATACAGCAGCAACGCTGCGGCGAGCGGCGCTGCGCCCAGTTCGTTGGCGAACGCGGCAAGCAGGATGGCCTCGAAAACCCCCACGCCACCGGGCACATGGCTTAGCACGCCTGCGGCGAGGGCCAGCAAATACACCAACACAAATGCGCCAAAGGGTGGTGATTGTGGCAGCAGGAGATAGAGAACAGTCGCAGCGGCTGCAACGTCCAGTGCCGTAATCACCAGTTGCATCAGCGTCAGGCGAACGCCGGGCAGGCGCAGAGTCCGGCGTCCTGCACGCACCAGCAGGGTATGCGGGATGGTCTGCTCAGGCAGTCTGCGGCGATAGACCGCAACGGCCAGCACGGCTGTCAGCACGAGTACGCCAATAGCGATGCCCGCCAGCACGTCTACCGGAGTATGTAGAGCCAGCGATGCCCCGGACAGATTGCTCAGGGTTGCCAGTGCTGCCAGCGGTGGCAGGGCGCAGCCCAGCGACAGGCTGGCGAACAGCGTCATGCGGGCTACTTCGACTGCGCCAATGCCTTTTCGTGAATACAGGCGATAGCGCACCGAGCCGCCTGACAGCATCGACAAGCCCACGGCGTTACCAATGGCGAAGGCTGTGAAACCGCCCATGGCGAGGGTTTTGTTGGGCAGATCAACCCCGGCGTAACGACTGGCAGACCATTCATAGCCCAGCAGAATAATGAAGCCGATCACCGTGGCCAGCAAAGCACCTGCCAGAGACGGAGTCGGTACGCTCAGTAATGAATCCTGCAGCGCATAGAGGTCAAGCTCGCTCAACATGTGTCGGCAAGCAATCAAGGCCACGGCAAATAGCAGCAACGTAACGCCCAGCCCTATGGGCTGGCGATATTTACTCAACAACTCCAGCCACTGGAGGCGGGCAGGTTGGATGGGTTGATTCGCCGTAACTGCTTCGTTCGGTTCTGACGGGTTGGCGCGCATCAATCACTCCTTGGATCGTGCGCGACAGAATGGAGGTATACAGCCAACTTACCAATCCCTACGCAAAAAATATTTCGAGATGTTAGCGCGTCATCGTCTAACGAGCGAATGGAGCCTGTTCGTTCATGGAGCTGTTCAGCAACAGTTCAGCTACTAAACAGCTATCGGCAGAGTGCTGCAAAACTGTCGGGTTTTGTAATGTTACGTTACAAGGCGGGGAGGTGCTGCGCAGAGAGGAAGGGAAAAGGTCTGTCCAGACAAGACCTTGCGTCGCTTTTCAGACACGCACAAAAAAGGCCACTCTTTCGAGTAGCCTTCTTTGATGTTTGGTTGCGGGAGCCGGATTTGAACCGACGACCTTCGGGTTATGAGCCCGACGAGCTACCAGACTGCTCCATCCCGCGTCTGTGTGGCGGCATTCTACAGCCGAACGACGAAGTGTCAACCTTTAATGAGGAAAGTCGGCAAATTAGTCTGATTCAGGTGGTTGGAGATTTAAGTCCCGGTCGGGCAAAGATTTTTGCTCATCAGGTCACGGGAGGTCACTGCCTTTCGGGTTGACCCTTTTCTGCAGGAGCTCACGCATCCTCCTCAAACGACAGGCACAAAAAAGGCCACTCTTTCGAGTAGCCTTTTTTGATGTTTGGTTGCGGGAGCCGGATTTGAACCGACGACCTTCGGGTTATGAGCCCGACGAGCTACCAGACTGCTCCATCCCGCGTCTGTGTGGCGGCATTCTACAGAGGAACGCCGGGCTGTCAATGGCTAATTTTCGGAAATTGCTTTTCCTTCAATCGGTTAGCGCTGTTTATTGACCGCCTGGACAGGCTGTAGGCCCCGCTGTGTGGGCCTGTCATGCAATGTTCAGGGAATTGAATAGCGATTCAAACGCATCAATTTTTCTCGGGTGTGCGCATCATGAGATGTCACATGTCGATACGAGTGAGATACTGACCAGCCACGTCTCCCGCATAATGCCTACATGACGCAGCGAAAAATCATCCATGTTGACTGTGATTGCTTTTATGCAGCCATCGAAATGCGCGATGACCCTCGACTGGCGGACAAGCCGCTGGCGGTGGGTGGCTCTGCGGATAGGCGAGGTGTCATTGCGACCTGCAATTACGAAGCACGCGCTTACGGTGTGCGCTCGGCCATGTCATCGCGGCACGCATTGAAGCTCTGTCCTGACCTCACCATCGTCAAGCCGAGAATGGATGCCTATAAAGAGGCGTCCAAAGAAATCCAGGCCATCTTCCGTGACTACACCGACCTCATTGAGCCCTTGTCGCTGGATGAGGCGTACCTTGATGTGTCTGACGCCAGCCATTTTTCAGGCAGTGCGACGCGTATTGCCCAGGATATTAGACGCCGGGTGTCCAGACAGCTCCATATCACGGTGTCGGCTGGCGTTGCGCCTAACAAGTTTCTGGCCAAAATTGCCAGCGACTGGAAGAAGCCCAATGGCCTGTTTGTGATAACCCCCGATCAGGTCGAAGATTTCGTTGCGCAATTACCCGTCAACAAGCTTCACGGTGTCGGTAAGGTCACGGCCGACAAGTTGGGAAAGCTGGGAATTGTCAGCTGTACTGATCTGCGGGACTGGAAAAAGCTGGCGCTGGTGCGAGAGTTTGGTTCGTTCGGCGAGCGTCTGTGGGGACTGGCTCGTGGTATTGATGAGCGACCGGTACAAAATGACAGCAGGCGTCAGTCTGTAAGCGTGGAAAATACTTACGACACTGATCTTCCTGATCTGGCCAGTTGCCTGAAAAAGCTTCCAGAATTGCTGGAAACCCTCAACGGGCGGGTAGAGCGGATGGAGGGGCAATACCGGCCCGGCAAGCCGTTCGTGAAAGTAAAGTTTCACGATTTCACTCAGACGACACTTGAGCAAGCAGGGATAGGCCGGGATCTGGACAGTTTCGAGCATTTGCTCACCCAGGCATTTGCCCGGGGCGGCAAGCCAGTCCGCTTGCTGGGGATTGGTGTGCGTTTGCATGATTTGCGAAAAGCACATGAGCAGTTGGAACTGTTTGCGCGCTGATCGGACTTTTGCAAGCTTCCTGACACCGCGCTCTTTCGCGAAACAAACATCTGACTCGTAGGAGCTGCCGAAGGCTGCGAAGGCGGTGTGTCAGGATAAATGCTTCGCAGCCTTCGGCAGCTCCTACAGAAAAACAGGGCGTTTCAGGTCACTTTTCCGCAGCGGGATCGGCCACCAGTCGGCCCGCATCCTTGGCCAGGGATTTCAGAAATTCGCGCTGCAACTGCGGATCGTCCCGGGTCAGTTCGATCAGGCTTTGTTCAAGGTCGCTGGCCTCTTCTTCAAGGCCCAGATCAGAAAGGCGCTTGACCCGGTAAACCCACTGGCTGACCTCGTCATCTTCCAGGTCGTCATAAATCAGGCCGTGGGCTTCGATCAACTTGCCGCGCAAGTCACGGCTGACCACCAGATCTGCATTGGCATGGGTGTTGTCCTGGTCGTCCTCGACGCTCAGATACAGGCGGGTGACATGACTCAAATCCTGCTCAGCAAACGGGCTGTCCAGCAGGCTCAGGCGCAAGACGCCATTTCGGTCGGTCATCAATTCGTGGGTCTGGGGTCCGGCCTTGACCATGACCGGGCGCTCACTCCACGGCAGAGTGGTGTTCTCGATTCTTTTATCCTGCTGTACCTCGTTGATACCCGCCAGGTTTTGCTGAGCGCGACCGTGGGAGGGCGCATTCATGAACGGGTTGAGCCCGGCGACACCGTAGTTGATCCAGTCTTTGGTCATGCTGTCCGGCAGGCGGCCCAGCGCGAAGACGTTCGCTACGTTGGCACCGACGCCCGCGACAACCGCCACTGCGCCGAGGGGAATCTCGTAGATTTCTCGCCAGGGCTGGTAGGGCGTGTATCGGTCGTAATGACGAGTCACTTCGAATTCGGTGACCTCAAAGGTCCGTTGTTCGTGGATACGCACACGTCGTTGCGGTAGCTCAAGGGTCTTGGGCTCGCCGAGGTCGATTTGTACGCTGTGCGAGAGCAATTTACGCTCGATGCGTTCTTCGTGCTCGCTACGTTGCGACAGTTGATTGGCGCAGCCGCTGACCAGGGTGGCGCAAACCAGCACGCAACCCAGGCTAAAGGGGGATCGCTTGAACATGAGATCTCTTGCGGATTAAGGCGCGTCATTGCTGAAACGAAAGCGCCCACCTTTCGATGGGCGCTTTCGGGACTCAGCGGCTGACGCGGCCCTGGATGAAGGACAGTACCTCGGCAACCGGAAGGGCCTGGGCTTCGGACTCGGTCCGACTCTTGTATTCCAGGTTCCCTTCGGCAAGACCGCGATCACTGACGACGATACGATGCGGAATGCCAATCAGCTCCATGTCGGCAAACTTGTTGCCAGGGCTGGTTTTCTTGTCGCGATCATCAAGCAGTACTTCGAAACCTGCGGCGGTCAGTTCGGCGTACAGCTTGTCGGTCGCCTCGCGGACTGCATCCGTTTCGTAACGCAGTGGCACCAGGGCGATCTGGAAGGGCGCCAGGGTGTCATTCCAGATGATGCCGTTGTCGTCGCTGTTCTGCTCGATTGCAGCAGCAACTACGCGGGAAACGCCGATGCCGTAGCAACCCATGGACAGGTTGACCGGTTTGCCGTTCTCGCCGAGCACCTGGCACTTCATGGCTTCGCTGTATTTGGTCCCGAGCTGGAAGATGTGGCCAACTTCGATACCGCGTTTGATCTCGAGCGTGCCTTTGCCGTCCGGGCTCGGATCACCTGCGACTACGTTGCGCAGATCGGCAACGGCCGGTACAGGCAGATCACGTTCCCAGTTGACGCCGAAATAGTGCTTGTCATCGATGTTCGCACCAATAGCGAAGTCGCTCATCAGCTCAACCGATCGGTCAATAATGCAAGGCAGTGGCAGATTGAGTGGGCCCAGCGAGCCTGCACCGGCACCGATTGCAGCGCGCAGTTCGGCTTCGGATGCCATGACCAGCGGGCTGGCAACCTGCTCAAGTTTGGCGGCTTTGATTTCGTTGAGCTCGTGGTCGCCACGAATGATCAGGGCAATCAGCTTGCCTTCTTCAGCAGCGTGCACCACCAGAGTCTTGATGGTCTTTTCGATCGGCAGATTGAAGCCTTCCACCAGTTGCGCAATGGTCTTGGCATCAGGGGTGTCGATCAGGCGCAGTTCTTCAGTTGCAGCGCCACGGCTGGTTTCCCGAGGTACGGCTTCGGCTTTTTCAATGTTCGCGGCGTAATCGGAAGCATCGCTGAACACGATATCGTCTTCGCCAGATTCGGCCAGTACGTGGAACTCGTGCGAGCCGGCACCGCCGATCGAGCCATTATCGGCTTCAACCGGGCGGAATTTCAGGCCCAGACGCGAGAACACGTTGCAGTACGCCAGGTGCATGCGATCGTAGGTGACCTGCAGGGAAGCATGATCAGCATGGAACGAGTAGGCGTCTTTCATGACGAACTCGCGGCCACGCATCAAACCGAAGCGTGGGCGGATCTCGTCACGGAATTTAGTCTGGATCTGGTACAGATTGATTGGCAGCTGCTTATAGCTATTAAGCTCGTTGCGGGCCAGATCGGTGATGACTTCTTCGTGGGTCGGGCCCAGGCAGAATTCACGGTTGTGCCGGTCAGTCAGGCGCATCAGTTCAGGGCCGTACTGTTCCCAGCGGCCGGACTCTTGCCACAACTCGGCGGGCTGAATACCGGGCATCAGTACTTCCAGTGCGCCAGCAGCGTCCATTTCTTCACGAACGATGGCTTCGACCTTGCGCAACACACGCAAGCCCATGGGCAGCCAGGTGTACAGGCCGGAAGCAAGTTTACGAATCATGCCCGCACGCAGCATGAGCTGGTGGCTGATCACGACCGCATCGGAAGGGGTTTCTTTCTGTGTGGCGAGCAAAAATTGACTGGTGCGCATGGTTGGCCGTTGTCGGTTGCTGAGACTGGAAATGACTGGGCATTGTACGGGCAGTGTCTAGTCTCGTACAGGCCGCGACCGCTTCAGGATTGCAGTGAAATCAGATTCGCCCATGTATGAAAAAGCCCGGCATGAGCCGGGCTTTTCTTTAAACGAGAAGCTGAGTGGCGATTACAGGATCGAGATCGGGTAGTCGACGATCAGGCGGAACTCGTTAACGTCGCCTTCAGCCTGGGCGTCGTTGCCACGGTGCCATGCCTGACGGATGCGGAACGACATGTCTTTGACGGGGCCATTCTGAACCACATACTTGGCTTCAAGGTTGGTTTCGTGGTGCTTGCCGTCAGCGAGGTAGCCATAAGCTCTGTAGGGGCTATCGGCTGCCATTTTAGTGCCGTCGATGTCATCACCGGTCACGTAACGGGTCATGAAGCTCAGACCAGGCACGCCATACGGTGTCATGTTCAGGTCGTAGCGAGCCTGCCAGGATTTTTCGCCAGGGCCGTTGAAGTCAGAGTACTGAATGGAGTTATTCAGGAAAATCGAGTCGCCACCCTTGTTGTTGTCACCGATACCGATGTAGTCGAATGGGGTGTCACCGTTGATTTTCTGGAAGGCCAGAGTCACGGTGTGTGCTGCGGCGAACGAGTAAGCAACCGAGCCGGAGAAGGCGGTGTTGCTGATGTCACCTGCTTTCGAGCTGCCAGTATCGGTGGTGCGATAGATGTTGGCATCGAAAGCAAGGGACTGATCGTCAGTCAATGGCAGCGCGTAGTTCACGTTGGCGTAGTACTGGTTCCAGATGTCTTCCAGTTTCGCGGCGTAGAAAGCAACGCCAAGGCCGTCGGTGATGGCGTATTTGCCGCCTGCGAAGTCTGCGCTACTTGCTGTAATGGGCGTGCCCACTGACGCGTAGGTGGCGAAGATATTGCCATCGTGGCTGTTGTCGTTCTGGCTGGTGCCGGAGTAGAAGTGACCTGCTTCAACATCCAGACCTGCGATCTCGCTGCTTTGCAGGCTGAGACCGCTGGCGGTCTGAGGCAAGAGGCGGGAGCCGCCCACTGCGAATACAGGGCTGGTAGGCTGCATGTCGCCGATTTTCAGTTCAGTCTTCGAAACGCGGAATTTAACAGCGCCGCCGGCCTTGCCCTGTTCATCGCGGTTATCGCCATTGCCATCGAGGCTCAGGTTGCCCGAGCCGGCATATTGGTTCTGACCATCCAGCTTCAGACCCCAGTAGCCGAATGCTTCAAGGCCGACGCCGACAGTGCCCTGAGTGTAGCCAGTGCTGAAGTTGCCCCAGAAACCTTGAGTCCAGTCACGCTGATCACCGCCACCATTTTTGCCATCACGGTTGAAATAGTAGTTGCGAGCCTTGACGTCCAGTGTGCTGCCGTCAATGAAACCCTTGGCATCAGCCTGGTCGCTGACAAACGGTGCAGCCGTTGCCAATTGGGTGCTGGCAGCAGTAACGGCCAGTGCGATTGCGCTCCACTTCATCACTCTCATTGTGACTTGCTCCTTTGGTTTTTAAGAGAAGAGTACTGCCGCCCACCTGTTTTTTTATCTGGACGGCTCTTTCTTTTTTTGTGTCGGCGAAACTTATATCTCGCTGACAATGGTGGCTATAGTTACAGACCTAACCTTGCAGAATCTTTACAGCGCTGTCGCAAATAATTACGGTCCATGTCGCAAACACAAAGCCTTCGATGGTGCCTGACTTCAATGATCTGGCTATCGAAACATCGAGCCTGCGCCCTGCCTGCGTATCCATTGGTGGATGATTTTCTCCACCTTTCGTGATTGATCGCTCTCTGTTTTCCGCCAGAGGATCGTTCAACCTTGTCCAGTAACATAGCAACAACCGTGCACAAAGCTAAGCAGAATGAGAAAAAAACGTGAAAAAACTAGTATTTACTTTCGTTTTTCTCGTTAAGGCTATGAAATAGAACGAAAAAATACCTCATTGTTTTTTGAGGGGGTATTGAATTTCATCGCTGGAATAGCAGGTCTGGCCGTCGGCAGCGTTACCTTGATGCTCCTGGAACGGGGGGATTCCTCATGATCAGGCAATCCGTGGATAGAAGGTGGGTTGTTTTGGTGCGGTGACTGCGTTTGATGCATTAATGTGGGTCCTTGCTCTCGCGCGTCATTCCTGAATTGGCCCAACGCGTTTCATTTTCCTGACGCAATCCGTTTTTCAGCTTCGGTCGCCACGGTTTCGACCACTAGAGCTGTAGCGATACGTAACAGCTGTTGTAACGAGCGCGTTCACACGTGTGTGCCAAAAAGGGGCATTTGTTGCGTGGCAAGGCGTTTGCTGGTGCGTATAGCTACGGGCTGTCGAACAGATCGGGCCAGACCCGGAATCAAGGCACGGGGCAAAACCTGGCCGGGAATCAGGTAAGCGGTGAAGTTGAGGTTTTTCCCGCGTATCCTCCTGCTTACTATGCGGCGATATCTAAACTACAGATCGGCGCAAATCTAACCTGTAAATCAGGAGTTACTCGTGTTCGCTCTGGATTCACGTTTGCAAGAAGATACTTTACTGATCGGCGATTTCCCGCTGTGCAGACTGCTGCTGTCCAATGATTCGAATTATCCCTGGTTCATTCTGGTGCCTCGGCGTCCGGATATCTCCGAAGTGTTCCAACTGGATGCGCACGATCAATTGCAGTTGTGGCAGGAAACGACTGTGCTTTCAGAGCAGCTGAAGGGCTTGTTCAACGCTGACAAACTTAATGTGGCAGCTTTGGGTAACGTCGTCAGTCAGTTGCACATGCATGTGATCGTGCGGCGGAGAATCGACATCGCCTGGCCAGCGCCTGTCTGGGGCAAGCATCCGGCCAAGCCTTACACGGCGCAGGAGTTCTCGCTGATCAAGGATCAGCTACGAACGATTCTGGTCAAGGACTTCATCTTTGCGCAGGAGTCGGTATGAGTCTTGAAGCGCGCGTGACCGATCTGGAGAGCCGACTGGCTTTTCAGGACGATACGATTCAGGCGTTGAACGACGTACTGGTTGCTCAGCAGCGAGCCCTGGATCGCCTGCAGCAGCAATTCGCGGCAATGCTCAAGCGCCAGGAGGAAATGGGAAGTCAGTTCGAGATTTTCGGCGAGGATGAGCCGCCGCCTCATTATTGAGCTTTTGCTCAACACAAAAAAAACGGCCTTCTATATATAGAAGGCCGTTTTTTGTATTGCGGCAGAAATAATCAGCGGCGTGGCAAAGCGGCAATCACATCCTCTGCCTGCAAGCCCTTGTCGCGATTCATCACCGAAAACTCTACGCGTTGACCTTCAACCAGTACCCGGTGACCTTCACCGCGAATGGCCCGGAAGTGCACGAAAATATCGTCGCCGGAGTCGCGGGAAATGAAGCCGAAGCCCTTGGACGTGTTGAACCACTTTACGGTGCCCGTATCGCGGTTGGTCATGTCGTGGCTTTGTGCAACAGGTGAAGGAGATGACCGATAAAAGCTGACGGCCAGATGCAAGGCGACTGCGATCAGTGCTGCGGTCAGCGCTGCGATGATTGCCGGTTGACCAGCGATGGTTTCGAGGGGGACAAGCAAGGTCAGGATTTGAAGAACAACAGCGAGAACGAGTAATGCACTGACCAGATTTTGCAGATGGTGACGTGGGCCTCTGTTCCAGTAGGGGATCACGGGTGCCAATACAAGATTGAGCAGACCGAAGAATGCCAGATAAAGCGCATCGGGTTGCAGCAGCGAAGACAAGGCTTCACTGCGCAGGCTGGGGATAAAGGAAAGCAGCAGGGCTGCGGCTCCCGTTAGCAGGTGGACTATTTTCAACATGTTGATGACTCACATTAAGATGGATCGCAAGGAAATAGCTGAAGGCACCCGGTACGCTTCTTGAAAAGTTGAGGCGTGAGGCACGCGTGATCTTTCAGCCTATGCGCGGCAGCCTGATCAATCAGCTGTCGCGACACGCGGTGTATTTAACAGCAAAGCTCAGAGCTACTCAAATCAACAGCTTGCGTTACATCGCACAGTTGCAGCCCCGGACGTGACAAAGCGACGGGCGGTGTCCGCTGTCCACGATCAGGGATTCTGCGTTCTGGCTGCCGCAAGGGGCAGGTATTTGCAATGCAGGGCTGCGTCCTGCTCTGCGTCTTGATACAGTGACCCCTGTACCTGCTGGATTAAAACCATCAATTGAAAGGGGAAATACATGGCAATCGATATCGGTATCAGCGAAGAGAATCGCAAGTCAATCGTCGATGGTCTTTCTCATTTGCTCGCAGATACCTACGTGCTTTACTTGAAGACTCATAACTTCCACTGGAACGTCAGTGGCCCGATGTTTCGTACCCTGCATCTGATGTTTGAAGAGCAGTACAACGAACTGGCTCTGGCGGTTGATTCCATTGCTGAACGTATTCGTGCACTGGGCTTCCCGGCTCCGGGCACTTATACAACGTACGCGCGTCTTTCTTCTATCAAAGAAGAAGAGGGTGTGCCGGGTGCCGAAGATATGATCAGAAGTCTGGTTCAGGGGCAAGAGGCTGTAGTGCGCACTGCGCGTAGTCTCTTTCCTCTTCTGGATAAGGTTAGCGACGAGCCGACTGCAGATTTGCTGACGCAGAGAATGCAGGTCCACGAAAAAACCGCGTGGATGCTTCGCTCGATGCTGGAAACCAAGTAACCATTCAGGCGAGTGTCAGGCGAGTGGTGCCTGGCACTCGCCTGCCTGACTTCCGCGGGCTGCTAATCCTTTCGCCCTTGGCTCAGGGCTCATGTGTCGTTGCGGCTCAACTGAGACACTTTTCTTGTAACTCCATAACTATTCATTACCTTTAGGTGTGGTCAGTGTTTAGTGACCGCTACTTAGTCTTTATTCCTCAGTACTTTGTGGTCATGTCCTACACACTCTAAGTCTTAATGCGGCTGGTTATCAAAACGTAAATCGGGCCTGATAGACGGGCATTTATTTATATTTAAATGTTTCTCATGGGACCCGATTTTATTGTTTAGAGGAAGCCGCTATGGTTCAAGAGGTCGAAAGCGACGTAAAAGACCTGAAACGTCACGCGAAGATTTGCAATGATCCGTTTGTCGAAGATTTCAATATGGCGCTGGCTCAACCGCATTCGAAGTCGGTGCGGCTGAATGGTCTGGCAACCTGTCTGCGTCTGGAAAATGTGTACTGGAATATTCTCTCCACGATTGCGAGATCAAATAATTGCTCTGTCAATGCGGTACTTTCTTATATCGACAGAGAAGTACATCTGCGCTATGGCGGCGTAAAGAATTTCAGCGGCCTTATCAGAGTCGTATGTGTCGCTCATCTTTTGAAGGGTGACAGCCTGGATCTGACACAAGCGTAACGCAGTTGACGTACCCCCTATTTTTGCGGGCTCGCTTTCCCGGCGGGCCTGCGTTTGTAGTGCTTGCCTGTGGCGGCTGCGCTGACCTGAGCGGCAAGCCGCAGCAAGTTATCTTGATCGGTTCGCTTCGCGCGGCTGCACGCTCTTGATTAACGCTATATAATCCCCGGCCTTGCCAAAAACGGGCACGTCTGCGCCTGTAGTGCGCAGCGACGGGCTGATTGCTTGAACGCGTGCCTGGGCTCTTGCACTATTGAGCGCAAGCCAAGAGCGAAAGCTCCACCGAATTTCGAATTACGAGAAGTGAACAGACCATCATGATGCGCAGCCATTATTGCGGCCAATTGAACGAGAGCCTGGAAGGTCAGGAAATTACCCTTTGCGGATGGGTCCACCGCCGTCGTGACCACGGGGGTGTGATTTTCCTCGACATCCGCGATCGTGAAGGTATGGCTCAGGTGGTGTTTGACCCTGACCGTGCAGACACCTTTGCTGCCGCCGACCGTGTTCGCAGCGAGTATGTCGTCAAGCTTACCGGCAAGGTGCGTGCTCGCCCGGCCGGTGCCGTCAATGCCAACATGGCGTCCGGCGCCATCGAGGTGCTCGGTTATGAGCTGGAAGTGCTGAACGAGTCGGAAACCCCGCCGTTCCCGCTCAACGAATACTCCGATGTCGGCGAAGAAACCCGTCTGCGCTATCGCTTTATCGACCTGCGTCGCCCGGAAATGGCCGAGAAGCTGCGTCTGCGTTCGCGCATTACTACCAGCATCCGTCGCTACCTGGATGACAACGGCTTCCTGGATGTCGAAACGCCGATCCTGACTCGCGCTACTCCGGAAGGGGCTCGTGACTATCTGGTGCCTAGCCGCACACACCCGGGCAGCTTCTTTGCCTTGCCGCAATCCCCTCAGCTGTTCAAACAGTTGCTGATGGTTGCCGGCTTTGACCGCTACTACCAGATCGCCAAGTGCTTCCGCGATGAAGACCTGCGTGCCGACCGCCAGCCGGAATTCACCCAGATCGACATTGAAACCAGCTTCCTCAATGAAGAAGACATCATCGGTTTGACCGAGAAAATGATTCGTCAGCTGTTCAAGGAAGTACTGGACCTGGAGTTCGGTGACTTCCCGCACATGACTTTCGAAGAAGCCATGCGCCGTTATGGCTCCGACAAACCGGACCTGCGTAACCCGCTGGAACTGGTCGACGTTGCCGATCAGCTCAAGGACGTTGATTTCAAGGTGTTCAGCGGCCCGGCCAACGATCCGAAATGCCGTATTGCCGCGCTGCGCGTTCCAGGCGGGGCGAGCATTCCGCGCAAGCAGATCGACGACTACACCAAGTTCGTCAGCATCTACGGTGCCAAGGGCCTTGCGTACATCAAGGTCAATGAGCGTGCTGCCGGTGTTGAAGGTCTGCAGTCGCCAATCGTCAAGAACATCCCGGAAGCCAACCTCAACGTGATCCTTGATCGTGTGGGCGCGGTCGATGGCGATATCGTGTTCTTCGGGGCTGACAAGGCCAAGATCGTCAGCGAAGCCCTTGGCGCGTTGCGGATCAAGGTGGGTAACGACTTCAAGCTGCACACCTGTGAGTGGGCTCCTATGTGGGTTGTGGACTTCCCGATGTTCGAAGAGAACGAAGACGGTAGCTTCACTGCATTGCACCACCCGTTTACCGCACCGAAGTGCACCCCGGAAGAACTGGAAGCCAACCCGGCAACCGCTCTGTCCCGTGCCTACGACATGGTACTCAACGGCACCGAGCTGGGTGGCGGTTCGATCCGTATCCATCGCAAGGAAATGCAACAGGCGGTCTTCCGCTTGCTGGGTATTGCCGAAGACGAGCAGCAGGAGAAGTTCGGCTTCCTGCTCGACGCCCTGAAGTACGGCGCACCACCGCACGGTGGTCTGGCGTTCGGTCTGGATCGTCTGGTCATGCTCATGACCGGCGCGCAGTCCATTCGTGAAGTGATCGCGTTCCCTAAAACCCAGAGCGCTGCTGACGTCATGACCCAGGCTCCAGGTGTTGTAGATGCCAAGGCACTGCGTGAGCTGCATATCCGTTTGCGTGAACAGCCTAAAGCTGAGTAACGCTCGCTGAGGCGCGTTCCGTCGTTTGACGTGAGCGCGCCCTTGCATGGTTACACCCCCGGTCAAGTAAACCCTTTTGCCTGTTTATCGTTGGGCGAAAGGCGAAGGTGTTTGAAAAAAGAATCTGGAGCGAGATATGGCAGGTCATTCTAAGTGGGCGAACATCAAGCACCGCAAAGAGCGTCAGGATGCCAAGAAAGGCAAGATTTTCACCAAGTGGATCCGTGAGCTGACCGTCGCTGCCCGTCAGGGTGGTGGTGATCCCGGCTCCAACCCTCGTCTGCGCCTGGCGCTGGACAAGGCGCTTGGTGCGAACATGACCCGTGACACCATCGATCGCGCAGTGGCCCGTGGCACCGGTGCAGCAGATGGTGATGACGTTGAAGAGCTGGGCTACGAAGGCTACGGCCCGGGCGGCGTGGCGATCATGGTTGAAACCATGACTGACAACCGTAATCGCACGGCAGCGGCTGTACGCCATGCCTTCACCAAGTGTGGGGGCAACCTTGGCACTGATGGTTCCGTCGCTTATCTGTTTGATCGCAAAGGCCAGATATCCTTTGCTGCAGGTGTTGATGAAGATGCCTTGATCGAGGCTGCCATGGAGGCGGACGCCGATGATGTCGTTACCAATGAAGACGGCAGCATTGACGTATTTACTTCATTCGCGGGTTTTTACGCGGTGCGCAACGCCCTTGAGGCTGCAGGTTTCACCGCTACGGACGCTGAAATCGTCATGTTGCCGACGACCAGCGCGGTACTTGATCTGGAAACAGCAGAAAAGGTGCTCAAGCTGATCGACATGCTCGAAGACCTGGATGACGTGCAGAACGTTTATTCCAATGCGGAAATTCCGGACGAGGTCATGGAGCAGCTGGGCTGACAGGGCGCTTTCAGTCCTGAATGCGAAGCCGGGGGCCGATAGCGATGTTGCCAACATTGCTATCGGCCCCCGGCTTCTGCCTTTATGCTGCGACCTTTGCTGGCAACACTTCTCAAGCTGCAGGCGTTATGACTCTTATTCTTGGTATTGACCCCGGTTCACGAATCACTGGTTACGGCGTGGTACGAGATACCGGGCGTGGCTGTGTTTATGTGGCGTCGGGTTGTATTCGAACAGGCAGTGGCGAGCTGCATGAACGTTTGCAGATCGTGTTTCGTGGGGTGCGGGAAGTCATTCAAACCTACGGCCCTGTGACCATGGGCATTGAAAAGGTCTTTATGGCGCGCAATGCCGACTCGGCTCTCAAGTTGGGCCAGGCACGGGGTGCCGCGATTGTTGCGGGGGCAGAGGAGGGGCTGGAGATTGCCGAATATTCGGCGACTCAGGTCAAGCAGGCGGTTGCAGGAACCGGGGGCGCAAATAAAGAGCAGGTCATGATGATGGTCATGCATTTGCTCAAGTTGACCCAAAAGCCGCAAATCGATGCCTCTGATGCGCTGGCCATCGCCCTGTGTCACGCGCATACGCGTTCAAGCCTGATTCCTCACGGCTTGAACACGGCGCGCAGCCGAGGCGGTCGGCTGCGCCTCTAATGCGTGCAATAGTGGTGCTGTGTCTCTGGTAGCATCATCTTCTTGAATATTTCTGCTGGCGGATCTTGTCACGCCTGCAATGATTGCGACCATTATTTCGCGCCGGTCACGCGGTCTGACCGGCAATACGAAAGGATCTGATACGTGATTGGACGCTTACGCGGCTTTTTGGCTGAGAAACAGCCGCCGCACCTGGTGCTTGATGTAAATGGCGTTGGCTATGAGATCGAGGTCCCGATGACCACGCTTTATCGCTTGCCGCACGTCGGCGAGCCGGTGACGCTGCACACGCACCTGGTCGTCCGTGAAGATGCGCACCTGCTGTACGGCTTTTATGAAAAGCGCGAGCGCGAGCTGTTTCGTGAATTGATACGCCTTAATGGCGTTGGCCCGAAACTGGCGCTGGCCTTGATGTCGGGTCTGGAGGTTGATGAACTGGTGCGTTGCGTTCAGGCTCAGGACACCTCAGCGCTGACTCGCATTCCAGGCGTTGGGAAAAAGACCGCCGAACGTTTGCTGGTTGAACTCAAGGATCGTTTCAAGGCATGGGAAACCCTGCCTGGGACCTTTACGCTGGTATCCAGTGGTCCGAATGCGCCAGAGCCGGTGGCGACCGCCGAAAACGATGCGGTCAGTGCGCTTATTTCTCTGGGCTACAAGCCTCAGGAAGCCAGCAAAGCTGTTTCCGCAATCAAGGAAAAAGATTTGAGCAGTGCTGATTTGATTCGACGTGCCTTGAAGGGAATGGCTTAAGTGATTGATGCTGACCGCCTGATAACCGCCACTGGCGGGCGTGATCGTGATGAACAGATTGATCGCGCCATTCGGCCGCTGAGCCTTGCCGACTATATTGGTCAGCCAACGGTGCGCGAGCAGATGGAGCTTTTCATCCAGGCCGCTCGCGGACGTAACGAAGCGCTGGATCACACCCTGATCTTCGGTCCGCCCGGTCTGGGCAAGACCACACTGGCCAATATCATTGCCCAGGAAATGTCGGTGTCGATCAAAAGTACGTCCGGTCCCGTGCTGGAGCGTCCGGGCGACCTTGCCGCGATCCTGACCAATCTTGAGCCCAACGATGTGCTGTTTATCGACGAGATTCACCGGCTTTCGCCTATCGTCGAGGAAGTGCTGTACCCCGCGATGGAAGACTTTCAGCTCGACATCATGATCGGTGAAGGCCCCGCGGCTCGCTCGATCAAGCTCGACTTGCCACCGTTCACGTTGGTAGGGGCTACCACCCGGGCGGGCATGCTGACCAATCCGTTGCGTGACCGTTTTGGTATCGTGCAGCGTCTGGAGTTTTACAGCATCGCGGATCTGGCAACCATCGTCTCGCGTTCTGCGGGGATTCTCGGTTTGCCGATCGAGCCGGAGGGCGCATTCGAGATCGCTCGTCGGGCTCGTGGCACGCCGCGGATTGCCAACCGTCTACTGCGTCGGGTGCGGGATTTCGCCGAAGTGCGCGGCAAGGGCGAGATAACCAAGCCTATCGCAGACCTTGCTCTCAATCTGCTGGATGTCGACGAACGCGGTTTCGATCATCAGGACCGGCGTTTGCTGCTGACCATGATCGAAAAATTTGATGGCGGCCCGGTGGGTGTCGACAGCCTCGCTGCGGCCATCAGCGAAGAGCGCCATACCATTGAAGATGTGTTGGAACCCTATTTGATCCAGCAAGGCTATATCATGCGCACACCGCGTGGGCGGGTCGTGACCCGGCATGCGTATCTGCACTTCGGGTTGAATATTCCGTCCCGAATGGGGGAGATGCCGGGGGCTGAACAATTTGTTGCAGATGAAGACATTTAAAAAAGCGTAAAACACTGATTTATTCAGGGTTTGCGCGGTCAGACTGGCAACTGCGTCAGGCTGACAGGAAATAACCGGTGAAACGTTGAAAAACAGTTGCCGTGGCGGATTGGCAACCTGAGGAGTAAGCACTAGAGTATGCGCGCGCAAAACGGGGTTCAGTCGTTCGCACATCGCTGTCGCGTTTATTACGAGGACACCGATGCTGGCGGCATTGTCTATTACGTCAATTATCTGAAATTCATGGAACGGGCTCGTACCGAACGGCTGCGGGAGTTGGGTTTTGCCCAATCCTCAATGGCGAAGGAAGGCTTGTTGTTCGTTGTGCATTCCAGCGAGGCTCGGTATCACAAGCCGGCGCGATTGGATGACGAATTGCTGGTCAGCGCTGAAGTAATCGAATTGAACCGTGTCAGTCTGCGCTTCAAACAGGAAGTCAGGCGGGCTGCGGATGCAACGCTGCTCTGTGAGGGGCAGTTTTTGGTGGCGTGTGTAAACGCCGATAGTTTGAAACCCCGGGCCATTCCCGAAGCTCTGCGTACGGCCTTTGCCGGCCAGGGCGGCGCGGGCACACATACAGAGCAGGAGAGCAAGCGTGGAAGCTAACGTCGTCGACCATTCCTCCATGTGGAGTTTGGTCAGTAATGCCAGCATTGTCGTTCAGTTAGTTATGCTGATCCTGGTGGCTGCTTCAGTCACTTCATGGATCATGATTTTTCAGCGCAGCAACATGCTGCGTGCTGGACGCCGGGCATTGGACAGCTTCGAGGAGCGTTTCTGGTCCGGTATCGATCTGTCCAAACTGTACCGTCAGGCGGGCAGCAATCCAGACCCGGATTCGGGTGTGGAGCAGATCTTCCGTGCCGGCTTCAAAGAGTTCTCGCGTCTGCGTCAGCAGGCAGGTGTCGATCCAGAGGCCGTGATGGAAGGCGTGGCTCGTGCCATGCGTGTTGCCATCTCGCGTGAGGAAGAGAAGCTCGAAGCGGGTCTGCCTTATCTGGCCACCGTTGGCTCCGTCAGCCCGTACATCGGCTTGTTCGGTACCGTCTGGGGGATCATGAACTCCTTCCGCGGTCTGGCCACGGCGCAACAGGCGACACTCGCCACCGTTGCACCCGGCATTGCCGAAGCACTGATCGCAACAGCCATTGGCCTGTTCGCGGCGATCCCTGCAGTAATCGCCTACAACCGTTTTGCCGCTCGCAGCGAAACCTTGATTAGTCGTTACTACACCTTCGCCGATGAATTCCAGGCCATCCTGCACCGTAAAGTGCACACCAGCGAAGAGTGAGCAGGTAATTCCCAATGGCTTTAATCGCTCGAGATCGCCGCAGAAAACGCAAGCCGGTCGCCGAAATGAACGTAGTGCCATACATCGACGTGATGTTGGTGCTGCTGGTCATCTTCATGGTCACCGCTCCCATGATCAATCAGGGCGTGAAAGTCGATTTGCCCAAAGTCTCCAGTGAGGCTTTGCCGCAAGACAACAACAATCAGGTCCTGACCATTTCGATCAAGGCTGACAAGACCTATTACTGGAACCTTGGCAGCGAAGTCGACACCGATAAGCAGATGGACAAGGCGATGACCTTGCCGCAGCTGACGTCGGCCGTTACCAAAATCGTTGCCGCCGGGCGTGATGCCGGCAAGCAGACGCAGGTTTTCATTCGTGGCGACAAAACCGTGGATTACGGTTCGGTCATGGGCACCATGGGTGGGCTGCAGAAGGCAGGGGTCGGGAATGTCGGCTTGATTACTGAGGCCCCCTGATGCAGCCAATTCGAGAGCCGTCCGCCTCGGAGAATTATTTCTGGCCTAGTGTCTGGGCCGTGGCGTTGCATGTCCTGATTTTTGGCTTGCTGTTTGTCAGCTTTGCCATGACTCCGGAATTGCCGGAAGCCAAGCCTATCGTGCAGGCGACCCTGTACCAGCTCAAGTCCAAGAGTCAGGCGACGACCCAGACCAACCAGAAAATTGCCGGCGAGGCGAAAAAGACCGCTGCACGACAGACTGAAGTCGAGCAACTGGAACAGAAGAAAGTCGAGCAGGAAAAGCAGGAAGCTGTAAAAGCTGCGGAACAAAAGAAAGAAGAGGCTGCTCAAAAAGCGGAAGAACAGAAGGCTGAAGAAGCAGCGCAGAAAGCGGCGGAAGCGAAAAAAGCCGACGAAGCGAAGAAAGCTGATGAAGCCAAGAAGGCTGATGCCAAAAAAGCTGAAGAAAAGCAGCTGGCCGACATAGCCAAGAAAAAAGCTGAAGACGACGCCAAGAAAAAGGCCGAGGAAGACGCCAAGAAAGCTGCAGCCGAGGAAGCCAAGAAACAGGCCGCCGACGACGCGAAGAAAAAAGCGGCTGAGGATGCCAAGAAAAAGGCTGCCGAAGACGCTAAAAAGAAAGCAGCTGACGACGCGAAGAAAAAAGCCACTGCCGATGCTGCCAAGAAGGCGCAGGAAGCAGCCCGTAAATCTGCTGAAGACAAAAAGGCTCAGGCCTTGGCTGACTTGCTGTCCGATAAACCGGAGCGGCAACAGGCATTGGCGGATGAGCAAGGTGATGAGGTCGCGGGTAGTTTCGACGATTTGATTCGTGTTCGAGCCTCCGAGGGCTGGAGTCGACCACCGTCAGCACGTAACAACATGTCCGTAACACTGCAGATTGGTATGTTGCCGGATGGCACCATTGCCTCGGTATCGGTTGCCAAGTCCAGTGGAGACGGGCCGTTTGACAGTTCAGCAGTCGCAGCAGTCAAGAATATTGGCCGTTTGACAGAAATGCAGGGTATGAAGGCCGCGGACTTCGCTCCCTATCGTTCATTCAAGATGACATTTACACCTGGAGATCTAGCCTTGTGATCAAGCTTTTTCGAGGACTGCTAGTAGTCGTTCTCTGTTGTGCGGCCGGTATGGTTGGCGCAGAAGAGAAGAACATTCTGGTCACCAGCGGCAGTGACCGTGCCACGCCTATTGCGGTTGTGCCTTTTGGCTGGCAGGGCGGCAACGTACTGCCAGAGGACATGTCGGAAATCATCGGCAACGACCTGCGCAATTCGGGTTATTACGCGCCAATTCCGCGTCAGAACATGATCAGCCAGCCAAGCCAGGCCAGCGAAGTCATTTTCCGTGACTGGAAAGCACTGGGTGCGCAGTACGTGATGGTTGGCAATATCGTGCCAGCAGGCGGTCGTCTGCAGGTGCAATATGCGCTGTTCAACGTGGCAACCGAGCAGCAGGTGCTGACCGGTAATGTGTCCGGCACGACTGACCAGTTGCGCGACATGTCGCACTACATTGCGGACCAGTCGTTCGAGAAACTGACCGGCATCAAGGGGGCTTTCTCTACCCGCATGCTGTACGTGACTGCCGAACGCTTCTCCGAAAACAATACGCGCTTCACTTTGCAGCGTTCGGATTACGACGGTGCCCGCGCAGTGACCCTGCTGCAATCCCGTGAGCCGATCCTGTCGCCGCGCTTTGCGCCGGATGGCAAGCGCATCGCCTATGTATCGTTCGAGCAGAAGCGTCCGCGCATCTTCGTCCAACACATCGATACCGGTCGCCGCGAGCAAATCACCAACTTCGAAGGCCTCAATGGCGCGCCTGCATGGTCGCCTGATGGCACGAAACTGGCATTCGTATTGTCGAAGGACGGTAACCCGGAAATTTACGTGATGAATCTGGCCTCGCGTCAGCTGAGCCGCGTGACCAACGATTCATCCATCGATACAGAACCGTTCTTCGGCAAAGACGGCTCGACGCTGTACTTCACGTCGGACCGTGGCGGCAAGCCGCAGATCTACAAGACAAATATTAATGGTGGTGGTGCTGAACGAGTCACTTTCGTCGGCAACTACAACGCCAACCCGAAATTGTCAGCTGATGAAAAGACGCTGGTAATGATTCACCGGCAGGACGGCTTCACTAATTTCAAGGTGGCAGTGCAGGATTTGGCCCGCGGAAGCGTAAAAATCCTCACAGATAGCAACCTTGATGAGTCGCCTACTGTTGCGCCCAACGGCACCATGGTAATCTACGCCACCCGCCAGCAGGGCCGGGGAGTCTTGATGCTCGTGTCCATTAATGGACGCGTAAGGCTCCCGCTTCCTACCGCTCAAGGCGAAGTCAGAGAACCTTCCTGGTCCCCTTACCTGAACTGACGCGGCGCTACACAAAAAGATTTGCTTAACACACTGGGGTTCATTAGGAGTTTCACGATGGAAATGCTGAAGTTTGGTAAATTTGCTGCGCTGGCTCTGGCCATGGCTGTAGCTGTAGGTTGCTCTTCCAAAGGCGGCGACAACGCTGGCGAAGGCGCTGCTGTTGATCCTAACGCTGGTTACGGCGCAAACACTGGTGCCGTTGATGGCAGCCTGAGCGAAGAAGCTGCTCTGCGCGCAATCACCACTTTCTACTTCGAATACGACAGTTCGGACCTGAAGCCAGAAGCCATGCGCGCTCTGGACGTTCACGCCAAAGACCTGAAAGGCAATGGCGCTCGCGTAGTTCTGGAAGGCAACACCGACGAACGTGGTACTCGCGAGTACAACATGGCACTGGGCGAGCGTCGTGCGAAAGCCGTTCAACGCTACCTGGTTCTGCAAGGTGTTTCCCCAGCTCAGCTGGAACTGGTTTCCTACGGCGAAGAGCGTCCAGTTGCTACCGGCAACGACGAGCAGTCCTGGGCTCAAAACCGTCGCGTCGAACTGCGTAAGTAATTTGACATGCGAACGTGCCGACGTGCTCTAACCGTTTTGGCCCTCACCCTTCCACTTGCTGCGTGGGGTGCGGTTCCTGTGGTCGATAACAATTCTGGCTCTGGCAGCAGCAGTTATCCGCCAGCTGGTTATGGCACGTCTGGCGCCTATGCCGGGGGAGGGGTTACGGCCCAGCCCTCGGCACAAGGTCAGCTGTTCATGCAGCTGCAACAGATGCAAGACGAAATCGCGCGTTTGCGCGGTATGGTCGAGGTTCAGCAGAACGATATCCAGCGCATGAAACAAGAAGCGCTTGAGCGGTATCAGGATCTGGATTCACGCATAGGAGCAGGCGGCGCAGCCGCAGGTGCTTCCAATAATTCTCAACCGGCTGGCGCTGATATCAACGCCAGCGGTACGCCTGCTGCCCCGGCTGCGCAAGCGCCGTCGGCGGGCACTGAACCACCTGATCCAGCGAAGGAAAAGCTTTATTACGAAGCTGCCTTCGATCTGATCAAAGCCAAGGATTTCGACAAGGCCAGTCAGGCTTTCGGTGCCTTCCTTCGCAAATATCCAAACAGCTCATACGCGGGCAACGCTCAGTACTGGCTGGGTGAAGTGAACCTGGCCAAAGGTGATCTGCAAGGTGCAGGTCAGGCGTTTGCCAAAGTCAGCCAGCTTTACCCGAAGCATGCCAAGGTGCCTGATTCGCTGTACAAGCTTGCTGATGTTGAGCGCCGTCTCGGTAATACCGATAAGGTCAAAGGCATTTTGCAGCAGGTTGTAGCTCAGTATCCGGGTACATCCGCCGCTCAGCTGGCACAGCGGGATCTTCAGCGACTTTAAGGTTCTGACCCGTAATTCAAGAAAGCCGCGCTTGTCGCGGCTTTTTTCGTTAGAATTCGGCACCCGAATTTTCGGTACTTTTAAATACGCTTCTCTGGATTCTGCCATTGCAGGGTGCTTTGAAGTGCCTGACGGAGGCGGACGGCCTGTTTAGCTGTTACGCCCGTGGCCTATATGCAAGAAACGTTACGTATCACCGAAGTCTTTTACTCTCTGCAGGGTGAGACTCGCACCGCCGGCTTGCCCACTGTTTTTGTGCGGCTTACAGGCTGCCCGCTTCGTTGCCAATACTGCGACAGCGCCTATGCATTCACTGGCGGCACCATTCAGACACTGGACGACATACTCGGTCAGGTGGCTGATTATCGCCCACGCTATGTCTGTGTGACTGGCGGTGAGCCGCTTGCTCAGCCCAATGCCATCCCACTGCTCAAGCGTCTCTGTGATGCAGGCTATGAGGTGTCTCTGGAAACCAGTGGCGCGCTGGATATTTCGGCTGTTGACCCGCGTGTCAGTCGCGTCGTGGACCTGAAAACTCCAGGTTCCATGGAAGTCACTCGCAACCGCTACGAGAACATCGAGCTGTTGACGCCCAACGATCAGGTCAAGTTCGTGCTTTGCTCTCGTGAGGACTACGACTGGGCCGTCTCCAAGCTCATTCAGTACGCTCTGGAAAGTCGAGCGGGCGAAGTATTGTTCTCGCCCAGCCATCACCAACTGAACGCCCGCGACCTCGCAGACTGGATCGTCGCCGACAACCTGCCTGTACGCCTGCAAATGCAGCTGCATAAATTTCTCTGGAACGATGAGCCAGGGCGCTGAAATGAGTGAATCAACCATGACTGAAAAAAGAGCGGTAATCCTCCTGTCTGGCGGCCTCGACTCGGCCACTGTCGTCGCGATGGCGCGTGAGCAGGGCTATACCTGCTACACCATGAGTTTTGATTACGGTCAGCGTCATCGCGCCGAACTCGATGCGGCAGCGCGTGTTGCACGCGATCTGGGCGTGGTCGAGCACAAGGTCATCGGCCTGAATCTCAATGGCATTGGTGGCTCGGCACTCACCGACGATTCCATCGCAGTTCCTGAAACGCCGGGCGAAGGCATTCCGGTGACTTATGTCCCTGCACGCAACACTGTGTTTCTGTCATTGGCGCTGGGCTGGGCGGAAGTGCTCGGCGCGCGTGACATCTTCATAGGCGTCAACGCTGTGGACTACTCGGGTTACCCGGATTGCCGACCTGAGTTCATCGAGTCGTTCGAGCGCATGGCCAACCTCGCCACCAAGGCGGGTGTAGAGGGGCAGGGGTTCACCATTCAGGCGCCGCTGCAGAATCTGAGCAAGGCCGATATCGTCAAGGCTGGCGTGCGTCTAGGCGTTGATTATGGCCTGACTGTTTCCTGCTATCAGGCTGACGATCAAGGCCGTGCATGCCGCAAATGTGACAGCTGTCGTTTGCGTGCAGAAGGCTTCGCAGCCGCCGGAATCAGCGACCCGACACGATATTTTTAAAATAATTGAAATTAGGTGTTGAATTACTCATATAAATCAGTAATATACGCGCCACGCAACAGAGGGTCGTTAGCTCAGTTGGTAGAGCAGTTGGCTTTTAACCAATTGGTCGTAGGTTCGAATCCCACACGACCCACCATTTTTTAGCAGTTTGAAAACCTGGAAGGCCCACGCAAGTGAGGATTTTCAGGTTTTTTTTTGCCTGTACGATTGGCCTTATCAGCCTGGCGACGGTATACCTTTGATTCCGAATGCTCAGGTACCCATGCAAGTAGCCGTCTACCGCGAAACATAGCGTAGCTCTGCAAATAGAACTTGTTCGAGCCGCACGCCTCATACGACTGCCCCCCAAGGGCAAGCGATACTAAATTTACAGCGTCAGCTCGATATCTGGCAGCTTACGAAGGCTTCAGCAATGCGATCCTTCGCAAGACTTCCCCCTCTTGGCCGCCCCCAACGGTGTCATTAGCAATTGCCTTTAATGATTGTTCCAGCTGGTCATCTGGGCCAGCTGATTAAGCTGTGAGGTAATTTTCTGGTCGTTGTTCAGTGCTGGAGATGGGGTTGCATTGCCTCTTCGTTGCTAAAGCCACTCAGCCAAGTGTGACAGCAGGCGATCCAACTCTTCTGAGCTTATCGCCTCCTGTTGCAGGTATGTTTCCGCTTGGTAGATTTTCTTCGCTCTAATCATCAATGCATCTTCAGGTTGATCATCAAGTTCTCGCCGAGAAGCTGAATAGGCAGGTTTCGGCGATTTGCGGACATACATCGTATTTGTGTCATTCAGTGAGATCGAATCATTCTTTTTGGACGATCAGCCGCGTGCCACTGATGCAGAATTGACCCAGCTGCAGAAATTTCGTTGGCCCAAGCTTCTTCGTAAGGCGTTAGCAGGTCTGAGTTGGGGTTGAATACCTATGGGTTAACGCCAAGTCGCCAGCAGCGTCAATTCTGCATCAGCGACAACATCGTCAGCATCTACGTAGCAAGGCTGGCCTCCGTTGTTTTGAAAATTCGACTCTCGATCGAACTAAAGTTTGACGCCAGTATGACGGCGCTCTAATATCGCCGCCACCTGATAGTGGCACTGTGATATTGCAAGGACGCGCCGTGTATCTTTTTATCTTGAGGGCTGCCCTGGTTGCACTGGCTGTCCTACCTCCTGCTTATGTGCTTGCCGCCACTCCTGGCGAGCAGGATCTTATTCGTGATCGCCAAGACCGCTTGCTTGAAGAGCAGCGTCGTCGCCTCGAAGATCTAAAGGATCTGCCTGGCAAACAGAGCCTACCCGTCCCGCCCTCAAATGCGGAAGAGGGCCGCTGTTTCACCATCCAGCGCATTGAACTCAAAGGCGCCGACTCGTTGTCGGCCGCCGACCGTGAGCATCTGATCGGTTCATATCTGGGTCAATGCCTGGGTGTAGCGCAGCTCAATGAGCTGCTCAAAGTCATCACCAACCATTACATCGACAAAGGTCTGGTCACCACGCGTGCGTATCTGCCACAGCAGGATCTCTCGAAGGGCGACCTGCAGGTGTTGGTCGTCGAAGGCCATCTGGAAAAGCTGCGCAGCGATGCTGCCAGTGGACTGTCGGAACGTGAGCTGGCAATGACCTTTCCCGGTCAGGAAGGGCGACTGGTCAATCTGCGGGAAATCGAGCAGATGGTTGATCAACTCAATCGTCTGCCATCCAACAAGGCGCAGATGGAATTGATGCCGGGCCAGCAAGTCGGCGGCAGCGACGTGGTGGTCAAGAACACCTCGCAAAAACCCTGGCGTACCACGTTGTCGCGCACCAACGACGGCCAGCGCAGCACGGGTGAACAACAGTGGGGCGCGGGGCTTGAGTGGGACAGTCCGCTGGGGCTTGCCGACCAGCTTGGCGTGCGTGGCGGCCATGATGCGATCAGCGACCACCAGCAAACCTCGCGTAACGGTCTGCTGTCCTACAGCTTGCCGTGGGGTTGGTGGACCTTCAGTTATTCGTACAGCGTCAATGAGTACCGCTCGGTCGCCAAGGCGCAGGGCATATCCTTCAAACAGACCGGTGACAGCCAGAACCATCAATTGCGCGCTGAGCGAGTGATATATCGCGATGCGCTGAGCAGGACCTCGCTCAGTGCCGGGTTCGCTCACCTGCGTAGCAATAACTACATCGAAGACAGCAAGCTGGCGCTGAGCAGCAACCGCCTGAGCGAAGCGCAATTTGGCATCAACCATGGGCGGCGTGTGGGCTCGGCGTTCGTCAACCTGGATCTTGGCCTGCAACAGGGCATCGGCGCCTTGGACGCTCAGGGAAACGGCCATCCCGGACCCGGCGAGCCGGACGCCCGCTATCGAAAATACACGGGCACCATGAGTTACCTGCACCCGTTCCAGATGTGGGGCGAACAGTTGACCTTCAGCAGCCTGGCCACCGGGCAGCGCAGTGAAGACGTGCTCTTCAGCCCGCAACGCACAAGCCTGGGCGGTTCGTCCTCGGTGCGCGGTTACAAGAACCAATTTTTGTCCGGCGACAGTGGTGGCTATTGGCGCAACGAACTGCGCCTGACGCGCCCGATAACGCTCGACTGGCTGCGTCCCGCTTTTGCCGAGTACGGCGCCGCTGCAGGTTATGACCAAGGCGTGATTCGCAACGACCGATACAACGGCGACGAGCATGGTCGCCTGTCCAGTCAATCGCTGGAGCTGTTCGCACGGGGTCAGCACATCGCCGCCTCAGTGACCTTTGCGCATTCCCTGGAACGCCCAGACATGATCGAGCGCGAGTCGCCGGTCTACTTACGCCTGGACTTTTTCCTCTAATCACGCCGCCCCCACCACGCTGCCGAGGTTGCCTACATGGACGTTCATCAACTGGCTCTGCTGAGCCGTCAGCCTTCTGCAGCCCTGAGCGATCGCCCCAATTTCTGCGGCATGCCCAAGCGCGGCCTGGCGTTGATCCTGGCCAATGCGATGTTCTGGCAGCCGTTGTTGGTGCAGGCCGAAGGTATCGTGGTCAGTGGCACCACCAACACGAGCCTGAATCAGGCGGGCAACGGCGTGCCAGTCGTCAATATCGCCGGGCCGAACGCCGCTGGCTTGTCCCATAACCAATACCAGCAATACAACGTCGACAGCCGCGGGGTCATTCTCAACAACGCCACCAGCCAGACCCAGAGCACCCAGCTGGGCGGCATTATCGTTGGCAACTCGAACCTAAATGGCCGCGCCGCCAACGTCATTCTCAACGAAGTGATTGGCGCCAATGCCAGCCAGCTCAAGGGCTACACGGAGGTGGCCGGGCAATCGGCACGAGTGATCGTCGCCAACCCCTACGGCATCAGTTGCAACGGTTGCGGCTTTATCAATACCCCGCGCGTGACGCTGACCACGGGTAAGCCGATGCTGGACGGCAATGGACAGCTTGACCGTTTCAACGTGCAAGGCGGCAGCGTCTCCATTGATGGCGAGGGGCTGAACGCAGGTAACGTCGACCAGTTCGACATCATCACCCGCAGCGCGAAGATCAACGCCGAGCTACATGCCAATAAGCTCAACATCATCGCCGGGCGCAACGACGTCGACGCCAACACTCTCAACGCCACGGCGCTGGCCGATGACGGCAGCGCAAAACCGGAACTGGCCATCGACAGCTCGGCACTGGGCGGCATGTATGCCGGGGCGGTCAAACTGGTAGGCACCGAAGCGGGCGTCGGTGTGAAGCTTGCCGGCAACCTTGCCGCCAGCGCAGGCGATATCCAGATCGATGCCAACGGCAAACTGACCATGGTGCAGGCCGCGGCCAGTGGAGCAATTTCCGCTAAAGCCGCCAGCGCGGACATCAATGGGCCCGTTTACGCAGGGTCGTCCACCACAATTTCCACGACCGGCGACCTGGCTGTGCGGCAGAACATTGCGGCGCGGGATGTCGTGAGTTTGTCGGCAGGCGGCCAACTGACCAACGCGGCGATCATCGAAGCCGGAGTCAATGCCGACAACAGTCGCAACGCAACGGGTGACGTGATCCTGTCAGCCAGCTCGCTGACCAACACCGGCAGCGTGACCGCCAGCCGCAACCTGCAAGCGAACGTCACTCAGACCCTGACCAACAAAGGCGCAACCCTGAGCGGTCAAGCCAGCACCGGTATCACGGCGGGCACGCTGGACAACCGCCAGAGCGGCAAGGTCCTGAGCCAGGGCGGTACGGTGGCGTTGAATGTCGACCAGCTACTCAACGAGAAAGGCACGATCACCAGCGCCGGGAAGCTCACTGTCAACGCTGGCACACTTAATAACAGCAGCGGCCGGATCAGCAGCGATGCGGATCTGGTGCTGACCGCAAACGGCGCGGTCTTGAACCAGCTGGGCGAACTCACCAGCGCAGGCTCTACGACCTTGACCGCCATGAGCCTGAGTAATGGCGACGGTCAGATCATGGCCGACCGCTTCCTTAGTCTGATTGTGACCAATGTCGTCGACAATCAGGCGGGGACGCTCGGGGCTGGCCTGGGTCTGGATATCAAGGCGGCGAGTATCGACAACCGCCGCGGTACCCTTGTTACCGACGGCAATGCCAGGTTGGCCGTCACCGGCACCTTTGACAATCGCGCGGGCGGTAGCTTGCAGACCAAGGGGCGAGCAGATATTTCCACCCTGAGTCTGAACAATCAGGGTGGTTTCATTCGGGCTCAGACCGGCATGCAACTGCTTGTGGACTCTCTCGACAACAGCCAGATCGGCCTCAGCGGTTCAGGCATCGGTTTGATTTCCAGCAATGCGGGGCTTGAACTGGTAGGCATGCAACTGGACAACCGCAGCGGTCGGCTCAACGCCGACGGCCCATTGCAGATCACTGCGGGTACCGTGCTCAACGACCAAGGCCGTATTGCCAGCCAGGCCGGTTTGGTTGCTGCGATCGACAGCCTTACCCAGAAGGGCGGCGAACTGGTTGCGACAGGCGACCTGACCTTGACGGGCAAGACGCTGGTTAATCAGGCAGGCGGTCTGGTCGGCTCGACGAAAACGGTGAACATCACCGTGGACAACGTCGACAATCGTGGCGGCGAGATATCCAGCGATACAAGCCTGGACATCATTGGGCAGAGCCTCGACAACAGCACCGGCGGCAAGGTGCTCGCCGGTACTACGCTGGGCCTTGCGGTGGCCAATGTTATCAACGGTAAAAAAGGATTGTTGTTCGGTGACACGGTCACGGTCACTGGCGCGAGCCTCGACAATACCGGGGGCAGGTTGGCCGCGCAGAAACGCATGAACCTCGATCTTTCAGGCGTGCTGGATAACAGCGCTGGCCTGCTGAGCAGCGAAGGCACATTGACCGTCAAGGCTGGCTCTGTGATCAACACCCTGGGCAGTCTCTCCAGTGCCGGTGAGTTGCAGGTCACTACTAATGGCGCGTTAAACAACCAGCAAGGTTCGATCACGACAGACGCCGGTCTAGTGCTCGTCACCGGCAGCCTCGATAACAGCAACAAAGGGTCGTTGGCTGGCAAGGGCGCAACACGAGTCGAAACAGGTCTGTTCGACAATAGCCAAGGCGGTTACCTGATCAGCAGCGACACACTGCAACTGACCGCAGCCAAGGTTATCAACCAGAGTGCCGGGCGTATTGCCAGCGCATTAGCCCTGACCGCCAGCGTCACCGGCCTCGACCAGCAGGGCGGCGAGCTGTTCAGCAATACCGCCTTGAGCCTAGATCTAAACGGTGGCCAACTTAACAACCAGGGTGGCCTGATCATGGCGCCCGGCGCGTTGCTGCTGAAAAACCTCAAGGGCGTGGACAACCAGAACGGGGAAATTTCCAGCGAGCAATCCTTTGATCTGAGCGCCGAATCGCTCGACAACAGTGGCGGCAAACTGCTCAGTAACCAGACTCTTACGCTGGTGGTAGACAAGGCCCTGCGCAACCTCAAGGGCACTATTTCTTCAGCCGCCCTGAGCATTTCCAGCGATAGCCTGGACAACACCGAAGGCCTGATCAGCAGCCGTAGTGCTTTGGATCTTACAGTCGACACCGCCCTGACCAACATCGAAGGCACGGTCATTTCCGACGGTGATCTCGAGTTGAATGCGAGCACCGCGAACAACACCAAGGGCCAGATAGCCAGCAAGCAGAACCTTAATGCCAATGTCGACCGCTTTGAGCAGTTAGCCGGCGAGCTGGTGGCACAAGGCTCGCTGACCTTAACTGGCAAAGAATTGGTCAACGGCGGCAATGGCTTCGTGGGCGCGACGCAAGGGCTGAATCTGATTGTCACTGACGTGGATAACCGCAGTGGCGAGATCTCCGGTCAGGGCGCAATTTCCTTCACCGGTGACCAACTGAATAACAGCGACGGCGGTCGGGTACTGGCGCAACAAGCGTTAACCGTCGATATGGCCAAGGTCATCAATCGCGCAGGCGTACTGCAGTCGTCCAAGGCGGGTCTGACTCTGACCGGTGTGTCGTTGGACAATACCGGCGGTTACGTCTCCGCGGTTCAGGGTGTCGGCATCGATCTATCCGGCGCTCTGGAAAACAGTAGGGGGCTGATCAGCAGCGAAGACCAACTGACTATCGAGGCCGATAGTCTGGTCAACGCAGCAGGCAGTGTTTCCAGTGCAGGCAAGCAAACGCTGAAAGTTGTCGGAGCCATCAACAATGACAGCGGTGAACTGGTCACCGACGATGCCCTCGATCTGAGGAGTGCCAGCCTGACCAACCGCCAAAGTGGCACTATCAGCGGCAAAACGCTGCTGACTCTCAACACCGGCAACTTCGACAACAGCTATAAGGGGCGGGTAAGCAGCGGCGACCAACTACACCTGACCGCGGCCAAGCTGATCAACGGAAGTGAAGGCAGCATCGGCAGCAGCAAGGCGCTGGTCGCCATTGTCACGTCGCTGGATCAACAAGGAGGACGCCTCTTCAGTAACACGTCCCTGAGCCTCGATCTGAATAACGGCGAGTTGAACAACCGGGACGGTTTGATCAATGCGCCTGGCACCATGCTGCTGAAGAACCTTGGAATTGTCCTCAACCAAGGCGGAGAAATCTCCAGTGCCGAGGCCTTCACCTTGTCCGCCCAGGCTTTGGATAACAGCGGCGGCAAACTACTCAGCAACCAAAATCTGACCCTGCGCGTCGCCCAAGCGCTGAATAACGTCAAAGGTACGATTGCTGGCGCGGGAGTAGAGATAGAAGCTGACACTTTAAATAACAGCGGCGGCACGCTGATCAGTCGTAATAACTTGGCTCTCACCTTAACCGGTCAGGTTAGTAACCGAGACAATGGTCTGATCAACAGCGGTGGTGCATTGGTCCTGACAGCTGCCAGCCTCGACGCGGGCAATGGCGGTGAGGTGTCCGCATCAGGCGATATGACCCTCACTCTGGGTGCGTTGTCTCTGGACGCCGGTCGCCTGATCGGTGATGCCGCGGTGTCCATTGACCTCAATACTGGCGACCTGAGCAATCAGGGTGGCCTGATCACCGCCAAAGGACCGCTGACCATCAAGCGGCTCCGTGACCTTTACAACCAGAGCGGCGAAATTTCCAGTGGCCAGTCTTTTACGCTGAGCGGTCGCAACCTGAACAACAGCGGCGGCAAGATCATCAGCAGCAACCTGCTGACGTTGAATGCCCCCACCTTGAATAACCAGGGCGGCCTGTTTTCCGGCTGGGAAGGTGTGACCGTCACAGGCGGCGCCCTCGACAATAGTAGTAACGGCACGGTATCCAGCCGCAACGGCGACGTAAATGCCACCCTCAGCGGTGCGTTGCTAAACAGCAATGCAGGTGCGCTGGTCAGCCAGAAGGCTCTGACTGTCGGAGCGGGTAGTCTCGACAACTCCAACGGCATCCTGTCCAGCGGCGCTGGTCAGGTGCTGACGATCACTGGCCTGCTGAACAACAGTCAAAAAGGACTGATCGACAGCGGCGCGGGTCTGGATATAAGAGCCGACACGCTGAATAACAGCGCCGGTAATGTCACGGCGCAGAAAGATGTCACTGTCCAGGCCCGCGCGCTGGATAACAGCAGCGGTAACTTCAGCAGCAAGGGCGCTATGACCCTAGAGCTGCTGGGCCAACTGGTTAACACCCAAGGCAAGCTGGCCAGCGGTGGCGCGATGTTGTTGCGCCGTAGTACCCAGATCAACAACCGGGGCGGCCAGCTGGTCAGTCAAGGGCTGATGACCCTCAATACCGGCAGCCTGGATAACTCCGGCCGGGGCACCGTAGCGTCCAACAGCAGCCTGATACTCAATGCGACTGGCAAGGTATTTAACAACGCGGATGGCCTGATCTATAGCCAGAACGCTGACCTGCAACTGACAGCGGCCGCCATCGACAACGCTCGCGGCACACTTCAAAGCCAGAGCACGCTGAACATCGTCGTTTCCGGCGACATCGACAACCAGAGCGGCCGCATCATTGCCCAGGCAGGGACGTTTGACGTCACAGCCGCCAACTTGGACAGCCGCGGCGGTGTACTGTCCAGTGTGCAAGGAGCATTTACAGCTACCGTCACGGGTGTGCTGCGCAATGGTTACGACCTGACCAACAATCGCCAGGGCGGTGTGATCCAGGCGCATAGCATGAATCTCTCGGCGCTGGGCGGCTTCGATAACAACGGCGGCCGGATCTCGGCCCGTACCGGCGACGCGCTTATCACCACAGGCAACTTCGATAACCGCAGCGGCGGTCTGTACGGCAAAGGTCTGATGCGCGTCATTGCCCGCGGCTTCGACAACAGCGCAGGCGGACAAATCGCTGCGGGCCAGATCGATCTGCGGTTGAGTGGGGCGCTGAACAACCAGACCGGCATCGTCGAAAGCGACAGTACTTTGGCAGTCGCAGCCACTGCCGTTGATAACCAGAGTGGACGACTGCGTGCGTTGGGCTCCAGTGGCAAGGCCGACTTCCAGATCGGCAGCCTGTTCAACAACACAAACGGTACGCTAGACGTCGCCAACACTAACCTGACACTCAATGTACCGACCTTCCTAAACAGCGGCGGCAGCCTGCTGCACACCGGCAGCGGCAAGTTCGACATTTCCACCCGCAATGTCATCAACGCAGGTGGTAGCGTCCTCACTCGAGGCGGCCTGACCCTTACGTCAGACAGCTGGACCAACAGTAGCGTCATTCAGGCAGGAGATTTGACCGTCAATGTGGGCACTTTTCATCAGACCGCCAGCGGGCAACTTCTCGCGTCTACATCATTTACCGGGTTAGGTGGGAACTGGACCAATGATGGGCTGATTGCCAGTGATGGCGGTATAGATATACGGGTTGATGGTACTTATTCGGGCAATGGTAGGACAAGCAGTGCCGGTCTGTTGGCGCTCAAAGCCGCACGAATTAATCTAAGCTCGGCTACTGCCGTTACGGCTGGTACAAGCGGGATAGTCACCAGTGTCGGAGGCATTAGCAACTTTGGGCGCCTTTCCTCAATAGGGGACCTTGTTGTTAATGCCGGGTCCTTGGACAACCAAGGCACGTTAGGCAGCGCTAGCAATTTGCGAATCAACACTGAATCGCTGAGCAATCAGAATGGCCTGATATTCAGTGGCGGAAATATGGCGCTGCGTGTAAACGAATTCACTAATCGATTTGCAGATGTTTATAGTTTAGGCGATCTCAGTGTTGCTCGGGATGATAATAACGGCTGGAGCTCCGTTATCAATAACGTATCTGCGACCATGGAAAGTGGTCGGGATATGACGCTTGCAGCTAATCAGATAAATAATCGCAAAGATGTTTTTGAGGCGGTTGGTGGCTTGGTGTCGGGCGCGATTGGAGTGCAGTGCAATAGCTGTACGGTCTTGAGGAATAGAGCTGAATCCAGTCATCTCGTCTGGATTGAAAACTATTCGTCCACCGTGATTCAGGATTCAGCATCTTCTAACATGATAGCCGGAAGCAATTTTACCGCCAACGGAGGCGACTTTACCAACAATGCCTCAGTGATCACTGCAGGCAAAGATCTCAGCCTCAATCTTAGTAATTTCTCGAACAAGGGGGCAACAACAGGCGATTACACCCTCAGGCGCTCCTTAAGCGCGCCCAAAGACCTTAAATCTTGGCGTGCGATTATGACCTACAACGCCGCCAATGATCCTGCGTATGGTTCTTTGGATTCCTCGAACTTCTTCAGGCCAGCGATGCACTTTTGGACTGCTAGTGGCGAAGAATCCATAGTTGGATTCGGTACAACTGGTAGCGGAGGTGAAAGAACACCTCAGGTGCGATATGCTACAATCTGGATCGATGACCTTACCTCTGGATATCAACCTCCAAAACCTACTTATGATCGGGGAATTCGAGTTGACGCTCCGGCGGCCATAAGAAATGCTAATTTTTCTGAAAATGTAATTATATCCAACAGTAGCTCAAGTGCTGCAAACGCCATCGTGCAGGCTGGTGGCGCTGTGCGCATAAACGCCACTCAAGACATTACCAACGGCGTTGTTCGCGAGGGTATTACTTTAGGATCCGGCGCGTCTCGTGTTGGCGTCACTGCACTTAGTGGTAGAGCTGCACCTACGGTTGTTTTACTAAACGCCCAACTCCCACCAAACCTGGCTCAACAACAAGTCAATCCACTTTCATTACCTGGCTTCAGCCTGCCCACTGGCCAGAATGGGTTGTTCCGGCTAAGCAGCCAAGCCATAAACGCCACCAGTACCGGTGATAAGCCTTCGCCAAGCTGGACTTTGGGCGCAGCAGCCGTTTCACTCCAAGAACGTGACCGTGAAGTAACACCCGCCCCGGCACGTCTCACTGCGTTGGGCTCGATCGGCCAACTGACTGGTTCAACGCGCCAACTGGGGGCGACGGAGCGCCTGAGTTCTGTTTTGGACACCCAGGCATCCGCATACGACACCAGCGCCCCCAACTCCTCAAACAATGGTGGCCTGCTAATCCCAGCACACAGTTCAGGCGTCGCGAACGGTGTCGCCTCGGTAGGCCGGGTGCAAGGTTTGCCAAGTATCATCGGTAAGTCCAAGCCTCAGAAATATCTGATCGAAACCAACCCGGTATTGACCGAGCTGAAACAATTCATGAGCTCGGATTACCTGCTTTCGAAGTTGGGCTACGACCCTGATACGAGCGCCAAGCGATTGGGCGATGGACTGTATGAACAACGTCTTGTGCAACAGGCTGTCGTCGCCCGAACCGGCCAGGCATTCTTGAGTGGGCAGACGTCCAATGAAGATCAGTTCCGCTATCTAATGAACAATGCGATCGCCAGTAAAGATCAGCTAAATCTTTCAGTAGGCGTATCGCTAAGCTCACAGCAAGTGGCGGCCTTGACCCACGACATCGTGTGGCTCGAAGAGCACGAAGTGAACGGCGAGAAAGTGTTGGTGCCGGTCGTTTACCTGGCTCAGGCAGACAATCGTCTGGGCCCTACAGGGGCGCTTATTGCGGGTAAGGATGTCAGTCTGATTGCCGGTGAAAACCTGGATAACGTCGGCACATTGCGCGCCCTGAATAACCTCTCGGCGGTTGCCGGGAAGTCAATTGTGAACGACGGCCTGATCGAGGCAGGTAATCGTCTGGAGTTGCTGGCTGGTAATGACATCACCAACAAATCAGGCGGAATCATCGCCGGACGAGATGTCTCAGCTACCGCTGTCAGCGGCGATATCACTAATGAGCGCACCCTCACTTCAATGGATAACAGCACAGGCGGGAAGGTCCATAAAGACTTCGCCGACAGCGCTGCGCGCATCGAAGCGACCAATGATCTGAGCCTGAAGGCAGGTCGGGACATCAACAACGTCGGCAGCGTGTTGCAGAGTGGTCGCGACATGACGCTGGATTCGGAGCGTGACACCAACATTACCTCAACGCAGGTGACCCAAAGTAAATTCATCAACCGCAACAACAACAGCAGCGCAATTACCCAGGTAGGCTCTACCGTAACTGTAGGGCGTGATCTGACCATACAGGGTGGTCGCGATATAAATGCCATAGCCAGCCAGATCGACGTCAAACGTGACATTGCCATGGCCGCGACGGACAACGTGATCATAAGCTCGGCTGCGGACGAAGAGCATTCCTATAGCAAGAGCAAGAAAGTCACTCGTCAGGAAGACCACGTAAGCCAGGTCACCACCGACATTACTGCCGGCGGTAGCGTCGTAGTAAGCGCGGGGCAAAACTTGGCAATAGTATCCAGCCGCATCACTGCAGGTAACGAAGCCTACCTCGTCGCTGGCGGCAAGCTCGACATACTCGCCGCTCAGGATAGCGATTACTCCCTTTACGACATGAAGAAAAAGGGCAGTTGGGGCAAGAAGAAGACCCGGCGCGACGAAATCACCAAAGTCACAAACATCGGCTCTACCATCACTACAGGCGGCAACCTGCTGCTGGCCAGCGGGGGGGATCAACACTATCAGGTCGCGAAACTTAACAGTGGCGGCGATCTGACTATCAACAGTGGCGGGGCTATTGCGTTTGAGGGGGTCAAGGACCTGCACGACGAGAGTCACGTCAAAAGCAACAGCAACTCCATGTGGTTTTCATCCAAAGGCAAGGGCAAAACCGATGAGACCCTTCGACAAAGTGAGCTGAATGCGAAAGGCGCGATCATCATTCAGGCCGTAGATGGTCTGCAGATCGACATCAAACAGGTCAATCAGCAAAGCGTAAGTCAAAGCATCGATGCAATGGTCAAGGCCGATCCACAGCTGGCATGGCTTAAGGACGCCGAGAAACGGGGCGACGTTGACTGGCGCCAGGTCAAGGAGATCCACGAGAGCTTCAAGTATGCCAACTCAGGTTTAGGCCCGGCAGCACAGGTCATCATCGCCATCCTGATGGCTGCAGTAATGGGCCCTGCAGGCTTTGGGCTGCTCGGCACGTCCGGTGCGCTCGCTACGAGCGTAGCGACGACTGCCGCCACTAGCGTCATTAATAACAAGGGCAACCTTGGCGCAGCTTTCAAGGATATGACTTCCTCCGAAAGCATGAAGGGCTATGCCCTGTCAGCAGCGATGGGCGGTCTGATGCCCACGATTGATCCTACAAAGTTAGGACTTAATCTCGCCAGCCTCTCGGCCGTTGCAAGCAGGGTAGCTACAGAATCCTTACTCAAAACCGCCATTATGGGTGGCAGTTTCAAAGATAATCTGGGTTCGGCTGCTCTAGGCGCGGCAGTCAGTATTGGTGGCGCGAAGATCGCACACAAGATTGGTGATTTCACCGTATTTGAAGACGGCAAACTTACCAAAGTCGCAATGCACGCCGCACTGGGTGGGCTAATGGCAGAAGCCATGGGCGGTGATTTCCGCTCTGGCGCCCTCGCGGCTGGGGCTAACGAAATGGTAGTGGAATATCTCGCCCGCCAATTGCTGCCAGCCAATGGTGACCCCAGCAGTGATGCATACCAAGCTGGAGTCAGCAAGCTGTTGACCGCGTCCCAATTAATCGGAGCGCTGACTGCAGCAGCGACGGGGGGGGACGCGTCAGCTGCTGCTGCGGTGGCAGCCAATGGCACTCAATACAATCAGCTTGCCCATTTCCAGCTCAAGGAAGCCGCTCAAAAACTAAGAACATGCACTCCTTCCGAATGTGAGGCGATTGTTGCTGAGTACAGGCAGATCAGTATTGAGCAGGCGATTGACGCGCTCACTAATTGCATGTTCGATGTTTCGTTATGCGTTGCTCCTTCAAGAGATGAAGCTAATACGGCCGCTAACCTTTCGAGCATTCATGAGGCGTTGGGGGATGGGTCTAACTATGCCAAGGACGCGCTGCAGGTCCTGATCAACGAAAATCTCGGGTTCCAGGGCATTATGGCTATGGCCACGACCGGGGCGACCTCCGACGCCATTGCGTCTGCGGTGCAAGCCCAATTCAACCTTACGCCTGAGGAAACTAGTGCTCTAAGTCAGATCATATCTGAGGGGCTGGGTGCAGCTGCTGGGGGCCCAGTCGGTTTTAGGCAGGTGTTGAAGGCAGCATCAGCGCGTGGTAAAAATAATGCACAAGCGCTGGGTGATGCTGTTGGTGCAAAAGAGGTAGCAAGCCCAGATGCGACGGGCGGGAAGAAAGTTGGTCCAGAGACCGACCTAGCCCCCGAAGTAAATCTGCATTCAGATGGAAGCTATCGAACCCCTGACGGAAAATTTGCTAGCCCGAAGGGTCTAGCTCCTCCGGGAACAGTTAAGGCAGATGAGTTTGCTAAGCATTTAGAAGCAAATGGAATGGAAGTTGTAGGCACTGAGATGGTCGTTAAAGGGCCTCTCGGTGATCGTAGGTATGACATTGTAGTCCGTGACGCAAATGGTAAATTACACGGTCTTGAGGTGAAAAGCGGAACTGCTAGTAAGACCAGCTATCAAGAATTCACCGATTATTTTGTCAATCAGTTTGGGGCGCAAGGGAAGGGACGGCTAAAAGGCGAAGTCATCGAAAGCGCTACAACAGTTTATGTGCCGTGAAGGTGAGGAATATGAAGCTCGAAGCCGAAAATAGTCCCGTATTAATTGACGTTAACCAGGCGCAGCTTGTAAAAGTGTTAAAAAAATTAAAAAGCTACGGTCCAAGCTCATACGCATGCATAACTGACGACGACGGTAATTATGTGCAAGTGGCAGGAGGCAGATTCACTTGCTTTATTGAAAGATATGACGCAAAAAGTAAAGCTCTGTTTAGAGGGTATCATTCAAATTCCAGCACGAACTTTGAAGATGGGAGCTTGCTGTCGTTTGGTGCAGGGCGTGTTCAATTAAAGAAAGATGAGTGGTTTAATATTGACGATGTGATAGAAGTTTTCTCCCGATTCAATCAGAATCAGCCTTTACCAGAAAATATTTACTGGCGCGAGGTAAAGATTTTGAATCAGAGCGACAGTTGATGAGTTGGTCCAAAAGGAATACTTACACCTAAAGACTTTCCTGAGGTCTCAACAAAAATAAGCCAGAGGCAGAATCGTCATACTTCAGGGACACAGCAGCTTGAGGAGCGGGGGAGCGTTGGTTTCGTGAACAGTGTTTCAGATGCTCAAAAAGTGCTTGACGCTTACCACTCCGGCCAAGTGAAAATCCTAGGAAAGAATGGTCAAGGTTTTCCAGTGGTTAAATTTGAGGGTGTTACTGGAACTAACGTTAATCTCGGCGTTGGTATAACTGATCAGCCGACTAACGTATTTGTTATCAAGGGAACAAAAAAGCCGAGCATTGTCCCCACTAATCCAAACTGGAGTCAGAAATGAGTGATCAGCCTGTGCTGGAAGATTGGAACTTTCAAGTGCTAATGCTTGTTCAGGCGTTGGTAGGGGCGGTTTCTGCCAACTTTAGAATGGTCGCATTGCTGTGGTGTGGTGATGAGTGGGTATTGAGGTTCTATCTTGAAAAAAACCTTGAGGATGACGTCGAGGAGATTGAAGATATTGTTTGTCAATATACGGCATATCAAAATTCTAGCTTGAGATGCCGTTCTGAATTGATTGTGGGTAGCGAAAGACTTCCGGTGTTATCTGAGCTTGGGCGGGTCGTGTACCGTCGCAGAGAGGCCCTTGGCAGTTAGTTGGTGCAAAAGGCGCAGGTACATCTCTAGAGCGAGGTCTTGCCTACGACAACCCATCTAACCTTATCCAAAGCCGTGTAAGTGAAATTCAGTCACAAATACCTGCGAATTCTCAAGGCCGAATAACTATGGGTGTTGCGGTAGTAGAGGATGCCAATGGTGTTCGCTCTGTTCTGGTCAGTACAAGTGAACCTCGTGGCTATCTTCGTCCTGGAGTGAGTTTGCAAGAAGGCGAGAAAGTAGTTGTTGGAACTGGCCACGCAGAAGCGGATATTGTCAGCTATGCCAACGCTAACGGATTGAAAGTTGTTGATATCGGTGCGACACGTCCTGTCTGTGCATCATGTCAGAACGTAATTGAGCCGACAGGGGCCAATGTGTCAACGCCATTAAAACCACTGCCAAAGGCTAAACAATGATTATGCGTTTAGAAATGGTTGAGAAAGGACTTGTAGAAAAGCTTAAGTTGGTCAGTGAGGAGCAACGAAGAGTTGCTGTAAAAGTGGCTTGCGAACTTGCTTTTCAGGCTTGTCCAGTAGAAGTGCCTATTGTTGTCGAGTCTCTTAGGCAAACGCTGTCTGGTAATAGACTCACAAATGATCAGGTTTCTGGGCTAGATGCCTTAGCTGCACAGTTAGATGAGAAGTATTTTGACTTGCAAGACAGCCTGGATGAAGGGCAAAACTTAAATCTAGAAGGTCTTCAGTTGTTTAGCCAAGCTCGTGCTGTATCGGCGCTGTCCTTAGCTGGTGGAGAGAATTCGCTTATGACAGCGACCGAAGCAATATATGAAGCATCGTCAGCCGTTGATGATGGAACTCATATTTTTAAAGCAGTACTTTCGGTTTTGCCAGAGTCTTAATCATCAGGTGTTTTGCTTTGGCTGAGATCCGGCGCACTCTTGCGCCGGTATTTCCAGTTTCTGTTGCGCCCTGATAGCACCCTATTTGCACTCTTTCTGCATCCTATTTGCCACTGGCTGGGGTGATACCCAGTTGAAAATCCACTTGGGCCGATTGAGCGAACTGGAATACCTGCTGCTGCATCGCAAAGGATTAGCGCATGAATACACCCTGACCTATGACGGCAAAAGCGGCAACCAACCGCACTTGATGGGCTTGATCGATGCCGACCAGCTCGACAATAAATCCGCACGGTCGGGGGAATCAGAAGAATGGTCGGACTCAGGTCGGGCCATGGTCGGTAGTCAGTCGGACAGATTGAACCACGCGCAAAGCCACGCCGTTTCTGGCCTTGAGCCGAAAGCGGTCGGCCTGAACGAAAAAGCACTGATCCAGCCGCCACAAAAAAACCACTCCGCGTTGTCCAGCGCCGTCTAAGTCGAGGTGGTTATGCCGAAAAAAGGCGAGAGCAAAAAGCAGCGAGTTTCGGAACAAATCATTGGCCCGCTGGGCGATCCCGGCAGCCTGTATTTTCAGATGAAACAGTTCCTGCAATACCAGCGCGAACGTGGTTATTCCGAGCGCACCGTGGGCAACCGCGAAAGTCTGCTGATTGCGTTTATCCGCTGGTGTGATGAACGAGGTTTGACGCGGCCACAGGAAATCACCCGACCGATTTTAGAGCGCTACCAACGTCATCTTTTTTTGTATCGAAAAGCCGATGGCGAAGCGCTGTCAGCGCGAAGCCAAACGGTGCGCATTACACCGATTCGAGTCTGGTTCAAGTGGCTGACCAAAACCAACCGAATCCTGTACAACCCGGCTTCCGACCTCGATCTACCGAGGATGGAACAGCGTTTGCCGAAACATATCCTCAGCAGCGACGAAGCCGAACGCATCCTCAATGTGCCAGACACCCAAACCTCGACCGGCATCCGCGACAGGGCGATGCTGGAAACCCTTTACAGCACCGGCATGCGCCGCATGGAGCTGATTGGCCTGAGTTGGAGCGCCATCGATTACGAGCGCGGTACGGTGATGATTCGCCAGGGCAAGGGCAAAAAAGACCGCATGATTCCAATTGGCGAACGGGCACTGGCCTGGATCACCAAATACCGCGACGACGTCCGGCCCCATTTTGTCTTGGGTCAGGACGATGGCACGTTGTTTTTGACCCAGCAGGGCGAAGGATTCAGCCCCAACCGCCTGACGCAACTGGTGCGTGAACACATTGAAAAAGCCAACATTGGTAAGCGTGGCAGTTGCCATTTGTTCCGCCACACCATGGCCACGTTGATGCTGGAGAACGGTGCCGATATTCGTTTCATCCAGGCCATGCTCGGGCATGTCAGCCTGAACACCACGCAGATTTACACCCAGGTCAGTATCCGGGCGCTCAAGGAAATTCATACCGCGACCCATCCGGCACGTTTGCAGCGTCAGAACACAGCCAGCCAAACCATGGCTGAACCCCTTCCTGACGACCCCGTTGAGGCTCTGTTAACCGCTCTGGACGCCGAAGCGGATGAAGAGAGTGAGCAGGCCTGACAAATGGCAGAAAAACACCTGACAAGCACCTGAAGCGATGACAAATGCCTGACAACCTCCCTACAAATGCCTGACATCCCCGCAGGCCGCGAAGCGGCCTCAATCAACGGCAAAAAATACAGGCACGCCATGGATGTATACATCCGGTGCCAAAGGGGTGCCCTTTGAAACCCTAAGCCGCCTCTACGAGTCGATAAATCTGAGTCATCTTTAGGACCGGAAATGTTTTGTGGCCACCGCCTGCACGCAGTCGATGTCCGCAAAACCCTGATCAGGGCTGCGCCCCGACACCCCTTTAGGTCCAAAGCCTAACGCGCTGCGCTTGTTGGCCACAGCCGACACGGCGGCTACGCCACCGCATCGTCAGGGGCTACCGAACGGGCATCAGCCAGGTACTTCGCCACTGCATGCAGGCTCATCAGAGTCGATAGGGCAGACGGTCAGCTTCACGCCCAGCGTATGCACGATCACCAGCAGCGCGTCCAAGCGCAGGGTGTCACCGGCGCTGAAAAAACCTTCCAACTGATCGTGTGTAAGCCCTGTTGCTTCGGCGATTACACCGATGCCCTTGGCGCGTGCCGCCATGCCTAATACCTTGCCGACGTAACCTGCATCACCCGTCTGAAGCGCATCCGTGAGAAAGATGGCCACCGCTTGCGGGTCGGTCATGGCGTGCGCTGGATCGTATGGCATAAGTAGCTCGGGCATGGGAAATGGCTCGTGTGACAGAGATTTAAAATAGCGCATTGAGTGTGTTGAAACGGATTCAAAACCCGCGTCGGGGTGGTTTTATTCAGTGAGCGTGAATCAGCTGGGCCGACCGGCGCGCAGGCCGCGCCACGTCTGGCGTTGCGCGTGTAGACAACGAAAATCGCGTCGGGTGATACTGTTGGTCCAAAAGCGACAGGAGAATTAGCTAGTTCTGGTGGGAAACCCACCGTTGAGTTATTTGGTGGGAAAAATGCTCAAACTCCTGGTGCTATAAACGTGGATATCCGAGCAGATATTCAGTCAGGTATCCGTGCAGATGCTACGAAGCTACCTTTTCAGGATGGAACGCTTGGCGAAGTAATCGCTACAAATCCATATATGGGGCCTGGTGGGAAGATGATGGACTTTTTGTCAGAAGCTACTCGTGTAGTTGAGCTCGAAGGAAAAATATATATTAACGCGAATACTGCAAATCCTTACGGTAAATTGCCTAGTCAGACGGAATTGGATTCTTTAGGGTTGAGGGTTGTGCAAAATAATGGCGCTTTAGACTCGCGGTTTTCCGGTCAGACATTTATGCAGCCAGATGGAGTGACACCGGTTAAAGATGTTTCTAGCATGAGGACGATCGTTTTGGAGCGAATCAAATGAGACTGGAAGCTGACTTTGATTCGCTGGATACATATATGTCTGTGTATGGAGACAGTTTTTATTCAAAAAGCACCCTGAAAATTTATTTAAAGGAAGGGCTTGGGGTGTCTTTAGAAGTAAGAGATATTTTCCCGTGGAGGTATCTCTTTGATCCTTGGAGTGGGAAGAAATATCGTGATGCTAAGCTGGTTGATGGGCTTCTAGTTGCGCAGTTAGAAGGTTCTGGAGAATGGGTTGAGTATAAGGATAGAACAATTAGTAAGGAGGTCTTGAAATATGAATACGTTGGAGGCTGTTGGTTTGTTTTTGAGGGCGTTTCTTTTTCGGTTAGGAAAATAGAAAAATATGAAGGAGGTTGTAAGCAGGCGGAAGGGAATGAGTTGGTAGATGAGCTTGAACTTCCAAAGCAGGTGCCCCTAAATGTAAAAACGTTTTTTTTAGAGGGTGTGCTCGACACTCCACCTAGTCCTGGATGGGTATTTTGGGAAATTCACGCCAAATCATTTCACATAGAGATTCCTGAAAGTTGAGATCCAAAAGGAGCAGGTGTTGAGGTAGGTGATGTTGCTGTTGTCCGGCCATCGCACAAGCAGTCCGAAATAGATGTTGGAGCTGACCTTGGTCAAGGTGCTCGCCCGCAAGTTAGTTACAAAAATGGAAAAGAGGAGCGTTACGGAGCATCAGGCAGTGTTCGCCCTGACTGGTGTATCGGTGAAGTGTGCAGTGCTGAGGTGAAAAATTACAGCATTGCGACGAATCAGCATGGTTTAATCAGTAATGTCGCCAAACGCTGCACTGCAGCGTGCGAAGGATTTGCCGGAAGGTATGCAGCAGCAAGTAGTTATTGACATTCGCGGCCAAACTGTAACGGATGCACAGAAAAATGCAGTGATCAAAGGCATTGTGCAGAGATCAAACGGCGCAATCGGTCCCACTGATATAAGGTTTAAAACTGAATGAGAAAGCTGGGGTTTGATGGGGGGCATACGGTATATGAATTGGGGCCAATATCGGATGTTGTGTTGTTTTTTGAGTGTCTCAATGCTTTCGTAGTCAGTAAGTATCCAGATAGGGATTGGAGTTTGTTATCTGATCGACTTTATAAACGCTATTTGCGGAGAGGCGAGCTAGACGAGTCTTTAGCACTGATGGAGGAAGCAAAAAGCATATTCTTGACACTACCAAGTTCCTCTGTTGAATGGGATGAGGATATGCAGGCTGATCGTGATAGAACATGGTTGGATTCTAGGGTGGATAACTTGGGGGAGGTTTTTTATAGGTATTTTGACTTGTTCTCAAAGGCTAAGGACTCTGCTGTTTCATTTTTGGATGAATTTGGAATCTATCAGCCTGTCAGAATCTTAGCGTCTGATATACCTGCTTTATTTTTTGAGAAAAATAGGCCGCTAAATGAATACGATGCGCTTGAGTTAAGTAGTTTGCCATTTTGGCTTCGTTAAACTGGCCTTTCATTCACATGAGTTTTGATCTTATCATATGAAAGCCTTAGATGGAGAAGGTGGGGGAGGACCATCATTGTGTACGCCTAGTTAGCTAACCTGGAGCTTCTAGATAAAGGCAAGGCGTCCACAAGCAGTAACTGTGATTTATTCGGGTCTAAATTTTTATTAGAGATTGAGTTCGTGCTGAGTGGAAGAGTTATCCGAGTCATCGCCGGCGACTCAGATAAGCGGGCATAGAGTTTTTATTTGCTTAATAATGGTCTGACCTCAATTCTTCTGCGACAGGAGCCAGTGCCGGCTTGGGTACTGCCATGGCGGCGGCTGGTAGTTCGGCAATGGTAACCGCGGGCACCGCGACGAGAAAATGGGGTCAGACCACCATTGTTTTATCATCTTGAAACTATCACAATGGACTTTCCACAATTTGGACCTGGAGGGGCAACTCAGGCGGTTACTACAAAACCGATTCTCGTTAATAAGGTGATTGACACCAAGACCGGGGAGGTGCTTTATGAGCGTGGAAAATAGATATGAGTGGGAGGTTGCCTTCAGAGGGTTGGAGCGATTCTTTGATGAAGGCATGACTTTGTGGCCGAAAGATAAGTTTGTCTTGTTATTTTCAAGCGAAGAGAGTGCTAATAGCAGTTATGTACTGGAGCAGTTGATTAATCTCGAAAAGCAAGGAGCTATCTCTTTTGTAGGTACTGATAAGGTGTATTTTAAAGTTCTGAATGTCTAGGTGGTGCAAAAGCACCTGGCAATTAATTACTCAGTATGGGCCTATGAATCAAGGGCCATTACCTAAAGAAATTGCGGACACATTCCTTAGTGGTACTTATTCTGAAGTTGTTACACAGCAGCCGACCGCGTTGTATCGCGTTTGTGGAGGGGCTGCGCAGGAGTTGGGTGGTTATTGGACCGCGACAAAGCCAGCAGGCTAGGAAAACCTGATTTTAAGTTGATGCAAAAGTTGCAGGTGCTGATATAGGTGATGTTTCGGGTGTCCGGCCTCGCGCAAGCAGTCCGAGATAGATGTTGGAGCTGAACTTGGTCGAGGTGCTCGTCCACAGGTGAGTTACAGGCTACGTGTTAGCCAGTCAGAGATATTCCCCCAAATTCGAGATCGCAGCTCTTACTCCTCGGAGATCACCTGCCCCACGGCAACAGTCAGATACCACTTCCAGAAAGCACGCCGCAATTCCGGGTCGCCATCGTCCGATAATCTGCTCGCGAACGCCAACCCTCCCGCAAACGCTGATGCGACTAAATAATCAGGCTCAAACGCTTCAGGATCCAGGTCTTGATCGCGTTGGTTGTCGTCATCGTCGAATTGAACGTCAGCGACTGCCGTTACGATTGTGTTGGCAGCAGCGTGCCCGACAAACATTGCAGGGTGCTCATCGGCTTCATACTCTTCATTCTCGACCACAGACACATAAAAATCGTCTCGTATGGCAATTGCGTCTGCTTCATCAAAAGCGCCACTGGCAGCTTGAAGCGCAGCGGTCAGAACCTGTTCAATGCGTTGAGCATCACCAAACTTCTTTGTCCAGAACCCAATGCCGTATTGCACGCAGGCGATATTCAGCTTTGTCAGTACCTGCTTTTGCTCGCTGGGGTTCCTGTTTTCAATGATCATCGCCCAGAGACGAGTTCGCAGAGGGCGTGCTAGCTCACCCTTGGGCGAATTTTCAACTTCAGTCAGGAGCTTTGTGATGAACGCTTCGTGTTCTTTTTTCATTTGAGCCTTGTGTGGGGTGGGCAGTATTTCCGTACTGAAACGATGTACGAGGTTCTCAGGCTTCTGCATGAGCTATGGAAATATGTTGATGTCAGCATAGTTGATGTTGAAATTCTTCAGGATAGTCATCGCCGTCTCCGAAACGACTAATCCATTGCTTTCGGCCACGCCAAAGTCGTCGACCCCAGCGACCCCATTTACCTGCAACCAATAAAAATCAGGTAAGGTTATATCGGGGTAAAGCTCCAGAAAGTTTTCTGATTCTGAAATGATGACGGACTCAAATGACACGCCTGAACATTTGCCCGCCGATAAAGCATCCGCAAAGGTGCAGGTACAGATAAAACACGGGAACATCTCTAGTAGCTCGTCACCCAGCCAGCCTTCAAATTGATACTCAAGTTGACTGACCTTTGGCGGCCAGCTCCCGGTGTCCATGACCGTCCGGTCTCCCAGGCTGCCGGCGACTTCGGGCTCTACGTAGTAATAACTCATAAGTGTTTCTGCTCAATATTTGGCTTTTTTCAGCACATACTCATCTTGATGCTTCTCTAGGGCAAGCATACCCAAATCTGTTCCAGCTCATGGCTCGATTGTCAGCTGAGCCAATTCAGTAAGCTGTCCTGTGCCCTGGTCACTGCTGCAGATGGGTTAGCATGGCGTCTACGTCGCGTGAGCCAATCGGGCGGGTGAGCGCGCAGCATCAGTAGGTCGGTCCATTACGGCGTATACAGGATGCACAATCTGCATTTTGTCTTTACAGTTGTTGAGGCGTGCTGCTTGGCTGAGATGCGGCATTGGGGGCATAAGACAGTCCGGTATCCGGATCAGGAAGTCTACAAATACTGATATGAAATTATAATGATGAACATTGATGTGGAACTTGAAAGGATAGGAAGAAGTCGGTTTTTTTCCAATATGGGCGTTTTGCTCTGTGGAGAGGAGCGTATTATCTGTATCGAGAATGTGCGTAAGGTATTTATTGAGCCCTCGGAACTCGATTTTCAAGGGTGCTACGAGGAAGTTGAGTGGCTCCCCACCTCTCCATCTCAAGGTGATCCGTTTTATAAGCTACCCAAGCCGCCTAAAGAATTAACCGGGCTTAGAATGGAAATCAATAAGTCTGTGATGGCAGCCACAAGAAATGTGGGGAAAGAGTTGTTCTTGTGTGGGTCACATGATTTTAGCGCTGCTGCTAGAAATGGAATTTGTTTTGCTTTCCGGCAGTATGTGTCTGAGCGTTATCACGGTCTTGGTGAACATTGGAAGGAAATCGTAGAAATTTATTACAAAGGGCATTGGCCCGTTGGATTTACGAAAAATAAATTGGTTGTCATCTAGTGGGTGAGGCTCATCCGTAGGTCGTTTCAAAATGACTCCAGGAAAAATGCATACCAAGGGCAAACATGAAAAGTTTTCTGACATTAAAGAAAGTAGTAGGGTGTATGATAGTTTTCTCTGTCTTTTATCCACAGCTTTCTTTAGCGCTACCTACGGATGGAAATAAAGCCATTAATGACCAATGGATCACTCATTATTTTGGCAGGTTTCAACTGGATATCCCTGCAGGGTCTGAAATTGCCGCCGACTACAAGCTCTACAATGAAAAGGTCGACCTCATTAGCACGAATGGAAAATCCGACCTGAACTCGATTGTCGACCAAAAAATTGAAGAGCTAAAAAAGGGAATCGCACACGGCACATCAAGCAGATATGAAAAAACGATACCCTTAAGTAATGGCAGCGTATTAATACTTTCCAGACTGGATAAGCTTTATACCTTTCATGCTTATCTTCTTACGTCACAGAACACCCTGTACAACATGCTGGTGAAATCGATTTCGGCTAAAGGGATAGAGGGCGCGATAAACAAAACCCGCCTGATAAGTGAATCCCTATTTTCCAGACCTCCCCAAGACGCTCCACCCCGAGGGGCTTTTGCTTTAGAAGAAGGCTATACCACCCTGGGGGCAGCTCAATCTCTGGAAGGTGTTTACATGGGCGCACAAATCTCAACGCACCCAGGCACGTTTGTCAGTCTACTCACTCAACGAATAGCTGAGCATGATGACTCATTAATGACGCGCTTCGAGGAAGAAAATGGCGGCGTTGTTTCAGGTATGGGCGACCTGTTGACCAGAACAAAAACGCTTAGAAAAAGAACGCGCAGGGTGGGCGACATCGAAGCAGAGGAGGTTGCTGTTGCAACGTCAATCGATGGAAAGCGTTTTTACACGTTTCAACTCGAGTATGAGGGCCAGCTAAAATCGAATACTCGTCCGTTTATAGATTTGAGATTGGGTACACATGAGGTCGGAAGTGACTTCAAAACCGATGAAGAGGCGCTAGCGTTTTGGGACAAATTAGTCGGTAGTTTGAAAGCACTCCGTTGATTTCAAATCGCGGAGGTGCCTGCGCCACACACAGCATTTACTACCTTGAAGCTCTAATAAAAATCACACCCATTCCCTGCATGAAAATCGTGTGCGTATGGCTTCAGCTTGACTGCCCGAGGAACCAAGGGGAAAGATATCCCTTTTCGGCTCATCCTTGGGTCGAAATGCTATAGGGAAATTCCTTGATTGATTTAAGAAGTCCTGACGAAGTTCTTGAAGAATACGCTGAGCGCTATGATTCCCTGCTTCCCCTGCCTTCTCCACAGTTACTTCAGCGCATGGATTACCTGTTGACGTCTGACGCCCCAAGGTTACCCGTGGTGAAGCCCGAATGGATCGCCTCGCGCAAGTGCACTTTGACCGAAGCAGAGGCGCTGGATCGGGCAAAAGGTTGCCTGCTTGGACTGGCCATAGGCGACGCCGTGGGCACAACACTGGAGTTTTTGCCTCGTGATCGTAGCCACGTTCATGACATGGTGGGTGGCGGTCCCTTCAGGCTCAATCCAGGAGAGTGGACCGATGACACCAGCATGGCGCTCTGCCTGGCAGACACTTATCTGGCGAAGGGCAGTTTCGACCTTATTGATTACGCGGACCGACTAGGCCGCTGGTATCTAAGCGGCGAAAACAGTCATAACGGTAAGTGTTTTGATATCGGCAATGTCACTCGAACTGCGATCGAAGAAAGGCTGAAAAATGGTGGCTTATGGCATGGAAATGATGCGCCATCCACCGCGGGTAACGGCTCGATAATTCGCTTGGCCCCCACTGCGATATTTCATCGACATACGCTCTCGGCTACGTGGCGTGACAGTGCGGCCCAAAGTTACTGTACGCATAGGGCGCTGGAGGCCGTCGCGTGTTGTCATCTGCTCGGCGCACAGTTGCACCTGGCCCTCAATGGTGCAGACAAAGAAGAAACCCTGTCTCCCATGATTCGGCCCTTGCGGCCAAGAGCCTTGATCATCAATGCGGGCGAATACAAAGAAAAAACCAGGGACCAGATACGTTCCTCAGGCTACGTCATCGACACACTGGAAGCAGCACTGTGGGCAGTGTGGAATACCGACAACTTCAAAGAGGCGATTCTGTTGGCTGCCAATCTGGCTGATGATGCCGACAGCGTAGCCGCCACCGTCGGACAAATCGCTGGTGCTCTGTATGGGGTGTCGGGTATGCCGGTGGAGTGGGTCAGGAACGTCGCATGGTCAGAGTATATTCAGGGGCTGGCTCAGCAATTGTTCGAGCGTGCGCCGCTGCATGATCCTTTGGAAGAGTCTATCCGCGATTGATAGACCTCGTTGTATGACCGACATCCAGTCCAGGTAACTGCTACCAAAAAAAATCGTGGTTCGATGATGAAAAACCTCTTTATCAGGATGATGACTGCCTTTATGGGTAAGCGTAAAAGAAAGACACTTCCGAAGGATTTCGATCAGTTGCTGAAGGACGCCCCGCTTGCCGAGTTGATCGCAGTGTTCGATGTGTGCGAGCTCGAAGCCACCGGGGGCTACAATAAAAGCACCGCGCTTGGTTTTTATAATTGCCCCGATGATCTGGTCCGGTGGTTGGTAGAGCAGGGCGCAAACGTTGATGCCCGTGACCTGTATCAGCAAACGGCTTTGCACCATCGTAGTTCGAGCTGGATAGGAGGTGTCGATCTGCTACTGGACCTGAGTGCTGATATGGAGGCCCAGGACTCTCAAGGCCATACACCGCTGCAGGTGGCGGTAGAAAGTCACAAGGCCGATTCAATCGCTGCTCTGATCCGTCGAGGCGCCAATACGGAGGTCAGAACACGGCGGGGACACGCCCTGTTGCTCCTCGCGCTGCTCACGACGTCCAACGGCGACATTCGGGCTACTGCCGAAATCGCTGAGATCCTGTTGAAGGCAGGTTCGCAAGTCGAGGACGCTATGCGATCCGAAGTTGAGCGTATCGGTCGTCAATTCGAATTTCACCGGGCCGACTTCAACCCTGATTACCTGGCGGCAACCGATGCAGCCCTTGCCACTCTCTATCGTCTTTTCAACGTCACTCCAGTTGCCGCGCGCAACATCCATGACGGCCAGGCTGCGATAGTCGTGACAGCCGATGACTGGCCTGCCCGGCATCAGCAATTGTGGGAAATGCTGGTGCCATCCTCTGGAGCAGCAACGACCGTGCAAGGTGAGGCCATCCGCATCAGTGGTCGTATCTCGATAGAGATCAACGAAAATGGCTCGGCCAACTGGGACGCCGACTTCAAAAAAATGCTTGATGCGCTCGTGGGGCATTTAGGCAGTGCCGTGCCTTTAAGTGGTCTGGAACTGGCCGAAGCCCGCACGCTCGCTGCCGCACTGAAAAACGGTAACGATCCCGCCGGGCACACCGATCGCCTCTGTGAACTGGCCGTATGCTGGGTCATCGCCAACCCGCAGCCAGTGCTGTTGAGTACGCCTTCCTACGGACGATAAACTCAGGTGCTGCCTTGGTAAGGCTCGCATCAGGTCATGATGAAGACAGGCCCCAAAGGGTATCCTCCTTGTCTTAGCGGCCATGAAGTGGAGGGCAATCATCAGACCTTTTGAAACCTTAGGGCGCGCGATTTGGTACATTGGGCGTACTGTCCCTCCAGAACCCTCGCGTGACGTGTGGTTTTAGGGGGCGATTCAGAATTTGATGTTGGATGTCGTGAAATGAATGTTAGTCCGGATGTTCGTGACTGGGATGAATGTCGAGATATTCGTCAAGGCACGGTTTTTATTGTTGCGTCAGGTCCGTCCGCCAAGGATTTTCACCTTGAGGACTTCGCGCACATACCGATGATCACCATGAACGGTGCTATCTCCAAATTCATCGATGCCGGGGTCAGACCGTTTTTTTACGCATGCACTGATAAAGATTTCGCCAGTCAGCAACCCGCATTATTTTCTCAGGCGATGGCGCTGAGTGAGCGGGTTGCGCTTTGGGAAGAGACCCTTGAGGGACATTCCATAGTGCCTGGAGGGAAGGCGTTTCTCTTGCGCAAAGCGCCCAAGCTCTCATGGGCTGAGCTGGTGGGTGCGGAAGATGAACTGGTGCGAAGCGGGAGCTTGCTGAGCCGCCGCCGTAAGCGTCGAATCGGTTTCAGTAAAAATCTCAAGCGAGGTTTTTTCGACGCGCGCACCGTCGCATACCTTGCTCTGCAAATTGCTTACCACTGCGGTTTCAAGACTGCGGTGATGGTAGGGGTGGACCTGAATCAGTCAGCCCGGCGTTTTTATGAAACGGCAGGCTGCAAGCGTTCTCCTTGTGGATTGGATCAGCATTTTCATACGAGGATTTTGCCGTCGTTCTCGGTGGTTTCCGAGAAGGTCGTCGGCGAACGCTTTCAAGTGTTCAACCTCTCTGACGCATCGAGAATCCCTGCTGATGTCATCCCGAAAGTAGATCTGAATGAGCTTGATCGGCTTATCGACGTCTAGCTATGGAAGCATTCTCGCAGAGCGTTTCGATAGAAATCGAAAGCGTCAATTGCCCCCTGGATAGCCTCGGCTTTCTGCGCCTCATCCAGTTTCAGCCCGTCAAGTAACGTCACGAACTCGCGCCAGTGCAGGGCGCGACCATCGGGGTGGGCAGCGAGGTGGCGTGCGCCGTGTTGGGCGCCAAAGCCCATTTGCTGGGTTTCCTTGAAGAGGAAGGCCGCCCCCAGATTTGAACCCTCGGCGCAATACAGCCAGCCCAGAGCCGCATGGATCGAGTGCGGTTTTACCGCAGCGGGCGCGATCGGTGTTGGCAGGCCTATATCATTCATGTCGGCACGAACGGCATCAAAACGCGGCAACTCACTCAGGCCAGGCAGCAACTGATTCAGCTCGGCATCGTGATACAGCTCATGGATCGCGCCATGAAACCGATGCTGAAGGCGCAGAAAACAACCATAGCGCTGATTGTCTGCGAATGGCCGGGACTGCATGACCAGCGTGTCGACGCTATCGTGGTCGCGGGCGCTCCCTGCTTTAAGGCGTTTACTGAGCGGAAGGTCTGGAGTGGTGGGTGCATCTACAAGCATTGATAAAAGTCCTTTGGGAGCCGCGACAAGTTACCAGATGGCGGGGCTTGCTGCTCGGGCACGCATGTCAGTGAATAATGAACTTGGTGAAGTCGCATGCGTTGCGCGTGATGCCCAGAATGTCGGCCATGAACCTGTCATCTTCAGTGCTGCGGTGCATCGCTTTGTAGGTGATCTGCGGCAACGCTGGCGTGACATCCAGCCGCTGTAACTGTTTGCGATCCAGCACGTGACCCAGACAGTGTAGTGGCAGGCAAGCGGTTGCCAGTCCGGACACCGCCAGGCCGATCTGCGCCAGCAGGTTATTGCAGGTAATGGACTTGACGATGTCGATGCCTTTCATCTTGAACCACTGCCCATAAGCCATGCCCATCCCTGACAGCGCGCCCTGAATGATCAACGTGCGCGATGCCAGTTCTTCCAGCGTCATGCTCGTCTGCTCACCCGCCAGAGCCGGTGTACACATCCAGGCGTTTTCCACTGAATCGAGAATCTCTGCGGAGAAGCGATTGTCCTGAAAGATGTCCGGAACAATGATCAGGTCGATGGAGTTACTCGCCAGACGCTCGTAAAGCACGGGGCTCAGGTCCACCTCCGGGATGATTTCCACCAGCGGATAAGCGCTACGGATGCCGCTGACCAGATCCGGCAACCAGGTCAGAGCAGTCAGTTCCGTGACCCCCAGCCGCAGTTTGCGTTGCAGGTTCTCCGGGCTCTCCAGACGCTGCAGCATGGCATCTCGCTGATTCAGCAGGCTTGAGGCCAGCGCCACCAGTTCTTCCCCCATGGGCGTAAGTTGCGCACTGCGCCGTGAACGGTCGAAAAGCGGTTGCCCGTAGCGCGTTTCAAGATCATGAATGCGCTTTGAAATGGCTGACTGCGTGGTGTTCAGGTGATCGGCCGCCGAGTCGAAACTGCCCAGCCGGGCGACCCAGAAAATCGCTTCAATCTGCTTGATGGTGATCATCTTCAAGTCCTGATTCGTTGATCGAAAGATGCCTTTAAGTGATGAATAAAGCCAACAAAAAATCGCTTTTTGTTCGTTTTGGCAATCAGTAGTCTTCAAGGCAACCGAGCCTAAACCCACAGGTCATTCACCATGTCGTACCCGCTTTCGAACAAACTGAATCGTTTTGCATCGTCCGCCAGTGTTGCCGCGAAGGCGCGGGTCATGGAGCTGGAAGCTGCTGGCAAGAAGATTCTTGATTTCTGCGTCGGCGAGCCGGACTTCGTCACTCCGACCTCGATTATTGAGGCTGCACGCACGGCTGCTCTGGCAGGGCAGACTCGCTACACCGCGACCACCGGCACACAGCAGTTGAAGACCGCCGTGCAGCGCAAGTTCAAGCGAGACAACGGTCTGGATTATTCGCTGGCTGAAATCGTCGTAGGTTCGGGCGCCAAACAACTGATCTACACCGCGTTCACGTGCACGGTGGATGACGGCGACGAAGTGATCATCCCTGCGCCTTACTGGGTCAGCTACCCGGATATCGTCAAGCTCAATGGCGGCGTGCCGGTCATTCTCGAATGCCCGGACTCCCAAGGCTTCAAGCTCAAGCCTGAGCAACTTGAAGCGGCAATCACGCCGAAGACCAAATGGCTGGTGCTCAACTCACCGAATAATCCCAGCGGCGCGATTTACAGCGAAGCCGAAATGCAGGCCATCGTCGATGTGCTGGTGCGCCATCCCCACGTGTGGTTGATGACCGACGAAATTTACGAGTATTTCAATTACGCCGGTGCTGCGTTGCCCGCTCCGGCTGTACAGGCTCCTGAGCTCAAAGAGCGCACCCTGGTTATTAACGGCGTGTCCAAGGCCTACGCCATGACCGGCTGGCGCATTGGTTATGCGGGTGGTCCGCTGCCCCTGATCAAGGCCATGGACAAGCTGATGTCGCAAAGCATCGGCGGCGCGTCGGCGGTGAGTCAGGCTGCCGCAGTGGCAGCGCTGGAAGAGGGTGGTAGTTTCGTCGAAGAGGCGGCGCGAGTCTTTGGTGAGCGACGCAATCTGATCATCGGGCTGTTGAATGATGTGCCGGGCCTCAAGTGCCTGGATATCGAAGGCGCGTTTTATGCGTACCCTAACTGCGGCGGCCTGATTGGCAAGCGCACGCCAGACGGCGTGGTGCTGCAGTCGGATCTGGATGTACGCAACTATTTGCTCGAAAGCGCCAACGTGGCGGTTCTGGATGGCGCGGCTTATGGGCTTTCGCCTTATCTGCGTCTGTCGTTCGCCACGTCCACCGAAATCATTACTGAAGGGTGCCGGCGAATGAAAGAGGCCTGTCAGGCATTGAGTTAACGGTGGTCGTGACTAACAACTGCTTTCTATAAAACTAAAAAAAGATCCGTTTTTATTTCTGCCCTCATTCTTGAAGAGATACCGACCATGATGAAAAAGGTTTTGCTTACTTTGATGGGGTTGATGGCAGCGACCACGGTAATGGCTGACGGCTTACAGGACGTCAAAGATCGTGGCACGCTACGTTGCGCGACACTGACTGACAGCGTGCCTCTGGGCTACCAGGACCCGACCACCCGGGAGATCGTCGGGCTGGACGTTGACCTGTGTAAATCCCTGGCCAAGCATTTGGGCGTAAAGGCCGAGCTGCAAGGCGTTGCCGTCAGTGCGCGGATTCCAACGTTGATTTCCGGTCGCGCCGACGTAGTGGCGGCAGCCCTGGGTTACACCAAAGAGCGTGCCGAGCAGATCGATTTCTCCTCGGCTTACTATCAGGTGCCGATCAAGGTGCTGGTCAAAGGCGACAGCGGGATCAAAACCTTTGCTGACCTGGCCGACAAGCGCGTCAGCGCTATCAAGAGTTCCACGCCTGAACTGTATGCGCGCCAGCAGATCACCGACGCCAAGGTTGTAGGTTTTGAAGACGCACCATCAGCGTTTCTCGCCCTGCAACAAGGCAAGGTGCAAGGCATGGCCATGACCGAGCCTGCGTCGATTCGCTTTCATACCCGCAGCCAGAACATGCGCTTTCTCGATCAGGCGCTGCACTTCGAGCCTAACTGCGTAGGTGTCAAAAAAGGCGAAACCGCACTGACCAACGCCATCAATCAGGCACTAGTGGACATGGAAGCCAGCGGCGAGCTGCAAGCACTGTGGGATCACTGGTACGGCGACCAGACCGAATACAAGCTGGTACGTGAGAAGAAACTCACCGCGCTATCTGATTTCCAGTGATTGAAAGCGGGCCGCTTCACGCGGCCCGATCGAGGTGCTTGTGTCAATTTTCAATGGCTTCGGTTCCCTGCTCCAGGGGGATTACCTGCAGGCGTTTCTGGGCGGTGCAGGGGTAACGCTGCAGTTGTTCTTCATTTCGGCGGTGCTGGCGTTCGTGCTGGCTTGCCTGTTGATGGGCATCCGGTTGATCCCCGGTCGGATCGGCGATTTCGTGGTGGCAGTCTTCGTTGAGTACCACCGCAACGTGCCCAGCCTTGTGCAGTTGTTTGTGTGGTACTTCGGTATCCCGCAACTGCTGCCGATGGCTGCTCAGGACTGGATCAACGGCCACGGCGGTGAAGTGATTTTCGCCATCATCGCTCTGACCCTGAACAGCGCCGCTTATGTGTCCGAAGACTTGCGCAGTGGCTTCCGTTCATTGCCCAACGGCCAGACCGAAGCCGCACGTGCACTGGGCATCAATTACGTGCAGACCCTGCGCAAGATTCTGATTCCACAGGCCATGCGCGCATCGGCTCCGTCGCTGGTCAATCAAGCACTTTCGCTGTTCAAGACCACCGCGCTGGCCATGGCCATTGGCACCGCAGAAATGATGTACATCACGCGGCAAATCGAAGGTGAAACCTACATGACCTTCCAGACCTTTGCCGTGGCGAGTCTGTTCTACCTGATCGGTTCTTGGACGATCATGATTCTGGGTGCCGTCTGGCAGCGACGCATCGACCTGCGGATGGCGAGGTAACCATGCTCGAGATTCTTCACGATTACGGGATTCTGCTGCTGATCGGCCAGTATCCACAGGGTCCGCTGGGCGGTCTGGCGCTGACTGTCATCATCGCGTTGCTTGCGCTGATTATTTCGTTCCCGCTGGCGGTCATGATGGGCCTGGCGCGTACGTCATCTATTGCACCGATTCGCAACGTGGCCATGGGGTACACCTATGTCGTGCGGGCGATCCCTTTGTTGTTGCTGATCTTCTGGTGCTACTTCGCGGTGCCTTTGATCACCGGAATCAACATCTCCGGCTTCGTCACCATGCTGGTGGCACTGGTGGTGTACGAAGGCGCGTATCTGGGCGAAGTGGTGCGGGCGGGAATCAACGCGGTGCCTAAAGGCCAGGTTGAAGCTGCCCGGGCGATTGGCATGAGTTACGGTCAGTGCATGCGCAAGATCTTGCTGCCGCAGGCACTGTTCAACATGCTGCCGAGCATCCTCAACCAATTCATCATGATCACCAAAAACACCTCACTGGCCTATCTGATTGGTACGCAGGAAGTCACCTTCGCTGCCTATCAGATCAACAACCAGCTATTGACCCAGCCGTTCGAGGTCTATGCGCTGCTGGCCGGTTTCTACTTTGTGTTGTGCTTCACGCTGAGTCGTCTCGCCAAATGGCTGGAAGACACCATCAACCGCAAGCGCCTGGGTTCTGCCCGCGTCCAAGATGAAAGCGTCGAAGAAAATCCAGTTCTGGTGGGGCAACCGAAATGATCGAATTCAAGAACGTGAACAAGTGGTACGGCGAATATCGCGCACTGAGCGATATCACCGAGCAAGTATCGGCCGGTGAGGTGGTTGTCGTGTGCGGGCCGTCGGGGTCGGGTAAATCCACGTTGATTCGTACGGTGAACCGCCTGGAAGAGATTCAGGACGGCAGCATTCTGATTTCCGGTGAAGACGTGCACGCGTCGAAAAAGAACCTCAATGCGTTGCGCAGCCGGGTGGGCTTCGTCTTCCAGAACTTCAACCTGTTCCCGCACATGAGCGTGCTGGATAACGTAATGATCGGGCCGATCACTGTGCTTAATCGCAACAAGACCGACGCCGCGAAAACCGCTCGTGACCTGCTGGCGAAGGTCGGGTTGGCGCACAAGGCCGACGCGATGCCGCTGCAGTTGTCCGGTGGTCAGCAGCAACGGGTGGCGATTGCCCGGGCCTTGGCCATGGAGCCGCCGGTCATGTTGTTCGATGAGCCGACCAGCGCGCTGGACCCGGAAATGGTCGGTGAGGTCCTGCAGGTCATGAAAGACCTCGCGTCCGAAGGCATGACCATGATCTGCGTGACCCATGAAATGGGCTTTGCCCGGGAAGTGGCTGACCGCATCTGGTTCATGGACGCGGGGCAGGTGCTGGAACGTGCCGCGCCGGAAGACTTCTTTACCGCGCCGAAACACCCACGTGCGGCCAAGTTCATCTCTGATATTCGGGCCCACTGATGAAACCGCTTGCATCGCCGCACCTGCCCGTTCGCAAGGACTGGCTGGCGAGGGTGGATGAACCGGCGATCGATCCGCAGTTGGCGATTGTCGATGCTCATCACCATCTGTGGGATCGCCCGGAAAACCATTACCTGCTGGATGACTATCTGGACGACATCGATAGTGGGCACCGGATCGTGGCGTCGGTGTATATGCAATGTCGCTCGATGTTCAACACGGATCGGCCCGAGCCTTTCCAGTGTGTGGGCGAAGTGGAATTCGCCAACGGTATCGCGGCGCTCAGTGCCAGCGGGCTTTACGGCCCGGCGCGGATTTGCGGCGCGATTGTGGCCGGTGCGGATTTGCGTCTGGGGCAGGCTGTGGTGCCGGTACTGGAAGAGATGCTTGAGCGGGCCGGCCCAAGGTTGCAGGGGATTCGTAATGTAACGGCCTGGCATGCTGATCCTCGGGTGATCTCCAATCCCAAACCGCCACCGTCAGGCATCCTCATGGACCCCCGTTTCCGCGAGGGCGTGAGCCGCCTCAAAGACTACGAGCTGACCCTGGATGTCTGGGGTTATCACACCCAGCTTGAAGAGGTGCTGGATCTGGCCAGGTCCTTCCCTGATCAGATCATCGTGCTGGATCACGTCGGTGGGCCCATTGGCGTGGGGCCTTATGCTGGCCGCCGGGATGAGGTTTTCGCTGAGTGGTCGCGGCTGATCTGCCAGCTGGCGAATTGCCCGAACGTACGGATCAAGCTGGGTGGGTTGGGCATGAACCTCGGTGGCTTTGATCTGCACACTTATGAATTGCCCCCTGATTCGGACATGCTCGCGACGTTGTGGCGGCCGTACATCCTGCATTGCATTGATGCTTTTGGTGTCGAGCGTTGCATGTTCGAAAGCAACTTTCCGGTTGATAAGGGAATGTATTCCTATGGCGTCATGTGGAATGCCTTCAAAAAGATAACAGCCAACTTCACTTCTGGAGAGAGGCGCTTTCTGTTTAGTCAGACAGCCGCTAGTACCTATAACTTGACGATTGCTGATTAGTGTTTACGGCACGTTAACAGCGAAGGCTGTTATTTAGAATTTTCGAATGTCCGGTATACGGGGTGCGGTTTCGTTCGCCCTGAAGAAAGCTTCATGCAGTTTTTATGTTGTTTGATTTTGAATGTTTATTTAACTCATGACAGAGCAGGGCGGTTGGTTTTGCTCGTCAGCTATTGCGAGGCTGCATTATGTCCAGTGGATTCAGAGTCTTGAAGCGTACCCGTCAGGTCAGCGCTGAACAGGTTGAAGGTTATCGTCAGGTGCCTGTGGCCAATGTCAGCGATTCGATGAACCGCATGACCGCCGGGGGCGTGACTTTGCGGCCCATGCACCGTTCGGGTGTGCTGGCCGGTCCTGCGTTGACGGTTAAATCCCGCCCCGGCGATAACCTGATGGTGCATTACGCTCTGGACATCGCTCAGCCGGGCGATGTGATTGTGGTGGATGCCGGAGGTGACCTGACCAATGCAATTATCGGCGAATTGATGGTCGCTTACGCCATCAAGAAGCGCTTGGGCGGTATTGTCATCAATGGTGCTATTCGTGATGCGGCCAGTATTGCGGCAGGTGACTTCCCGGTATTTGCCGCGGGTATTACTCACCGTGGTCCTTACAAAGATGGTCCTGGCGAGATCAATGTTCCGATTGCAATCAACGGCATGGTGATCGAACCAGGCGACATGATTATTGGCGACGATGACGGCCTGTTAAGTATTCCTTTTGATGAAGCTGACAGTGTACTGAACAAAGCCAGCGCAAAACATGCGGCTGAAACTCAGCAACTTCTGGATATCGCCGAAGATAATAGCGATAGGCGTTGGGTGATTAATAGCCTCAAACAGAAAGGCTGTGCATTACCGGAATAAACGCTACGCAATCATGTGGTCAATTGCCAGGAAATGATCAGGCGCCGCAGGCCGCTGAAACAGATGGTAAATCTGTAGGGGGCTGGCTAAAATCCGCGCGCCTTCTGCGGCTTGAGCCAATCGGACGTGACCGATTGGCCTCAGGACCGAACCACGACCCCTGGTCGACATACTTATAAAGCTGGAAGGCCCGTGAAAATGAGGATCTCCAGCTTTTTTTTGTGTCTGCTTTTCGGGTGTAAACTCGCCTTGTGCGCTATCAGAGCGCTTTCAGGTCCAGCGAACATGACGCAAATTTCCGAACGCCTGTTGGTCCAGGCCCATCTCGATGCCAAACAGCCCAAAGAGCTGAGCATTGAAGAGCAGGCTCATTACCGCGCTGCGATTGCGGCCGAACTCAAGGCCCAGGACGCTGTGCTGGTGGCGCATTATTACTGCGATCCTGTCATTCAGGCGCTGGCGGAAGAAACCGGCGGCTGCGTATCCGACTCGCTGGAAATGGCTCGTTTCAGCAATAACCATTCGGCGAAGACCGTTCTTGTCGCTGGCGTGCGCTTCATGGGCGAAACCGCCAAGATCCTCAATCCTGAAAAACGCGTGCTGATGCCGACCCTTGAGGCGACCTGCTCGCTGGATCTGGGGTGTCCGGTGGATGAGTTCACGGCGTTCTGTGATCAGCACCCGGAGCGTACGGTGGTGGTTTACGCCAATACCTCGGCAGCGGTCAAAGCCCGTGCGGACTGGGTTGTGACGTCCGGATGTGCGCTGGAGGTCGTTGAAAGCCTGATGGACAACGGCGAGAAAATCATCTGGGCACCGGACAAGCATCTGGGTCGTTACATCCAGCGCGAAACCGGTGCGGACATGCTGCTCTGGGACGGCGCTTGTATCGTCCACGAGGAGTTCAAGTCCAAGCAACTCGAAGACATGAAGGCGCTGTATCCGGAGGCGGCGATTCTGGTCCACCCTGAGTCGCCGGAGTCAGTGATCGACTTGGCCGATGCGGTCGGCTCGACCAGCCAGATGATCAAGGCCGCACAGACGCTGCCGAACAAGATGTTCATCGTGGCCACCGATCGCGGCATTTTTTACAAGATGCAGCAGCTGTGCCCGGACAAGATCTTCATCGAAGCCCCAACTGCCGGTAATGGTGCGGCCTGCCGCAGTTGCGCTCATTGCCCGTGGATGGCGATGAATACCCTTGAGCGTACCTTGCAGTGTTTGCGAGAGGGGACCAACGAGATCTTCGTCGACCCGGCGGTGATTCCTCATGCGGTCAGGCCGTTGCAGCGGATGCTGGACTTCACTCAGGCCGCGCGGATGAAGCAGATGGGAAATGCCTGACGGCTAACGGAGCAGATCCTGTAGGAGCGCACGAGCACCGCGAGGCCGCGATGGCGGTCTGTCTGATACACCGCCATCGCGGCCTCGCGGTGCTCGTGCGCTCCTACAGGGGGTCATATTTGTGGCGTGCTGCGCTACATCATGTCCTTGACCATCCGCTCCTGATCCGCCAACTCTTTCTGCCGTGCATCGATGCGTGAAGCCAGCTGGAAGTTGTTATTGGCGCGACGTTTGGCGAAGTCCAGTTGCTGGATGGCTTGTCTGAAATCACCCACCAACGCGAAGTACTCGGCACGGGCCTGATGCAGGCCAATGGTGTTGCCATTCAAGCCACGGGTTTCGGCGACCAGATACCAGATGTCCGGATCATCAGGACGACTCTTGAGCAGCCCGTTCAGAGACTTTTCCGCTTCGGCGGTACGGTTCTGTTTGAGCAGCACATCAACCCGGACCTGATTCAACGGATAGTTATCCGGGAACTGCGTCAGCATCCGGTCAACCCGCTGTTGCGCGTCGTTGAGTCGGTTGTTGGTGATGTCCAGATCGATCTGCGTCAGGTTGTAAGTGATGTCGTTCGGCGACTTGTCGAGCAGTGGCTTGAGGGTTTCCCGGGCTTCGTTGAGTTGCCCGCCTTTGATCAGCGCAATGGCGAGACCGTAGCGTGCAGGTTCGGATTTAGGATTTTCGGTCAGCTGGGCACGAAAGCGTTTTGCCGCGATGCCAGGTGTTTCTTCATAGATCAACGCCACACGAGCACGCATCAACTGATAGCGCACGCTGTCTTCCTTGCCGCCCGGTTTGGCTTGCTCGGCACGGTTGCGGGTATCCGCAATACGCGATTCTGTTACCGGGTGAGTCAGGAGGAATTCGGGCGGTTTGGCGTCGAAGCGATATTGACGCATCAAGCGTTCAAACATGGTCGGCATGTTGCGCGGATCATATCCGGCCTTTTCCAGATTGAGGATGCCGATCCGGTCAGCTTCCTGCTCATTCTGGCGCGAGAAGCGTCGCTGCTCCTGGATGGCGGCAGCCTGTGAGCCCGCGATGGCGGCAATACCTGCGTCACCAGCCCCCGCAGCCGCCATGACGATACCGGCGAGCATCGCCGCCAAGACCGGCACCTGCATACGCTGCTGGGCTTCGACTCCTCGCGCAAAGTGGCGTTGCGACAAGTGAGCCAATTCGTGCGCAAGTACCGAGGCATATTCGCCCTCAGTTTGTGCATTGAGGAACAACCCGCCGTTCACGCCGATAATCCCGCCGGGTGCGGCGAAGGCGTTGAGTTGCGGGCTGTTGATCAGGATGAACTCAAGGCGTCGGTCCTGCACCTGGCTGGTTTCCGCGAGGCTATAGACCGAGGTTTCGACGTAGTCCTTGAGTTGCGGATCCGAAAGTTGCGCCACCTGGGCGCGTAGCAGTCCAAGCCAGGCACGGCCCAACTGGTGTTCCTGCTCCGGCGAAACAATCGCGGAACTGGCATCGCCAAGGGACGGCAGGTCATCGGCATGCGCAGGAACAGTCAGCAGGCATGCGAGCGTCAGCAGGGTGGGGCGCAGAAAATTCATCCATGGAGCTCTGAGTTGGAGAACCTCTACTGTAGCCGTCTCGATGGCCTGATGACCAGAGTGCGGTATTCTTCCGGGCTGTAAGACGTATCTGAAAAAACATTTTGCCTTCCCATGGCAATTTGATGTGCCTGCCTGGAGAGAAACGATGTCTGACGCTGTAACGCGCCCCGAAAGCTGTGACGCCGAAGTCGATGCCAGTGGCCTTAATTGCCCGCTGCCGTTGCTCAAGGCCAAGCTTGAGCTCAACCGCCTGAATCGGGGCGATGTGCTCAAGGTCATTGCGACCGACGCTGGATCCCAGCGCGACTTTCGCTCCTTTGCCAGGCTTGCCGGCCATGAATTGCTTCATGAGGAAGCCGACGCGGGGATCTACACCTACTGGTTGCGCAAGGCGTAACCCAGCGGGGCTTATCCGCTTTCACAAGGATTTTTGATGTTCAACGTGCTTCGCAACTGGGTACAACGTTACTTCTCCGATGAAGAGGCCGTGGTACTCGCGGTGTTGCTGTTTCTGGCGTTCACCATTGTTCTGACGCTAGGCGGCATGCTGGCGCCGGTGCTTGCCGGGATGGTGCTGGCGTTCCTGATGCAAGGGCTGGTGAGCCTGCTTGAGCGCTTTCGGGTTCCGGAGTCCGGCGCCGTCGGGCTGGTCTTCATGTTGTTCATGGGCGCGTTGCTGGTATTTCTGCTCGTCCTCGTGCCGCTGCTCTGGCATCAGTTGATTACGTTGTTCAACGAGTTGCCGGGGATGCTTGCCAAGTGGCAGTCATTATTGCTGCTGTTGCCGGAGCGCTACCCGCATCTGGTTTCTGACGAGCAAGTGCTGCATGCCATTGAAGTCGCGCGGGGCGAGATCGGAAAATTTGGCCAGTGGGCCCTGACGTTCTCGCTGTCGAGCCTGCCGTTGCTGGCCAATATCATGATCTACCTGGTGCTGGTGCCGATTCTGGTGTTCTTCTTTCTGAAGGATCGCCGTCTGATCGGTCGCTGGGTGGTCAGTTACCTGCCGCGGGAACGCGCCTTGATGACGCGGGTGGCCGAGGAAATGAACCGGCAAATTGCCAACTACATTCGCGGCAAGGTCATCGAGATATTTATCTGTGGGGGCGTGACGTACATCGGTTTTGTGGCGCTGGGCCTCAACTATGCGGCCTTGTTGGCGATGCTGGTGGGTATTTCCGTTGTAGTGCCCTACGTCGGCGCGGTCGTGGTAACCGTTCCGGTGGCGTTGATCGCTCTGTTTCAGTGGGGCTGGAGTGACCAGTTCATCTACCTGATGGTGGTCTATGGCGTGATTCAGGCGCTGGATGGCAACGTGCTTGTGCCGCTGCTGTTCTCGGAGGCGGTCAATCTGCACCCGGTCGCAATCATCTGCGCGGTGCTGTTGTTTGGCGGGTTGTGGGGCTTTTGGGGGATCTTCTTCGCGATTCCGCTGGCGACCCTCTTCAAGGCCGTGCTGGATGCCTGGCCGCGGCAAGAACCGACCGTGGCACCGCTTTTGTAAGTGTCCAGCCTTATCGTCGGAATGCCGCCCAGACCAAGCACCGCTCCCACATATGGACTCAATCTCATGTGGGAGCGGTGCTTGCCCGCGATAAGAGCGACGCTTATTTAACTGCCAACGCCTGGGCTTTCTCCAGCACCGCCTCAACATGCCCTGGCACTTTCACGCCGCGCCATTCGTGGCGCAACACGCCGTCTTTATCGATCAGAAAAGTGCTGCGATCCACGCCAAGGTATTCCTTGCCGTACAGCTTCTTGAGCTTGATCACATCGAACAACTGGCAAAGGGCTTCGTCCTTGTCCGAAATCAGCTCGAACGGGAACGACTGCTTGGCCTTGAAGTTCTCGTGAGACTTCAGGCTGTCCCGCGACACACCAAACACCAGTGTGTTAGCCGCCTGAAACTGTTCGTGCTGATCGCGAAAGTTCTGACCCTGAGTGGTGCAGCCCGGCGTGCTGTCTTTCGGGTAGAAATAAATCACGACCTGCTTGCCCTTCAGTTCAGACAGGCTCACAGCCTGTCCGCTGGTGGCTTGCACCTGAAAATCGCTAACTGGTTGATCTACTGCTACAGCCATGGGATTTCCTCACATAGGGGCTTGCGGACGCCACGGTTCAATCAGTGCATCGAGGTTCAGCGCGTCGGCGAAATCCAGGAATTGATCGCGCAGCCAACTGATCTGAATGCCCGCAGGCAGGGTCACGGTAAAGGTTGCGTTGAGCATGGTGCCGCCGGTCTGCGGAGCCAGATAGGTATCGCAGATCAGGTTTTCCAGTTCCACATTGTGATCCATGAAGAACTGGCACAGCTCATTGATGATGTCCGGGCGATACGCCGAGCTGACGTAAGCCACGTAAGGCAGCGCCTCGGGACGGCTTTCCAGCGTGGCACTGCGTACCACACTGGTGGTGAAATCATGTTTCTTGGACAGGCCGGGCAGGCCGGTTTCCAGACGGGCCAGGGCATCCCAGCTACCGGAGACTTGCAGAATCAACGCACTGTATTCGCCGTGACGGGTCAGGCGGGAGCTGACTACCGAGCAACGACTTTCGTGACTGGCACGGCACAGGACGTTGGTCAGCTCCATTGGATTTGCGCCAAGGGCACTGATGACAAGGAATTGTTCGCGAACTGTGGGGGTGGACGACATGCAGCATTCCTAGATGATGAGCGGTCGGTACATTTATTGGCTTGCAGGACCGAATCGACGATCAACAGCGCCAGACACCAACCGCAGCTTCTGGCGAAGTGCGTCTGCCCGATTGACCGAAGGCAGGCTGCAACAGCGCTGGAGCAGGGGTTCTGACGATAAAATCGACCGTTTGAAGGAGGCGCGCAGATGACCAGTACCGATCAAAGAACGAAGGGTAGCGAAAACCATCGCTCAGGGGAATGCTCACAGCGTGGTACTTCGCTTGTACTAGGCTGATAGCGCCAGTACCATTACCGCTCTCTTTTTCCGGCAGGAGCGGTTTGCATGATTGCGGGCAGTATGGTGGCACTGGTCACACCCATGGATGCACAGGGACGTCTGGACTGGGACAGCCTGAGCAAACTGGTGGACTTCCACCTGCAAGAGGGCACCAACGCCATTGTTGCCGTTGGCACCACAGGTGAATCGGCCACGCTCGATGTGAACGAACACATCGAAGTGATCCGTCGTGTGGTCGACCAGGTTGCAGGACGTATCCCTGTCATCGCAGGCACTGGCGCAAACTCCACGCGCGAAGCGATCGAGTTGACCAACAACGCCAAGCGCGCTGGCGCCGACGCGTGCCTGCTGGTCACGCCTTATTACAACAAGCCGACCCAGGAAGGGCTGTATCAGCACTTCAAGGCTATCGCCGAAGCGGTCGACATCCCGCAGATCCTCTACAACGTGCCGGGCCGTACAGCCTGCGACATGCTGCCCCAAACCGTCGTGCGTCTATCCACGGTGCCGAACATCATCGGCATCAAGGAAGCCACTGGCGACCTGCAGCGCGCCAAGGACATCCTGGCCGGTGTCAGCAGCGACTTCCTGGTGTATTCCGGTGATGACCCAACGGCAGTCGAACTGATTCTGCTGGGCGGCAAAGGCAACATTTCCGTGACGGCCAACGTCGCCCCGCGCGCCATGAGCGATCTGTGTGCCGCCGCCATGCGCGGTGATGCCGAGACTGCGCGGGCCATCAATGAAAAGCTGATGCCGCTCAACAAGACCCTGTTTATCGAATCCAACCCTATCCCCGTGAAATGGGCCCTGAATGAAATGGGTTTGATGCCGGACGGTATCCGTCTGCCGCTCACCTGGCTCAGCCAGGCCTGTCACGAACCGCTGCGTCAGGCCCTGCGCCAGTCCGGCGTTCTGGTTTAATTGAGGAAGCATTACGCAATGAAGCGATTGGCCGGACTTTCCGCACTTGCCTTGATTATCTCCAGCACCAGCGGTTGCGGTTGGCTCTGGGGTGAAGATGGTTACTTCCGTGACCGTGGCAGCGATTACCTCGAAGCACAGCAAACTGCACCGATGCAGATTCCACCGGGTGTCTCGGAGACCAAGCGTCTCGACCCGCTGCTGCCGATCCCGCGCAACGTGGCGGACGATACTGTTAAGGGCGAATTCGTAGTTCCTCGCCCGCAACCGCTGTCGACCGTAGCCGATGCGAGCGATTTCAGCCTGCAGAAGAGTGGCAACAACAGCTGGGTGCTCGCTCAGCGTGCGCCTGCCGAAGTCTGGCCAGTCGCGCATCAGTATTTCGAAGATAACGGTTTCCGTATCGCCGAAGATCGCCCGCAAACAGGTGAGTTCAGCACTACCTGGCAGCGTCTGGACGAGTTGTCTGCTGCGGTTGCCAAGCGCCTGACCGCCAGTGGCACCGCCTCCGATGCTGAAACTCGCGTGCGTGTACGTATCGAGCCAGGCGTGCAGCGCAACACCAGTGAAATCTATGTCGTAAGCGCAGAGCGCCCGGCCGGTAGCACCGCTGACGTCGCTTTCACAGATCGCGCTACCAACGTGGCACTTGATGCAGCGCTGACCGATGACATGCTGGCCAGCCTGAGCCGCAGCTCTGCCCAGGGCGGTTCCATTTCGCTTCTGGCAGCACGTGACTACGACACTCCAAGCCGTGTCGCCTTGAGCGAAGACGGTAGCGGCAACCCGGTTCTGAACGTCGGTTCGGACCTGGATCGCGCATGGTCTAGCGTAGGTCGTGCCCTGAATCAGGGTGAATGGCGCGTAGAGGACATCAACCGCAGTCTGGGTCTGTACTACATCAACCTGGCAGAGCGGGCTGATACGCCTGAGAACAAACCTGGTTTCTTCGGCCGTCTGTTCGGCAGCAAGGAAACCAAGGAAGAGATCGATGCCCGTGCCGAGCGTTACCAAGTGCGCTTGAGCAAAGTAGGTGACAACGTTCAGGTTACCGTCGAGAAGAACATCAACACCGTCGCGCCGGCCGATATTGCCCGTCGTGTACTGGGTGTCATTCAAGACAACCTGGGTTAAGTGCGTTTCGCAGTATTAGGCAGCGGCAGCCAAGGGAATGGCACGCTGGTGGCCAGCGGCACTACTCACGTGCTGGTGGATTGTGGTTTCTCCCTGCGGGAAACCGAACGAAGACTGGCGCGGCTAGGCCTGAGCGCGCATCAGTTGAGCGCGATTCTGGTGACCCACGAACATGCCGATCACGTGCATGGCGTGGGTTTGCTGTCTCGGCGCTACAATCTTCCGGTGTATATGAGCAGCGGTACGGCTCGAGGGTTGCGCAAGCCTGTTGAAGTCGCCGGGTATGTGGCAGGCGGGCAGGATTTGCAACTGGGGGCGTTGAACATCCACGTGGTGTCCGTCGCTCACGATGCCCTTGAGCCGACGCAGTTCGTCTTCACCGATGGCACGCGTCGCTTTGGTCTGCTGACGGATCTGGGATCGTACTGCCCGACGGTGCTGCAAAGCTACCACGGCCTGGACGCCCTGATGATCGAGTCCAACCACTGCCGGGACATGCTCGCCCGCGGCCACTACCCGTACTTCCTGAAACAGCGGGTCGGTGGCAGCGAAGGACACTTGAATAACCATCAGGCCGCAAGCCTGGTGAACGAGCTGGGCTGGCAGGACTTGCAACATCTGGTACTGGCCCACCTCAGCAGCAAGAACAATCTGCCGCATCTGGCCCGGCAATGTTTCGTCGACACCCTCGGGTGCGATCCGGACTGGTTACAATTGGCCGATCAAGATTCAGGGCTCGACTGGCGACATATCGCCTAGCCCAACTACTTAGCAAGCGGAGCCCATCATGGAAAAACGTGAAGAACTCTACCGCGGCAAAGCCAAATCGGTTTACAAGACCGACGACGCTGACCGCTTGATCCTGCTGTTCCGTAACGACACCTCGGCGTTCGACGGCAAGCGTATCGAACAACTGGACCGTAAGGGCATGGTGAACAACAAGTTCAACGCCTTCATCATGCAGAAGCTCGAAGCCGCAGGCATTCCGACCCAGTTCGACAAACTGCTGGCCGACAATGAAGTGCTGGTCAAAAAGCTCGACATGATCCCGGTCGAATGCGTCGTGCGTAACTACGCCGCCGGTAGCCTGGTCAAACGCCTGGGCGTCGAAGAGGGCCTCAAGCTCAACCCGTACACCTTCGAGCTGTTCCTGAAGGACGACGCCAAGGGCGACCCGTTCATCAACGAATCCCACGTCGTCGCATTCGGTTGGGGCACCGCCGAGCAGTTGGCGCGCATGAAAGAACTGTCGCTCAAGGTCAACGACGTCCTGAGCAAACTGTTCGATGACGCCGGTCTGCTGCTGGTCGACTTCAAACTCGAGTTCGGCGTGTTCAGCGATGGCTCCATCGTTCTGGGCGACGAATTCAGCCCGGACGGCTGCCGCCTGTGGGACAAGGACACCAAGAAGAAAATGGACAAGGACCGCTTCCGTCAGGGCCTCGGTGACGTCATCGAAGCCTACGAAGAAGTCGCCAACCGTCTGGGCGTACCGCTCTAAGACGGAAAAAGTAACGCAAGCGCTTGATAGCACGAAAAAAAATCAGCAAAAGGTATCGCCTTCTGCGATTGAACTGTTATGATGCGCGCCGTTGGAGAGATGCCGGAGTGGCCGAACGGGACGGATTCGAAATCCGTTGTACTGGCGACAGTACCTAGGGTTCAAATCCCTATCTCTCCGCCATACAAATGAAAGCCCCAGAAGTTATGCTTCTGGGGCTTTTTTGTGTGGGCTGTTGATTTTTAGGTCGTTTTGCATGGGGCGACGGTAACCTCCGTGTTCGCAGCATTGAAGCAGATATTCGCTACAGCAGTGAGCAGGGCTTACGTACCTATCGCCTCAGCTGAATCTATCGGTGTCGGTAGTCAAATGTGGCATAGCTCAGCTTCACCGATGAGGCGTGATTCGTTAAGGTGGGTTATTACTGATGCAGTTGATGATCGCCTGCTGATCGTCGAATGAAGGGCAAGAAACTCACCCGGTTTAGGAATCAGAAAAGATGTCAGTCTCAATTAGAGAAGCCTCTCGTATAGCTGTTGAGGTAGTCGAAGAGCTGTTCGATGATCAATCGATTTCGAATGTCATGTTCGAGGAGGTCGAGAAGGATGAGGCTGGTCATTGGCTGATTACCGTCGGTTTTGATCGTAAGGTTGAGGGGAGAAGTTCTTTACTGGGCGGAGCGGTTGGGAGCTTTGCCAAAACCGAGCGAAAATATAAAGTTGCAAAGATCGACGGTGAAGGTGATCTGGTATCTCTGAGAGATAGGCTTTTGTGATCCATGAAGCCTAAAGTTCTGATCGACACGAATCTGCTTATGCTGTTGGGAAGACCATCAACTGATTGTTACTTCAAATATCCTGACTGAGGTGAGCAATCTCTTGTGGAGCGGGGCTGATGCTCACAAAATTCCTATCCGAGAGATTCTGAAGGATGTCATTACGCTCAGTCGCGAGTATTCACTGGATAGCTCGGAAGTAGCGTCTTGTGCCGAGTTTATGAAATTAGGGTTAACAGATGCTGGCATACTGGAACTGAAGGGGCTGGCGGGCATTATTCTAACTGCAGACCTTGATCTGCATTTGGCAGCACTAGAGCGAGGGCTGGAGTCAGAGAACTTTACTCACTATAGAAAACTTCTTTAGATCAGGTGCCTCTTCGATAGCGTTTTGGTATGCGTCAAACCAGAAGCTGTGCATCTTCATCACAAGTCCTCTATACGGCGAGGAGGGTGGTTGCCCGATTTCATTGCCAGCATTTCTATCACCTGAAACAACAAAGCCCGCATTAGCGGGCTTTGTTGCTTCAGGCTAAGATCTCAATCAGAAGTCGTAACGCACATTCGCGGTGAAGGTGTCGGCGTCGAAGCCACTGCTGGTCAGGTAGTTGTACGTCCCGCCCACGCTCCACGCACCCACGCGGTAGTTCGCGCCCAGTCCCAGCTCGTAGCTGTCGCGGGCCGGTGTTGCGCCGGTGGTGGTGAACGGCGTACCGCCGAGCACGAAGGTGGAGGTGGTGCCGGCCTTGTCGCCGATGAAGTCGTGCCAGGCCATCAGCTTGGCTTCCGGCTCCAGGCTGCCCACGCCTACGTCGAAAGCGGCTGCCAGGCGGGCACCCAGCCCCATCTCGCCGATTTCATAGCGCTGGCTGCCAACGTTGAGAGCGGCAGAGCTGCCTTTTTCACGGTACGAGTCAATCGATACGTTGGCGTAGCGCGCACCGACCTGCGGTTCCACCACCCACTGCTTGTCGAGCTGGAACGTGTAGCCTGCCAGTGCATTAACGCCGAAGATCTCACTGTCGTAGTCGGCCTTGGCGCGAGTGCCCGCGATGTAGCGCTTGGACTCGTTGTCGTTCCAGCCATACATCAGGGAGGTGTCGACGAAGAAGTTGTCACGTGCCCAGTTGCCGTACAGGGTCAGTGCATGGCCGGTGACATCGGTTTTGCTACCCAGGTCGGATTTGACGTCGCTGGTCAGGTAGCTGTAAGCCAGGCCCACGGTGGTATCGGCATTGAGTTTGCCATCGGCGCCCACGGCGATGCCGTTGGTGTTGGCGTCGTAGCCGTCGATACCGTGGCGGCTATCCTGGTTGGCGTCGCTGGACAGCGCCTGTAGCCATACGCCTTGATTGGCCAGGACGTCACCCGAGGACAGACCGTTACGTGCTTTGCTGGCGCGGCGATTCACGGCACTGCTGACCAGATTCTGGCTGTTGGTGGCGGCGTTGATCGCTCCACGGCTGACGTCCGGGGTCAGGGTTTCGGCAAGTTTCGCCAGTTCTTCGCTGGTGGCGGCGTTGGCGAAACGCTGGAATACCGGGTCGCTTTCGTCCAGCTGGCCCATGACCGAGTTTTTGAACGGCTTGATGGCGTTCACTGCATTGCGTGAGCCACGAGCGCCCAGCAGGTCTTCTGTGATCGTCTCATCGCTGCGGGTGGCTACCAGTGCTTTTACGTCCTGGCCTTCAATGCCGAAGTTCTTCACTTCAAGCAATGCCGAGGAGGAAACCACGGACAGGTTTTGCGGCTCTTCCCAGGTGCCAGAGTTGATGAGGGTGTAGCGGGTGCCCTGAGCCGAGGTGCGGAAGTCGTCCGAGCGGGCCTGCAGTTCGACCTGGCTACCTGGAGAGAAGTAGGTATTGCCAGTGACTTTCAGGATTGGCGTATTAGGCTGTGTGTCGTTGTCCAGCAGCAGGCGCAGGCGAGCAGTGTCGCTGTCCATGTCGAGGTCGCCGACGATCGTGGTCTGCGGGCGAAGCAGCGTCAGGCGGCCACCGTCGATATCGACAAAACCGGAACGGATGGTCGAGCCATCGAACATCGCGTCGCCTTGCACCAGCACACCGCTCAAGCCCAGTAGGTCACCCTTGACCTGGCCACCTTGCCAGTAGAAATATGAAGGGGAGGCATTGTCGTCCGCCAGAATTGCTGCGGTGCCGCCTTCGATCAGGCCGCCTGTCTGTCTGATGGAGAAGATGTCGAAACCGCCGGAGGTGTCGAGGCTGACAAAGTGGATACCCACGCCGTCGGCGGAGATAGTCCCGCTGTTGTTGATGTCGCTCTTGAAAGGGGCGCCTGACATAACGCCTGTAAAGCGAGCTTTTTCGATCTCGATACCTGCAGAATCGATGCCGCGAGCGGTAATAGTCCCCGAGTTGTTGATGCTCGCCTGGGTCGACGTAATCATCATGCCATTGGCATTTTCGCCCGTGACGGTGATGTTGCCGGTGTTATTCACTTCACCCGCGATGGTCGCCAGGTACAGGTCCAGCCCCGAGGTACCGTTGCCGGTCACCGTAATATCGCCCTGGTTGACCAGATCACCAGCGACGGTGGAATCGAGGGTCAGCGAGATACCGGCCGGGAAGTCGGTGGAGTTCGCAGCCGTCCGGTTAATCTTGCCCAGGTTGACCAGGCTGCCTTCCAGGGTCACGTCGTTCAGATCTACACCTGCGTTTTGCGACGTCCCGGTGAAGGTGGCGTTATTGAAGACATCGCCGGAGCTGCTGTATGCCCCGGTGCTCAGGTCATAGTTGAAGTCGGGTGCAGGTGCTGCATGGGCAGTGGCAGACGCAACGGAGAGAGCCAGCAACGAGCGGCGCAGGTGGGAAATGTTCAAGGCAGTATCCTTACAGGGCAGAAACTGACAGGGAACAACCGGCGCGTCAGCGTCTGTTTTAGGCATCCCTGCCAGCTTGTCAGTTAAGTGCTGATTCAAGCGGGGGAAAATTTACACATTTGTGTAGGACAATTCATCTTCGAATTGCTGAAATAGGTAAAAAAAAGCGCAAAACTGCGACGCGATAGTTATTTTTATCAGTCTTATCGGATTAGTCAGCAGTAAGCGGAACTTAATGGCGTTTTCTGTGGTCTGCGCCAAGCCATTGCGCTAATGGTCGTCCTGAATCTCAGGATTCTCATGTTCCAAAGGTGTTTTCATCCATCCGCCCCATGTCTTTTCCCATCCCTCATCATGGCTGACTGCTGGTACAGAGATGCATTGGGAAAGGGGCGAGCCAAGCGCCTGTTGATACGCATCTGCCAAACGACCAGGAATAATCAGGTCTGCTTCCCCGATCAGATGACGCTGGGGCAAAGAGGCGAGTCGATCACGATAGTCCAGCGGATCCAGTGAGCCCTCCAGTGGCGACAGGCCTTGCATGGTCGCCCATAGCCGTGGACTTAGATTGCCAGCAAGGGTTTGCACTTGGGTAACATCATTGCGCTGCGCCGCTAACAAGAGTGCGAGAGCGGCTCCTCCGGAATAACCCACGATTTCAAACTCTCGGTTGCCATATCGATGTTTTAACTGATCCAGCGCCTGGCTGAGACGGGTAACCACTTCCTGAGAAAAACGTCGATGGGTCCAGAGTGCTGATTGACATCCCGCCGCCATGACGAACTGGCAGGGGCGCGCCAGGTAGGCGTTGGGCGTCGGGTCACTAACCGCAAGCCGTGGCACCAGCAGATTGTGCGGGCTGGGGTCCAGACTGGGCTGAGTGGCCGTTGCCCAGGAGTGGCCATCACCTTCCAGATAGACGCGCAGGCGAGTCGGTATTTCTGCGCTGCGTGGTGCAAGGATGACGAGGGGGAATTGGGAACCTGACAGGACTTCCAATTGGCGGCCGTGCTCTTCCGCGAGTTGCTGCAACGCCTCGCGCGGCGATTGGCAGGCGATGAGAAGCGCGCTGACCATTACCATCCAGGCTTTACAGAAACCGGCCAACGGCGATCGACAGGGAAAGTGCCTTTTCATAAAAAGTTATACCGCACTTTGGAGGCCGACAAGTTCATCGCTGAAGTGGGCATGATGCCTCGTGGTCAGTTTCGAACAAGACCCAACCCCTCTGCATCAACCACCACCGTCACCCCTTCATAACTCGCCAGCGTCCCATGCTGCGTGTCCATTTCATGCTCATGCGTCGCCGTAATCACCACCACACTCGCGCCCGCTGCTTCAGCCGCTGCAATGCCTGCGGGTGCATCTTCGAATACCAGACAGTCTCTCGGATCAACGCCCAGTCGTTTGGCTGCAAGCAGGAAGCAGTCCGGGGCGGGTTTGCCTTGGCTGACGTCTTCGGAAGTGACGATGTTGACCGGCAGTTTCAGTCCGGCGGCTTTCAGGCGGGCTTCGGCCAAAGCGCGTGGGGCGGAGGTCACGATGGCCCAGCGCTCGGGTGGAAGCGAGGCAAGGAGGCGGGCGGCGTCGGCGACTTCTATGACGCCTTCCACGTCATCGATTTCTGCTTGTGAAATGGCTTCGGCTTCCCGTTCTGCGTCTACGCCGGGCAGATTCAGGTTGCGGATGGTGTCGATGCAGCGCACGCCGTGGATGGTAGGCAGGAAGGTTTTGACGTCCAGGCCGTGGCGTTCTGCCCAGTGGGTCCAGACCCGCTCGGCAGCGACGATGGAGTTGAGCAGCGTGCCGTCCATGTCGAACAGGAATGCCGAGAAGCGTCGGTTGTTGAGCATGGGATACCTCTTTGAAGTGGGGGTAGTGTGAAGATGTGCGCGATTTTGTAGGAGCTGCCGAAAGCTGCGAAATACGGTGTGTCAGGAAAAACGCCTTCGCAGACTTCGGCAGCTCATAAAGAGGCCAACATATTCCGTGACAATTCCGAGTCTGCCCAGCAGTAGCAGGGGGTACGAACCTGATTTTTTGCCATCCTTTCGCCATGTAGTAGCGGCAAATTGTCGCAACACGGTTTTGCGCGAGTAAGATACGCACCTTGATTTCACGACCCCGATTTTTTCGAGGCTGGCCCTGATGCGCTCTTTTGGAGATTCCGGGTTGCCAGTCTCGGTTGTACGGACTGAATACGAGTAGACAAGAAAAGGCGATCACTGAAAATGACCAAGACTTCGCGACCTTTATATATTTCCTATGCCGGCCCTTCGCTGCTGGAAATGCCGCTGCTGAATAAGGGCAGTGCTTTTACCCCGCAAGAGCGGGTCGAATTCAATCTGATCGGGCTGCTGCCGCAGAACGTAGAAACCATCGAAGAGCAAGTCACGCGGGTGTACAGCCAGTATCAGCAGTGCGCGAGCGATCTGGACAAGCATATTTATCTGCGTTCGATCCAGGACAACAACGAAACGTTGTTCTTCCGCCTGCTTGATTCCCACCTCGATGAAATGCTGCCGATCATCTACACGCCGACGGTAGGGCAGGCGTGTCAGGAATTCTCCAAGATCTACCGCACGCACCGTGGTTTGTTCATTTCCTATCCGGATCGCGACCGCATCGATGACATCCTGCGCAGCGCCACCAAGGATCGGATCAAGATCATCGTCGTGACTGACAGCGAGCGAATTCTCGGTCTGGGTGACCAGGGCATTGGTGGCATGGGCATTCCAATTGGCAAGCTGTCGCTGTACACCGCGTGCGGCGGGGTCAGCCCGGCTTACACCCTGCCCATCGTGCTGGACGTCGGCACCAACAATCAGGAGTTGCTCGACGACCCGATGTACATGGGCTGGCGCAACAAGCGGGTGACCGGCAAGGAGTACGAAGACTTCATAGCGCTGTTCATCGAAGCCGTTCAGCGTCGCTGGCCGGACGTATTACTGCAGTTCGAAGACTTCGCTCAGACCAACGCCATGCCGTTGCTGGACAAGTACCGCGACGAGCTGTGCTGCTTCAACGACGACATTCAGGGCACCGCATCGGTTGCGGTGGGGACTTTGCTCGCGGCCTGTAAAGCCAAGAACGAAACCCTCGGTCAGCAGCGCGTTGTATTCCTCGGCGCAGGTTCGGCCGGTTGCGGGATTGCCGAGCACATCATCGCCGCGATGGTGATTGAAGGCCTGACGGAAGCAGAAGCGCGCAAGCGAGTGATGATGGTTGACCGCTTCGGCCTGCTGACCGATAGCATGGACAACCTGCTGGACTTCCAGAAGAACCTGGCCCAGAAAGCGGGGGACGTGGCGGGCTGGTCGAGCGGTACAGGTTATCCGGAACTACTGGATGTAGTGACCAATGGCAAGCCGACTGTATTGATTGGCGTGTCCGGTCAGCGCGGCTTGTTCACCGAGCAGATCATTCGCGAAATGCACAAACACTGCGCCAAGCCGCTGGTTATGCCGCTGTCCAATCCAACGTCGAAAGTTGAGGTCACCCCGCAAGAGGTTCTGACCTGGACCAACGGTGATGCGCTGGTGGCAACCGGTAGTCCATTTGCGCCCGTGACTGTGGGCGATCGCACGTTCCACATTGCACAGTGCAACAACTCCTACATCTTCCCGGGCATTGGTCTGGGCGTGATCGCGGCCAAAGCCACGCGGATTTCCGACAAGATGCTGATGGCTGCTTCCAACGCGCTGGCCGAGTGCTCGCCGATGGTGACGGGCAAAGGCGACGCGGTATTGCCGCCGCTGAAGGAGATTCAGGACGTCAGCAAGAAGATTGCTCTGGCCGTGGCCAAGCAGGCTCAGGCTGACGGTGTGGCGCTGGAAACCACTGAAGAGTTTCTGGTTGAGGCAATCCAGCGTAACTTCTGGCAGCCGAAATACCGGGCGTACCGTCGCAGCGCGGTTTGATCGCGGGCTGACGAATTGAGCTATAGCCGCGACAGGCAAGCCTGTCGCGGCTTTTTTTATGGGTTTAAAATGAAACAGAGTTAACGATCTGAAATGCAATCTCTGTGGGAGCTGGGCTTGGTCTGGGCGGCATTCCGACGATAAGCGCGCTGCGGTTAGTCAGAATGACCGCGTTATCGTTAATGGCGGGCAAGCCCAGCTCACACAGGAATCACTGATGCCGTGGGCGAACATGGAATCTCCCACAGGTTCGGTGTTTGCCGTTAGAAAGCGCTGAGTCATGGGCTCCGCGCGATTATCAGTACCTATATAAAATACAGGAGCATCCGTTGGAAGGATTCGACAAGGCAGGAGCTGAGCTCATCAGCGCCTTCAACGCCGCCCTGAAAACCCTGCTGCAAACCAAACCTGCGAAACCCTGCACCGGCGAGCCCCTGTATTTCAAGCCGCTGGATACACCCATAGGCCCCATGCTGGCCATGGCGGAAAAGCGCGGGCTGGTAATGCTCGAATTCCTGGATCGGCCGATCCTGATGCGTGAAGTCGAAGAACTGCGCAGTCGCTTCGGCTATCTGATCGGGGCGGGTGACCATCCGCATCTGCTGCAGATTGAAGATGAGCTGAAACGCTACTTCGAAGGCACGTTGACCCGCTTTGAAGTCCAGCTCCATACGCCCGGTAGTATTTTTCAGAACCAGGTGTGGGAAGCGTTACGTCAGGTGCCTTACGGGACTACTTGCACGTATGGCGAAATCGCGCTGTTGCTGGGCAAGCCAGGCGGCAGCCGTGCGGTCGGGCTGGCTAATGGCAGCAATCGCATGTCCATCGTTCTGCCGTGTCATAGAGTCATCGGCGCCGACGGCTCGCTGACCGGTTACGGCGGTGGCAAGCATCGCAAGGAATTCCTGTTGCGTCTGGAGCGCGTAAAACTGCCCATCGACGAGCAAGGCCACTTAGCGTTCTGAAAGTCGCAGCGCTGGCCCGATGAACGGTCACTTTTTGCCTGTATTAGCTACAAATCCAAGATGAAGATGTTTAACACTTGCAGGACAGATGCGCGGTAATTGCCGAGGGCGATATATACTGCGCGCCATTCTTCAAGGGAGAGCCGTGTGGCCATCGATATTCACTGGATTCGCGACGACGACAGCCTCGCCCTGCATTGCGCACAGTGGCAGTCATTGCCCTTTGTAGCCCTCGACACCGAGTTCATGCGGGTCGACACTTTTTACCCCATCGCGGCTTTGCTGCAGATTGGCGACGGTACCAGCGCGTGGCTCATTGACCCGCTGCTGATCAATGACTGGCGCCCGTTGGCGGCACTGCTGGAAAACCCTGACGTCATCAAAGTGGTGCATGCCTGCAGCGAAGACCTGGAGGTTTTGCTGCGTCTGACCGGCAGCCTGCCAGCGCCGCTGTTCGATACGCAACTGGCGGCTGCTTACCTGAACCTGGGTTTCTCCATGGGCTACTCGCGTCTGGTTCAGGACGTCCTGAACATTGACCTGCCTAAAGGCGAGACCCGTTCGGACTGGCTGCAACGTCCGTTGTCCGAAACACAGATCAGCTACGCAGCGGAAGACGCGGTGCATCTGGCCGAGCTTTACAGCCTTCTGCGTCCGCGCCTGTCTGACGAAAAATACACGTGGCTGCTGGATGATGGTGCCGAACTGGTCGCCAATCTGCGTCGCGATGTCGACCCGAACGAGGTTTATCGCGAGGCCAAGCTGGCCTGGAAACTGTCCCGCGCTCAGTTGGCAGTCTTGCGTGAGCTGTGTGCCTGGCGTGAGCGTGAGGCCCGTGCCCGTAATGTGCCGCGTAACCGCATCGTGCGTGAGCATTCGCTGTGGCCGTTGGCCAGGACTCAGCCGGACAGCCTGGCTGCGCTGGCAAAGATTGACGACATGCACCCCAAGACCGTGCGTCAGGATGGCGAGTATCTGCTCAACCTGATCAAGACGGCCAGCAGCTTGCCGCCTGATCAGTGGCCGCCGGCGCTACCTGAGCCTTTGCCGATCGAAGCCGCGGCCGTGATCAAGACGCTCCGTGCGGTGGGCCAGGGCTATGCCGAACAACTGGACATGGCGCCAGAGCTGATGTTGCGCAAAAAGACCCTGGAAGCCCTGCTTAAAAGCGGCTTCCCGAACGGTCCCTATCAATTGCCCGATTCGCTGCGTGGCTGGCGTCGCGAATTGATGGGCCAGGCGCTGCTCGACAGCCTGGCCAACGCAGGAGAACAGCAGTGAAGCGTATTTGCTCGATTTACCGTAGTACCAAAAGAAATGAGATGTACCTGTACGTGCTCAAGAGCGATGAGCTCAAACGCGTACCGCCCGAGTTGATGGTTGCGTTCGGCAAACCGTTTCATGCGTTCGATCTGGTATTGAGTCCAGAGCGTGCGCTGTCTCGCGAAGACATCAATAAGGTATTGGAGAATCTCGACACCCAGGGTTATCACTTGCAGATGCCGCCAGCGGAGGACGAGTACATCGAACACTTGCCCGAAGAGCTATTGCGTCGCAATGATCCGGTCTGAGCCAAAGCCAACACCCGTTAGCCGAAGTTATAAAGATTGATACTGGTGAGAGCGCCAAGTCAGGGCGCATTGCCGGTCATTGGTCGCCTGTATTGTTTTTAAGGTTTTGAAGCCATGCGCGTTCTGATCGCCGAACACGATTACCCTGTCTACACCCAACTGCTGCGCAAGGCTGCGCCGGAACTGGAAATCCTCAGCACGGGCGACTCTGCCGAGTTGTCCAGGTTTGCCACTGATTGTCCGGTGTGGCTCGGCCAGCCGGACCTGTTGGCCAACCTGCTGCGTCAGGGACACAAACCCGCATGGATGCAATCGACCTGGGCAGGCATTACCCCGCTGCTGGCCGAAGGTCTTACCCGAGATTACCGCTTGACCCGTGCGGTTGGCATATTCGGCCAGGTGATGGCCGAGTTTGTCCTGACTTACATGCTGGGTCACGAACGTGAAGTGCTGGCGCGTCTGGTCAGCCAGGTCGAACGCAAGTGGGACAACCGCAGCGGCCAGAGTCTTGCAGGCCGCAAGGCCTTGATCGTCGGCGCAGGTGACATTGGCGTGAGCGTGGCGCAGTTTCTGGTGCCGTTTGGCGTGCAGGTCTATGGCATCGCGTCCAGCGCCCGCACCCAGACACCTTTCGTTGAAGTCGGCGCGATGGAGGATCTGGATCGGCTGGTAGGGGAGGTGGATTACGTTATTAACCTGCTGCCTAACACGCCGCAAACCCATGATCTTTACGATGCGAAGCTGTTCGCCAAATTCAAGCCTACGGGGTTGTTCATGAACGTCGGGCGCGGTACTTCGGTGGTGGATGCTGATCTGGTGGAGGCCCTCAAGGAAGGGCATCTGGCGGGCGCAGTGATTGACGTTTGCCGTCAGGAACCGCTGCCGCAGCGTCACCCCTTCTGGACCGCCTGGGGGCTGCTGCTGACCGGTCATAGCTCGGCGCCAACGTCGCCAGTGGCAATGGTCGGGCTGTTTCTTGAGAACCTCAAGGCCTATGAGACGGGTGAGCAACTGCGCGGGGAAGTGGATTTTTCGCGGGGGTATTGAGTCTGGGTCTATCGTTGCATCTGGGGTAGGAGCCAACCTGCTGGCGAGGCGTATCAGGGAAAATTCTCGCGAACAAGTTCGCTCCTACCGGTGCGCTGAAAGCTTCACGCGTCACTTTCAGGTTTTCGCCGGGCCGGGTAGGAGGCAACTTGTTGGCGAGGAGGTGTGTCAGTTACCGCCTCTCGCGAACAAGTTCGCTCCTACCGATGCGGTGAAAGCTCGCGCGTCATTTTCAGGTTTTCGCCGGGCCGGGTAGGAGCCAACTTGTTGGCGAGGCGTTGTGTCAGTTACCGCCTCTCGCGAACAAGTTCGCTCCTACCGATGCGGTGAAAGTTTCACGCGTCACTTTCAGGTTTTCGCCGGGCCGGGTAGGAGCCAACTTGTTGGCGAGGACGTGTGTCAGTTACCGCCTCTCGCGAACAAGTTCGCTCCTACCGGACTGGTGTTTACAGGCTGAAATCACCTTCAGCTGCCAACTGCGCCACGGTCTGGCGTGGGCTTGGCACTTCCCGGCCTTGCAGGTATTCCGGCAAGATCGATTTGTCGCCCAGCTTGCCGATCGCCACTGCTGCGTGCACCGCGTAGCCTTCCGGAATATTCAGTTCTTTGCGGGTCAGTTCCTGATCGAAACCGGCCATGCCGTGTGTGTGCCAGCCGCTCAGGCTTGCTTGCAGAGCCAGGTAGCCCCAGGCGGAACCGGTATCGAAGGTGTGCCAAAGCGCCGGGCTTTCTTCCGTGGCGCCGGGTGCAGTGAAGGTGGTCTTGGAGATCACGATCACCAGTGCCGCGGCATGTTGGGCCCAGTTACGGTTGAACTCGACCAAAAGGCTCAGGTAACGCTCCCAGTTCGGCGTGTCCCGGCGTGCATACAGGAAACGCCAAGGCTGCGAGTTATAAGCCGAAGGCGCCCAGCGTGCAGCTTCGAAAAAGCTCAGCAGGGTTTCCTGAGGAATGCTTTCGCCACTGAACGCGCGAGGCGACCAGCGCTCGGTGAATTGTGGATCGATAGGGAAATCGGCGACGCGAGGGTTTGTGCTCATGAGAATCCTGAAAGGCAAGGATGGAGGAACGCTCAAGCGGTGGGCCGTGGACGGCAGGCATCGCGGGTGTCGTATAGCGGATGTTGTATAAAAGCCGCGCACTAAAGCTACTGCGCCGTCCGTCCGATGACAAGTCTTGAGTACCGGCAGTCGATCACACTTGGCCCGTAGCCCCTGTCGCACTAGACTGGCCGCCTTTTTCCTACCTGATGTTGATAGCCCGAACCCATGGCCGCTAAAGTCGAACCCTTCTGGATCCGCAAGACCCTCGCCCAACTGGACACTGCTGAGTGGGAGTCGCTGTGTGACGGCTGTGGCCTGTGCTGTCTGCAGAAGCTTGAGGATGAAGACGACAACAGCGTTTATTACACGCGTATTGCCTGCAAGCTACTCGACCTGAAAACCTGCCAATGCACCGATTACCCGAATCGCCGTGCATCGGTTCCTGACTGTATCCAGCTCACGCCGGGGCAGGCTGACGAATTCAAATGGCTGCCGCCGACCTGTGGTTATCGTTTGGTCAGCGAAGGCAAGGACTTGCCGCTTTGGCATCATCTGGTGTGCGGTGATCGGGAGAGGGTACATAAAGAACGCATCTCTCAGTCTGGTCGCATGGTCAGCGAGAACAGCGTGCCTGAGGATGATTGGGAGGATTACCTGATATTTCGGGCGGGGTGAATCATTGCGCGTATCGGTAGGAGGCAACTTGTTGGCGAGGCGGTGTGACAGTCAGCACCTCTTGCGAACAAGTTCGCTCCTACCGGTGCGGTGAACGCTTCACGCTTTATTTTCAGATTTGTAGCCGGACAGGGTAGGAGGCAACTTGTTGGCGAGGCGTTGTGTCAGTCAGCACCTCTCGCGAACAAGTTCGCTCCTACCGGCGCGGTGAAAGCTTCATGCGTTATTTTCAGATTTGTCGCCGGACCGGGTAGGAGGCAACTTGTTGGCGAGGCGGTGTATCAGTCAGCACCTCTCGCGAACAAGTTCGCTCCTACCGGTGCGGTGAGAGCTTCACACGTCATTTTCAGGTTTGTCGCCGGACCGGGTAGGAGGCAACTTGTTGGCGAGGCGGTGTGTCAGTCAGCACCTCTCGCGAACAAGTTCGCTCCTACCGATGCCGGGAGTGCTTACAAGCCGTTCTTCGGCTTGGTCAGCGCTTCCAGGCCTTCAGTCAGCGCGTCTTCAGTCGCCACTTCAGCTTTGGTCTTCAGCAGGCTCAGCTCGTCACCGGCACGTTTGATGCGCGATTTGGCGATGTCCAGATCGTTGCGGCTCTTCTCGATCATGCTCTTGGCCGAGCAATGCCCGGTGATACCGCGGGCCAGCACGGCGCCGCCGATAGCCAGCTGGATCAGGCCGAAGAAACCGCCCCGACGCAGGCCTTTGCCCATCATCAATACGCCGCCTGCCAGCGAGCCCACACGCTCCCAGCCTTGAACGTTCTGTTCTGGTTTGCCTTCGATGGCGTCGTCAATGCGTTCTACAATCGGGGTATCGCTCATGATCTTGCTCCATGATGGGATGATTTCGGTTCAGTAAGAACTGACTGTTGCCTTCCGAAACTGTTCAATCCATTTCACTCAGCTGTTTACGAATCAGCCTGTTCCCGGCCGAATTGCGGACCCGAACGAGTGTTGACGCCCTTCGCCATGCGGTCGTAAAGCACCACGTTGACGGTCGCAGCCAGGTTCATGCAGCCCTGAGTCGGGATATAGACGACGTCTTCGCACCAGTCGCGAATTTCTTTGTCCAGCGAACCGTCTTCAGGGCCGAAGATGTACAGCGCACGGTCCGGGTGAGTGTATTCCGGCAGGGCGCGAGCGCCGTCCACCAGTTCCACCGCGACCGGAATGCAGCCCAGCGGCAGAATACTTTTCAGGTCTTCGATGCCGATTAACGGGATGTCCTGATGGATCTTCTTGGTGTCGGTAACGAAGTCCCGGGCGCGCTCATAGCGTTTGCCGGTGTAGAACACCGAAGCCACTCCGTAACAACCCGCCGCACGCATCACGGAGCCTACGTTTTCCGGAGACTTGGGATTGAACAGGCCGATGCAGGCATAGCGTTTGTTTGCCACGGAGAGGTGCTCGCTGGGAAAAGCGGGCGATTATACGGTGGCAAAGCCGCAAGCGGTAAGCTACAAGCTACAAGCGGATTGGGTTGCTCTTACTTGCAGCTTGAAGCTTGCAGCTCGAAACTGCTTCTATTCCTTCTTCATCAACCCCGCCAACGCCGCAAACGGGTTGTGCGTCGCCTTGGCGGCTTTCGGACTGCTGGTGGAGCTTTCAGAGAAGTACTGCTGGTCGGTATAGCGCGAATGTTCATTGTCGTGGCAGTAAAGGCAGAGCAATTCCCAGTTGGAGCCATCCTGAGGATTGTTGTCGTGGTTGTGGTCGCGGTGGTGCACGGTCAGTTCGCTCAGGCGCTTGCCGGCGAATTCACGGGCGCAGCGGCCGCAGACGTGCGGATACATGCGCAGCGCCTTGTCGCGATAACCCATCTCGCGGTCGCGCTGGGCGTCGGCCAGGATGCGATCCAGCTTGGCGGTGTGGGAGGGTGGGTTGGCCGTGCTCATGGGATCACCTGTATCGAATTCGGTCGTTGAAACAATAATGAATGTGCCAAGTCTAGCGCGTCGCGACGGGTTCAGCCTTTGAGTTTTTCGGCGATCCAGATGGTGTGTCGCGTGCCCTTGTTGCCGTGGGCGAAGACTTGCACTTCCTCTGCCTTGAAACCGGCCTTGCGCAGCTTGTCGGAAAACTTCTGATCGGCGCTGGCTGACCACACAGCCAGAATACCCTTGGGGCGTAAAGCCTGCGCACAGGCTGCCAGTCCACCGGACGAATACAGCCAGCTGTTGGACTTCTGCGTCAGGCCTTCGGGGCCGTTGTCCACGTCGAGCATGATCGCATCGAAGCCATGAGGCTCGCTTTTCAATACCTGAGCGACGTCCTGAACGATCACTCTGGCGCGCGGGTCTAGCAGCGGATTACCAGACTTCTCGCCCAGCGGCCCGCGATTCCACTCCACAACACCGGGTACCAGCTCGGCCACCACGACTTCGCCATTCTTGCCCAGATGCTTGAGTGCCGAGGCCAGAGTGAAGCCCATGCCGAGGCCGCCGATCAGTACGCGAGGCTGAACCCGTGAGGCGACTTTCTTGCAGGGTATTTCCGCCAAAGCGTCTTCGGAGCCGTGCATGCGGGTGTTCATCAACTGGCCGCCATCGCCGCCCTGAATCTTGATTACAAAGTCTTCTCCGTATTCGAACAGGCACAAAGCACCGCCGTTATCGGGAATGGCAGTGGTGTCGAGCAGCACGAAACGTTTCATTGAGGACTCATTTGGAGGTAGATTTTTGACCACATGTCGTTGGCCAGGAGTAGGCTGAACGGCACAACAATCGTTTGGCACAGGAGGCCATTGATGAAGCGCGCTATTCTACCGGCGATTATCCTGACTGCGCTCTGGGTAAATGTCGGGTATGCAGATAATCAGTCTGCGGCATCTATCCCCGCATCGGGCTCGCCGGGCACCGCCACACCGACGCCGTATCCTCAGGTCGTTCCGCCTGGGCCTGCACTCATAAACGGCACACAGGGCAACGGGACATTGCTGCCCAAAGTCGAACTGCCGCAGCCACCCAAGGGGCAGCCAGTGCCAGGGCTGGATCAGAATGCCCCGACGCCGATGCCGGCTCGGCCTAAATAGATTCCCCTGAAATCGATGTCATGGAGCGGGTCGAGGGCCTGCGGGAGTTCTATGTTTGCCCGCAAGCTGATTGACGACGTGGGACCGGCTTCAGCCGGGAAGGCGGTATTTCACAGATAAAAATTCAACGTCTGTGCCGGTCTCTTCCCGGCTGAAGCCGGTCCCACCTCATCAGTGAATCCTATGGAAGCGGTGCTGTGTCTGGGCGACATTCCGAGGATCATTAGACGCAGTTTGCAGGCATACCGCGTTATGGTTTATCGCGGGCAAGCACCGCTCCCACATTTAAGCCAGTTTCTGCTCAGACGTTGCGAATTACTTGAGACAAACAACTAAACCTGCTGCGCCAACAGCTGGCCATCAACCATGCGCAAGCGTTTGGACAGCGACGTGGCCAGCGCCCGGATGATTTTCGCGGCAACCCGCGGCGCTTCATCGAGCATTTTTTCCAGCGCGTCCCGGCCCAGATTCAGCAACTGACAATCGGTTGCTGCAATGCAACTGGCCGAGCGACGCTCGCCATCCAGCACGGCCATTTCGCCAAATGCCCGGCCGCGACGCAACACGGCAATTTCCACCGTTTGCCCCTCAGGGTTGAGCTTCTGCACCGAGACCGTGCCCAGGTGGATGATGCTCATGAACGAGCCTGGATCGCCTTCACTGAAGATGGCTTCACCTTTGGCAATCGATGCCATGTTGAAGTAGCCCGCAGCGGTCTGGAAATCAGCAGGCAGCAGTGGGTCAAACAGCCCACAGTCCATGAGCATGTCGCGGATTTCGTTATTCAGGTGTGACGGTTGTTCTGACATGGTCGGGTCTTGTTTTGGCCAATCAACGGTGTTGATGTATTTGAGCAAAGTCGGACGTTTCAAGGTCCGACCCCACAGCTACTAAGACACGGATTTCAAACCGAGTTCATGGGTTGATCTGCAATACCTTGAAGATAAACCCGTATTCGAGTGCCACGTCACGCAAACCCTGATAGCGACCGCTCATGCCGCCGTGGCCTGCGCCCAGTTCGGTTTTGAGCAGCAGCAGGTTATCGTCAGTCTTGTGCGCCCGCAGTTTGGCGACCCACTTGGCCGCTTCCCAATACTGCACCCGGCTATCGTTGTAGCCCGCGATCACTAGCATGGCCGGATACTTTTGGGCGCTGACGTTTTCATACGGCGCATAGGCTTTGATTCGCTCATAAACCTCCGGCTCCTGCGGGTTGCCCCACTCGTCGTACTCGGTGACGGTCAGTGGCAGGTCGGGATCAAGCATGGTATTGAGCACATCAACGAAGGGCACTTCGGCAATCGCGGCCTTGAACAACTCGGGACGTTTGTTGACCACTGCGCCAATCAGCAGGCCGCCGGCGCTGCCGCCACTGATCACCAACTGTTCGGCGCTGGTGCGCTTCACAGCGATCAAGTGCTCAGCACAGCTGATGAAGTCGTCGAAGGTGTTCTGCTTGTGTTCCTGCTTGCCGTTCCGATACCAGGCTTCACCCAGCTCGCCGCCGCCACGCACGTGGGCGATAGCAAAGGCCACGCCGCGATCCAGCAAACTCAGGCGAGCGTGGGAAAACCACGGGTCAAGGCTTTCGCCGTAAGCACCATAGCCATACAGATACAGCGGCGTTGGCTGGTCTGCCAGCTCACGTTTGACGACCAGGCTGATCGGCACTTGCGTACCGTCTTTGGCGGTGGCCCACAAACGCTGGCTGACATAGGCGTCGGCATCGAACGGGCCGAGCACCGGGGTTTCCTTGAGGACCGATTGCTCGCCGCTGGCCAATGTCAGTTGCCGTACCTGGGCCGGGCGATTCAGAGACTGGTAGCGCAGGCGGATTTTATCGCTGTCGAACTCCAGCGTGTCCTGCACGTAAAGGCTGTAAGCCGCGTCCGGCAACTGCACGCGATAGGTCGGCAGACCTTGCGGACGCACCTCGATGATCGGCAAGCCTCCTTCGCGGAGGCTAAGGGTCAGGCCCTTGGCGTTGAGGCTCAGACCCTCAAGCATCACCGTGTCGCTGTGCGGGACCAGTACTTTCCAGTCATTGCGGGTCGGCACGCCGGTGGCTTTTTGCTCAGCCTGATACAGCGCAAAGTTGATGCCGTCCTGATTGCTACGGATCAGCCAGCTCCACACGCCGTCCACCTGGCCGTGATCGATGGAGTATTCATGACCTTCAACGCGCGGCGCCATGCACGCGAATGCGTGTTGCGGTTGATCGGCATCCAGCACCCAGGCTTCGCTGGTGGTCTTGCTGTCGAGCCCGAGAATCAACTGCTTTTCCGAGCTGCTGCGATAGCAATGCAGGAAAAACCGGCCATCCGGCTCGTTGAAAACCAGATCCGCCGCGTCATCACCCAGGCGATGGCGATACAGCTTGTGCGGCCGATGGGTGTCGTCCAGCTCGCCGAAAAACAGCGTCTGACTGTCGTTGGCCCACGTCATGCTGCCGTCGCAATCCTCAAACGGCAGACTGCTGACTTCACCATTGCTCAGCTCTTTGACGTAAAGCTGATAAACCTCTTCGCCGGTAGTGTCCAGACTGTACGCCAGACGCCGATGGTCAGGGCTGATGCTGAATGCACCGAGGGAAAAGAAGCCGCCCCCCGCCAGCACATTGGGGTCGAGCAACACTTCTTCATGGCTTTCGTCGATGCTCAGCGAACCGTCTACCGGACGCGGGCAGCGGTAATGACGGGCGTATTCGTCACCTTCGGTGGTGCGGGTGTAATACAGATACGGTCCCCAAGGGGAGGGCAGCGACAGGTCGGTTTCCAGAATGCGGCCTTTGATCTCCTGAAACAGCGTCTCGCGCAGCGCTTCCTGATCGGCCAGTTGTGTCTGCTGCCAGGCATTTTCCGCCTTGAGGTAGTCGAGCACTTCGTCCGTGTCGCGGTTTTGCAGCCAGGCGTAGGGATCTGCACCCTCGGCTTTGCGGGCAAGGGGGGCAGTGGATGGTGAATTCGATAGGGTCATGCAGGGCTCTCTCGTGGAGGCGCCTGGCGCAAGCGGAAAAAATGAAAAGCCGCTGCGCCGGACTAATACTCAAGCCGGACAAGCCGGGTTGGCGAAAAGCCGTTATCATAAGCGCCTCTTTACCTGCCTTACCACGGATGTCATGACCGAGAACGACTATACGATCGCCTGGGGGCTCTACGCATTTGCTGCGTTGGGCTGTCTGCTGGTTTGGTTTCTGGCGACTCGCTGGATGTGGCGTTACCTGCGCGAGCCCCTGGTGGTGATCGTTGCGGTGTTGCTGTTTACCCCGACAATGATCGACGCCACCAAGGAAATTTACGCGCCCGCCGTTGCCATTACGGCCCTGGACCTGTTGTTCAAGGTGGGCAGTAACGTCTGGAACGCGCTGTCTGATCTGGCCATGTACGGCATGATTGCCCTGGTGGTTTACGTGCTGTTCGCGTTGATTCGCTGGCCTCTGGAAAAAAGCTGGAAAGCTCGCCACCCGGAAAAACCTGTCCAGCCTGAAACCGCAACGGATGTCGAAGACGAGGATGAGCCTTTTTCCGACACTGACCGCCTTGCGCGTAAACCGGTGGCGCCCAACGTCAATACCAGCAGCCGTTCGCGGGTCGAACCGCGCCTTTGAATCGTCCTCCGGCGCTTGTGTCGCCATGCTGCTGAACGTTTGCAATCGAGAACCTGAGCATGTGTGAACTACTGGGCATGAGCGCCAATGTCCCGACTGACATCGTTTTCAGCTTTACCGGCCTGATACAGCGCGGCGGGCGTACCGGCCCGCATCGTGACGGCTGGGGGATCGGCTTTTACGAAGGTCGTGGCTTACGCTTGTTTCAGGACCCCGCCGCCAGCAGCGAATCGGAAATTGCCCAACTGGTGCAGCGTTATCCCATCAAAAGCGAAGTGGTGATTGGCCATATCCGTCAGGCCAATGTCGGTCGCGTATGCCTGTCCAATACCCATCCCTTTGTGCGCGAGCTCTGGGGCCGTAACTGGTGTTTCGCCCATAACGGCCAATTGGCAGGTTTCGATCCCCTTGCTACGTTTTATCGGCCGGTGGGCGACACCGACAGCGAGGCGGCGTTCTGTGATTTGCTCAACCGCGTGCGCGAAGCCTTCCCTGAGCCGGTAGAAGTCGAAGAACTGCTGCCATCACTGGTCGAGGCGTGCAGTCACTATCGCAGCAAGGGTGTGTTTAACTGCTTGCTCAGTGATGGCGACTGGCTGTTTTGCTTTTGCAGTACCAAACTGGCCCATATCACACGTCGCGCTCCGTTTGGTCCGGCACGTCTGAAGGATGTCGACGTGATCGTCGATTTTCAGGCCGAAACCACACCCAATGATGTCGTGACGGTGATTGCTACCGAGCCGTTGACCGAGAACGAAAACTGGAACCGCTACGAGCCGGGTCAGTGGGCGTTGTGGCGGCGGGGTGAGTGTGTGGCGAGCGGCAATACCTGATTTTTGGGAGCGGTACGCAATTTTGTAGGACTGGCTTTAGCCGGGAGGACGTCGGAACATTCACCAAATCTCCGTTGCCTGAAATACCGCCCTCCCGGCTAAAGCCGGTCCTACGAGGTCGAGGGCCCAGGCGCCAGCTTGCAGGCAAACATAGAATCTCCCACAGTAGGGATGCAGTCCAAATCCAATAGATGTGCCTGGTTTGAGAGGGATCTAAATGCTGCGAAGTTATCTGCGATTGGTCTTGTTCACGGCGGGCCTGTTGTTCGGGGTTCAGATACCGGGTTTTATCAGTGATTACGGCAAGCGGGTCGAGGCGCATCTGCTTGAGGCTCAGCAGAGTGTGCGAGGCTACAATGCGACCGCGCAGCAGTTCTTCAAAGGCGATGTGCAGGCGTTGATTCAGCACTACCGCGACAGTGAAGACCCGGTGTTCCGCAGCGACGCCGATACCATCAATACGCTCTTGACCCGCACTCAGGTCCTGGAACGTGAATGGCTGGCCATGCAAGGCCCTTGGTATGCCCGAGCGATTCATGTCGCTGTAGCTTCCGATGCCGATATCCGCAGAGAGACCTGGAACGGTTACACCTGGCAGGTGTTGCTGGCACCAGACGTCATTGCCTGGGGCATCGTCAGCGCGCTGTTGTTGGCGTTCCTGATCGAGAGCTTCTTCCTGATGATCAATTGGGTCGTCAACGGCGGCCGTCGCAAGCATCGGCCGGAGCGGGATTGGCGCTGATTTTAGCCCCGGTATCTCTACACCGCGCTATATCGCGGCAAACATTGGACCTGTAGGAGCGAGGCTTGCCCGCGAAGCAGTCGATGCGGTAAGTCAGACGCACCGCATTATTGTCTTTCGCGGGCAAGCCTCGCTCCAACAGGTTCTGCGTAGATTCAGATAGCTCCGCGCTGTTTGATGAGAGTGCTACTTCGACAAAAACCTCATCCCTTCTTCCAGCCCCCGCAGCGTCAGCGGATACATCTGATCCTCGATCAAGTCCCGCACGATATTGGTTGATGTGGTGTAGGCCCAGGCGTCTTTAGGGTAGGGGTTGATCCAGATGAGCTTCTTGAACTTGGCCGTAAAGCGCTGCATCCACAAATAGCCCGGCTCTTCGTTCCAGTGCTCGACACTGCCGCCCGCCTGGGTGATTTCATAGGGCGCCATAGCCGCATCGCCGATGAAGATCACTTTGTAGTCCGCACCGTATTTATGCAGTAAATCCTGGGTCGAAAAGCGTTCCGAGCCGCGGCGCATGTTGTTCTTCCACACCGATTCATAGATGAAGTTGTGGAAGTAGAAATACTCCAGATGCTTGAACTCGGTTTTGCACGCCGAGAACAGCTCCTCGCAGACTTTGACGTGGGCATCCATCGAGCCGCCGATGTCGAACAGCAGCAACAGCTTGATAGTGTTGCGTCGTTCCGGACGCATCTGGATATTCAGCAGACCTGCGTCGCGAGCGGTGTGGTCAATGGTGCCGTCGATGTCCAGTTCTTCCGCCGCGCCCTGTCGGGCGAATTTTCGCAGGCGGCGCAGGGCGATCTTGATGTTGCGCGTGCCCAGTTCCACTTGATCATCGAGGTTTTTGTATTCCCGCTGATCCCACACCTTGACCGCTTTGCCTTTGCGCTCGCCAGCGTCGCCAACCCTGATGCCTTCCGGGTTATAGCCGCCTGAGCCGAAGGGGCTGGTGCCACCGGTACCGATCCATTTGTTGCCACCGGCATGACGTTCCTTTTGCTTTTCCAGGCGCTTCTTGAATTCTTCGATGAGCTTGTCGAGGCCACCCAGGGATTGAATCTGCGCGCGCTCTTCATCTGTCAGCGAGCGCTCGAACTCCTTGCGCAGCCAGTCCTCGGGGATCAGCGCCTTGAGATGATCGTCGAGTTTTTCCAGACCATTGAAATAGGCGCTGAACGCCCGATCAAACTTGTCGAAATGCCGCTCGTCCTTGACCAGAATCGTTCGGGCGAGGAAATAAAACTCGTCCATATCGGCGAAGGTGACCCGCTGTTTCAGGGCATTGATCAGGTCCAGCAGCTCGCGCACCGAGACCGGGACCTTGGCGGCGCGCATTTCATTGAACAGATTGAGGAGCATGGTCTCTCCGGATCAGCGGTTGCCGCGACGGCTCATGAACGCCAGACGCTCAAGCAGTTGCACGTCCTGTTCATTTTTGACCAGCGCCCCGGCCAGTGGCGGAATGGCCTTGGTCGGATCGCGCTCGCGCAGTACCGCCTCACCGATGTTGTCGGCCATGAGCAGTTTCAGCCAGTCCACCAGTTCGGAGGTCGAAGGCTTTTTCTTCAGGCCTGGCACTTTGCGCACGTCGAAGAACACGTCCAGCGCCTCGCTGACCAGATCCTTCTTGATATCCGGGTAGTGCACGTCGACGATCTTCTGCAGCGTGGCGCGGTCCGGGAAGGCGATGTAGTGGAAGAAGCAGCGGCGCAGGAAAGCGTCCGGCAGCTCTTTTTCGTTGTTGGAGGTAATGATAATGATCGGCCGGACTTTGGCTTTGATAGTCTCGTCGGTCTCGTAAACGTAGAACTCCATCTTGTCGAGTTCTTGCAGCAGATCGTTGGGGAATTCGATGTCGGCCTTGTCGATTTCGTCGATCAGCAGAATGACCCGCTCTTCGGCTTCGAAGGCTTCCCAGAGCTTGCCTTTCTTCAGGTAGTTACGCACGTCGTGGACTTTATCCACGCCCAGTTGTGAGTCCCGCAGGCGGCTGACCGCATCGTATTCATACAGGCCTTGATGGGCCTTGGTGGTGGATTTGATGTGCCAGGTAATCAGCTTCGCACCAAAGGATTCAGCCAGTTGCTCGGCGAGCATGGTCTTACCGGTGCCGGGCTCGCCCTTGACCAGTAACGGACGCTCCAGGGTAATGGCCGCGTTGACCGCCAGCTTGAGATCGTCGGTGGCGACGTATGCGCGGGTGCCTTCAAACTTCATCGGTAAATCCTCGGTAAACAATGCGCGGACTATAGCGCGAGGCCTTGGCGACTGTGAATGTGGGGCGGGTATTCAGTGACTGAATGGCGAGGTTGGTGCGCTTCCCGTAGGGCCGGCTTTAGCCGGGAGGGCGTCGGAACATCCGCCACATTTTCTCCGCCAGAAAAAATGCCCTCCCGGCTAAAGCCGGTCCTACAGGCGTTAGCCCTTGCTGTTGTCATACCGCGTATTGAACGCCTGCACAAACGCATTCCTCAGGATCTGCAGGAACGCCTGAAACGCGCTGACATTCTGCTTGTGCACGCTCCCGCTCAGTTCAACCCGAGTAGCAAACTGGTTTTCGCTCTGGTTCTTGAGCACGGTTTCGCCGCCGCCCACCACGGCTTCCCAGATAGACCGAAAGAAGCCTTTATTCTGGTTTTCGACGTCCTGCTTCCAGTTGAAGACTTCAACATCGCGCAGCAGGGGTTTGATGTAACCACTCAACTGGCCTTTGTTCGCTTGAGCTTCGATCACCAGATCGCCTTGCCCGGCGTTGAAATCGAAGTTGCCGTAGGCAGATGCAAAGTCGTTCAAGCGCTTGAGCTGGATGCCCGTGGCTCGCAGGCGCAAGTCAAAATCCTCGAAGTTGGTGAACGGATCGAAGGTCGCGAAGGCTTCCATTTTGGCGTGGCCTTCAAGCATCGCCTTGCCTTCGAAGCGTGCATCGCGATTGCCTTTTACGTCCTCGACGTTCGTCAGGTTGTAAAGACTGGCATTGAGCGAGTCGGCCTCGATTTTCACTTTAGGCGTCGTGCTGAAGTTGTTGAAGGTGATCCTGCCGTCATTGATTCGGACTTCGTTGAGCGTGATCGGCAGCAGCTTGTTGATTTGCTCTTGCCAGTCGGTGCCCTGACCCGTCTGTGACGCTTGCTTGTTGTTGCCGCCGTCGACGAAGTTGACCTCTGGTTGAGCGAATATCATCTCGGCAACCACCGCATGGTCGTACCACAGATGTTTCCAGCTCACGGCCAAATCGATGACCGGTACTTTGACGAACGGGACCGGCACCTTGCCGTCCACCTTGACGATGTTCAGCCCGTTGATTCTGTAAGCGCCGCGCCACAGGGCCAGATCGACATCCGTGACCTGGCCGCGGTAATCGCCCATGTCGGCGAGCTTGTCGTTGAGGTAGTTGCGGACCAGCAAGGGCAGGGTGATATGCACTGCGATCAATAGCACAACAATCCCGGCCAGGGTCCAGAGTGGCCAGCTATAGCGACGTTTCATGGCAAGGGTCTCAAGTTGCGATGAGTTGTTGACTCTTTGCGTTCGCATCCGTTCGCTGCGACTGGACGCATGCCGGTCATGAGGCATAGGCTTCCAACTCTCTGACATCTGATGAACGTGCACAAGGACACCGCCATGAGCCGTATCTACGCTGACAACGCCCACTCGATCGGCAACACCCCACTGGTGCAGATCAACCGTATCGCCCCCCGTGGAGTCACGATTCTGGCCAAGATCGAGGGCCGCAATCCGGGTTACTCGGTGAAATGCCGGATCGGCGCCAATATGATCTGGGACGCTGAAAGCAAGGGCAAACTCAAGCCCGGCATGACCATCGTCGAGCCTACCTCCGGCAACACCGGTATCGGCCTCGCATTTGTCGCTGCAGCCCGGGGCTACAAGCTGATGCTGACTATGCCCGCGTCCATGAGCATCGAACGCCGTAAGGTCCTCAAGGCATTGGGTGCCGAACTGGTTCTGACCGAACCAGCCAAAGGCATGAAAGGCGCTATAGAGAAAGCCGAAGAGCTGCTGGCCAGCGATCCTGAAAAATTCTTCATGCCAGCCCAGTTCGAGAACCCGGCCAACCCGGCGATCCATGAAAAAACCACGGGGCCGGAAATCTGGAACGACACGGATGGCGCGGTCGATGTGCTGGTCGCGGGTGTTGGCACCGGCGGCACGATCACCGGGGTTTCCCGCTACATTAAAAACACCGCAGGCAAACCGATTCTGTCTGTTGCGGTGGAGCCTATGGTTTCGCCGATCATTACTCAGGCGCTGGCGGGTGAAGAAATCAAGCCAAGCCCGCACAAGATCCAGGGGATTGGTGCCGGTTTCATCCCGAAAAATCTCGATCTGTCGTTGGTCGACCGGGTGGAACTGGTCAGTGACGATGAAGCCAAAGCCATGGCACTGCGCTTGATGCAGGAAGAGGGCATCCTGTGCGGTATCTCCTGTGGTGCAGCCATGGCTGCCGCGGTACGCATGGCGGAAACCCCGGAAATGCAGGGCAAAACCATTGTCGTGATCCTGCCGGACTCGGGCGAGCGCTACCTGTCGAGCATGTTGTTCAGCGACTTGTTCACTGATCAGGAACTGCAGCAGTAAGACCTCGTTTGCACGCCGCTGCTTCTTGTCAGGTCGGCGAGGGTTTATGATGCCCGGCTGGCGAACCATCCAAGATGATGGTTCGCCTTCACGCATGATCACCACGGCAAGACATACAGCGGTAAGCAAGGAGAGTTAGATGACGTTTTCATTGGCTGCCAAGGTGTCGATTCTGATGCTTTTTGTCGGCAGCACGCTGTATGTGCATTTGCGTGGCAAGGCACGTTTGCCCTTGTTGCGTCAGTTCGTCAATCATTCGGCGTTGTTCGCTCCTTATAACGCCCTGATGTACCTGTTTTCCCGCGTGCCGTCCAAGCCTTATCTGGACCGCAGCGCGTTCCCCGAGCTGGATGTGCTCAAGAATAACTGGCAGACCATTCGCGAAGAGGCCATGCACCTGTTCGACGAGGGTTACATCCGGGCTGCCGAGAAGAATAACGATGCCGGTTTCGGTTCGTTCTTCAAGAAGGGCTGGAAGCGTTTTTACCTGAAGTGGTACGACAAAGCGTTGCCGTCTGCCGAGGCGCTGTGCCCGAAGACCGTGGCACTGGTCAACTCCATTCCCAACGTCAAAGGCGCAATGTTCGCCCTGTTGCCGGGCGACAGCCACCTGAACCCGCACCGCGATCCGTTTGCCGGTTCACTGCGTTATCACCTGGGGCTTTCGACGCCTAACTCCGACGATTGCCGGATTTACGTCGATGGGCAGGTGTATGCCTGGCGCGATGGCGAAGACGTGATGTTTGACGAAACTTATGTGCATTGGGTCAAGAACGAGACTGATGTTACCCGCGTGATCCTGTTTTGCGACATTGAGCGTCCGTTGCGTACCCGCATCATGACCCGCCTCAATCGTTGGGTCAGCGCATTTCTGGGCCGTGCGACCGCGCCGCAGAACACTGACGACGAACGCGTTGGCGGCATCAACCAGGCCTATGCGTGGAGCAAGCGTTTCAGCGATACCTTCAGTGGCAAGGTCAAGCAATTCAAGCGCAAGCATCCAAAAGCCTACCGGGTACTGCGCCCAGTCCTGGCGGTGGTGGTACTGACGTTGTTGGGGTATTGGTTGTTTGGTTGAGTGTGACAAAGGATTGCTAGCGACATAAATCCCAGGGGGACTGCATAGATTCCTGTGGGAGCGGGCAAGCGCCCACAGAATCTATGTGATGACGTGGGACCGGCTTTAGCCGGGAAGAGGCCCTTACAGTCACTGAAATGGGGCGCCAGACATATCGCCTTCCCGGCTAAAGCCGGTCCCACGTCGCACATCAGCTTGCAGTTTTCACCACCGCCACAGGCCGTAGCACCAGCCACAGCGACGCTGCAATCAGCACGCCGCCATAGACATGCGCCATCGACAGCGGCTCATCCAGAAACAAAGCCCCCCACAGCACGCCGAACGGCGGGATCATGAAGGTGACCGTCATGGAACTGAGTGGTCCGATGCTGCTCATCAGGCGGAAATACAGGATGTAGGCGAGTGCTGTGCATACCAGCCCCAACCCCAGCAGCGATACCCAGACACTGACGCCACCCCAACTGGCCGGCAGGTCGGTGAACACGCGATAGCCAAAAAATGGCAATAGCAACAACGTCGCGCCAAGCATGCTGCCCAGTGCTGAAAGACGACTGTCCAGTCCGCCCTGGCGGTCCAGCCAGCGGCGGGTCAGGAAGCCGGCGAACGCGTAACACGTGGTTGCCAGCAGGCAGGCGAGGGCACCCATCAACAGTTCCAGATTGAAAGCCACAGGGCCGGCGCGCGTCAGGATGCCGACACCGATCAGTCCCAGAAACACGCCGCAGATCTTCACGGCCGAGAGCTTCTCGCTGAAGAACAACCCGCCGACCAGCACGCCCATCAGGGGCGTCGTGGCATTGAAAATCGACGAGTAACCGGCAGGCAGTGTTTGTGCCGCAATCGAGTAAAGCGTCGCTGGCAGCCCCGAGTTGATTACCCCCAGCAGCATGCAGGTCTTGAGCTTGCCGCGAAAATCCAGGTGCACGCGCATCATCAGGAAAATGATCAGCAGGCCTGCTGCGGCAATCGATACACGGAAGAAGGCAGTCGGCACGCTGCCCAGCACGGGCGCAACAATGCGCATGAACAAAAAGCTCGCGCCCCAGATGGCGGCCAGCACCAACAGGTTGACGATATCGGCAGGTTTCATGAAAGGTCCTTCTTGTTAGAAGGGCGGGAGTTTTACCGGGAGACGGATGCTGTTGCAATAGTCTGTAACGTTATTGGGATTGCTTGGCTTCGATTGCGTGATGGTAATAAACCGGCTAACTCGTCATACAACTGCATGCAGTGTTAATTATCTAATACTTCAGCGTAATGCCTGAATTATCGATATCTGGTCATTAATTTATCTTCTCAGCTGCCGACACAAGGTAATAGGTCGCCGTACTGCGGTAAACACTGCACGGTGACTTTAATCCAACGCCAATGTATTGGCTTCATGCCTTGGAGGGCCCGTTTTCAAAGGGGCTCAGCAATCACCATGAAAAATGCAAATCTATTAAAACTATCGCATCCCACCGTTTTAATCGGTTTGTGATCGGAGAGGAAGTGTCGTAATGGCTTTGAAGTTTCGTCATAAAATTCTGCTGGCTGCTTCGCTCATTGTGGTATTGGCGTTCGCGTTATTCACGCTGTACAACGATTATCTGCAGCGCAATACGATTACCAAAAACCTTGAGAACTCGGTGGCTCAGGCGGGCGAGCTGACAGCGACCGGCATTCAGAGCTGGTTGAGCGGACGCATTCTGGTTCTGGAAAACCTCGGGCAGAACGTCGCGCGGCAAGGCACTCAAAGCGATCTGGGTGGCCTGATCGGTCAACCGTCACTGACATCGACTTTCCAGTTCACCTATGTCGGTGATACTGACGGCGTATTCACGCAGCGGCCGGACGCCGAAATGCCTGCCGGTTATGATCCGCGCAAGCGTCCCTGGTACACCTCGACGGTCACCGCCGACAAGACCATCATCAGCGCGCCTTACCTGGCCTCGGTAGGCGGGCTGGTGGTGACCATTGCCAGTCCGATCAAAATCAACGGCAAGCTTGCCGGTGTCGCAGGCGGCGACTTGAGCCTGGAGACCCTGGTTAAAATCGTTAACTCAGTAGAGTTCGGCGGCCTGGGACATGCCTTCCTGGTCAGCGGCGACGGACAGGTAATCGTCAGCCCGGACAAAGACCAGGTGATGAAAAATCTCAAGGACATCTATCCAGGGCAGACCCTGACGCTGGACAAGAAGTTGCGTGAAGTTACCCTCAACGGCCAGCAACGCTTGCTGTCATTCGCCCCGATCAGTGGGTTGCCGGGGGCGGACTGGTACATCGGACTGTCGATCGATAAAGACAAAGCTTACGCGCCACTGGGCGAATTCCGGACCTCGGCGCTTATTGCCATGGTGGTGGCCGTCATCGTCATCGCTTTGCTGTTGAGTCTGCTGATCAGCGCGCTGATGCGTCCATTGACGGCGATGGGCCGGGCCATGCAGGACATCGCGCAAGGTGAGGGTGATCTGACCCGCCGCCTGAGCATTCAGGGCAAGGATGAGTTTGCCGAGTTGGGTGGTTCATTCAACCGGTTCGTCGAGCGCGTGCATGCGTCCATCTCGGAAGTTTCTTCAGCGACGCTACTGGTTCATGACCTGTCGCAACGGGTGGAGCAATCGTCCAATTCCTCGATTCTGGGCTTTGACGAGCAGAGCGCTCGGACCAATAGCGTGGCCGCCGCGATCAACGAACTGGGCGCTGCCACCCAGGAGATTGCCCGCAACGCTTCCGATGCTTCCGCTCAGGCCAGCCAGGCCCGTGAGCAGGCAGAAGACAGCCGCGCAGTGGTGGAAAAAACCATTCAGGCCATGACCAGTCTTTCATCCAAGATCAGCGATTCGTGCACGCAAATTGAAACCCTGAACACCAGCACTGAAAACATCGGGCAGATTCTCGACGTGATCAAAAGCATCTCGCAGCAGACCAACCTGCTTGCGCTCAATGCGGCGATTGAAGCTGCGCGCGCAGGTGAAGCCGGTCGTGGCTTTGCGGTGGTAGCCGATGAAGTACGTAACCTGGCGCACCGGACTCAAGAGTCTGCCGATCAAGTGCACAAGATGATCGGCGAGCTGCAGCAGGGTTCTCATGACGCGGTGGAGAACATGAACCAGAGTCAGGCCAGCAGCCGCGACAGCGTTGACGTCGCCAACCAGGCAGGCACCCGACTGACCAGCGTCACCCAGCGCATCAGTGAAATCGACGGCATGAACCAGTCAGTGGCGGCTGCCACCGAAGAGCAGACCGCCGTGGTGGAGACGCTCAACGTCGACATCAGCCAGATCAACATGCTTAACCAGCAGGGCGTCGCCAACCTCAACGAAACCCTGTCCGACTGCGCAGCACTGTCTCAACAGGCAGGGCGCCTGAAGCAATTGGTGGCAAGCTTCAAGATCTGACCGGTCTATCGGTGATGTCAGCAAAGGCCAGTGAGCGTTGTAACTCCTGGCCTTTTTTCAGCGCGATGGAAAGCACGATTCATGTCAGTGAGCGCTCGACGTACTGGGTGTTCTGTCAAAGGCTCAGGTTGACTCGTAATCTGGAAGCTCCACCTTCTCCGAATCACGAAGGAACAGATTGGCGAAGGTTTTTCGTATCATCGGCCTGGCTGCAGTCCGCATTGCGCCCCTGAGTAACATCAGCCCAGCGGGGGTGTGAGGCCAGAGCATACGTGGAACGATCTTCGGAACGCCTTGGCCTTCTTTCACGAATGGCCGCATGACCCGCTCGTACGCCGCCAGAGCGGATGGAATATCCTCTGTTCTCGACAACTCGCCCGCCAGTACGTATCCGCCAATAATCGCGAGCGTGGTGCCGATCCCGGACAAAGGAGTCGCGCACCAGGCCGCATCGCCAGTCAGGACGATGCGACCCTCGGACCATCGGTTCATCCTGACCTGTCGAAGCACATCAAAATAAAAATCATCTGTCCTGGACATACCGTCGAGAATGCGCGGGAAGTGCCATCCTGCATTCGCGAATCTCTCCTGCAGGAACTGCTTCTGACGTTCGGCACCCCATTCATTCTCACCCTCGGGCTTCTTCTGCATCCCCATGTAAACATGGACGGTGTCCTGTCGACCGGGCTTCAGCGTCGCACCGATGCCGCCAACTGTATTGTATTGACGGGCAAACACCCCATCCTCGGACGTCTTCGGGATTGCGAAGTAGGCGATCGTCATATCCATCCACTTCGGCTTGTTCTCGCCCGGGAAAATCAATTCGCGGGTGGGTGAGCCAACCCCTTCTGCAACGATTACGACATCGTAGCGATCGCTTGGGCTGTTCTGGAAATGGACAGTGACGCCGTGGGCATCCTGTTCCAGAGCCTTGATTGTCTCGTTGAAGCGAAAAGTCGCCCGCTGACTTGCAGGCTCGTAGATCATGCTGGCGATATCGCCGCGCATTATTTCCAGCTCGGCTGTAGGCCCGTCGCCCATGTCCTCGACTGCAAACCGCGCGATAGTGTTGTCATGCTGGTCGACCCAGTCCGTGCCCGCCTCACCGGTGGTGAGGTCGAGAGCCGCTTGCTCCAGCCCCATCTTTCGCAAGACCTGGCGACCAGCGCCACGCACATCGACGTTCTGGCCGCCATCGCGAAATTGAGGGGCCTTTTCTATAACGGTCACATCAAAGCCATGGCGGGAAAGCCACCAGGCTGTGGTGTTGCCTGCAACACTTGCCCCACTGATGAGGATTCTTCTGGACATGCGGATTCTCCTGTAATCCGCACTTTGTATCACGCGTGATATAAATAAACATCACGCGTGATGCAAAATGTTACTCTTCCAGATTGCCGATGAAGCGCTGGAGCAACGCCACGAAAACCGCAGCCTCCTCTGAACTGAAGCCCTCCAGCCCACGAGCATTGGTATCGAGCAAAACCTGTTTTCCTAATGCTGCTACCTCCTGACCACGTGTTGTGATGTTCACCTCTGCAGCGCGCTTGTTTGTGGCGATAACGGAACGCTGGATGAGGCCTGCAGCTTCCAGTTTGTCCAGAGTCGCAACCATCGCGGGCTGTTTGACGGCAGAGGCTTTCACAAGGTCGCGCTGAAGCATGGGGCCGCGCCATGCAAGCCACAATAAAGGACCGAGGAGGGTCAACGAAATACCGTATTGCCGTAAGGCAGCGTCAGTCGCACGGTTGAACACGCGTTCCGCGTGATTGGCGAGATAGCCCGGAGCGACGGCGGCTTCCGGGTGGATGTCTTTATCATTCTTCATCGGAACATTTTGTCGGATTTTGAAAGGTTCCACTACCTGTTGCTGGGGATTCGCATCAAAGGCGTCGTCCGGTCAGCCTGATCCACGCCTGATCAGACTCTCCTCGTCCGACAAACCTTTGATTTTCTGGCGTAATCCCGGACAATCGCGCCCCTCTTTTCTGAGGGGACGCGAAACTGCCCAGTTTTTCTGACGCGTCCCTGCCATGTTGTATTAACCGGCACGGAGATTCGACCGGATGAATGATCAGGCCAATAGCGTCGAACAGCGTTTCGATGCAGCCGCTACACCGATTGCGGCGTGGAGTCGTCATGACACCACCTGGATGCTCGGGTTGTTCGGCACCGCCATCGGCGCAGGCACGTTGTTCTTGCCCATCAACGCAGGTATTGGCGGCTTCTGGCCGTTGCTGGCCCTGGCGTTGCTGGCGTTTCCGATGACTTACTATGCACATCGCGGTCTAACCCGCTTCGTGCTGTCCGGTCGAGAAGGGGCGGACATCACCGAAGTTGTCGAACAGCATTTCGGCAAAAGCGCCGGCACGCTGATCACCGCGTTGTACTTCTTTGCGATCTTCCCGATTCTGCTGATCTACAGCGTGGCGCTGACCAACACCGTCGGCAGCTTTCTAGAGCATCAACTGCACATTCAGCCGCCGCCACGTGCATTGCTGGCATTTGTGCTGATCCTTGGCTTGCTGGCAGTGGTGCGCTGCGGCGAACGGTTCATCGTCAAGGCCATGAGCCTGATGGTCTACCCGTTCATCGTGGCCTTGCTGTTCCTTGCGGTGTTCCTGATTCCACACTGGAACGGCGGCATTCTCAGCACAGCCACCACGCTGCCGGCGCCTTCGGCATTCCTGCATACCTTCTGGCTGGCGATTCCTGTGATGGTGTTTTCCTTCAACCATTCGCCGATCATTTCTGCGTTTGCCGTTGACCAGAAGCGCAGGTATGGCGCTCAGGCTGAAGGTCGAAGCTCACAGATCCTTGCGCGTGCCCACGGCTTGATGGTGATCATGGTGATGTTCTTCGTGTTCAGCTGCGTGCTGACCCTGTCACCGGCACAGCTGGCTGAAGCCAAGACCCAGAACATCTCGATCCTGTCGTACCTGGCTAACCACTTCAGCAACCCGACCATCGCGTTTGTCGCGCCGCTGATTGCCTTCGTGGCGATTGCCAAATCGTTCCTGGGCCACTACATCGGTGCCAGTGAAGGTTTGAAAGGTATTGTGGTGAGAACCGGTCTGCGCCCGGCGCCGAAAGCACTCGACCGCCTGACCGCGGCCATGATGCTGGTGGTGTGCTGGGTGGTCGCTACGCTTAACCCAAGCATCCTCGGCATGATCGAAACCCTTGGCGGGCCGATCATTACCGCGTTGCTGTTCCTGATGCCGATGTACGCCATCCACAAGGTTCCGGCCATGCGTCAGTACGCAGGCAAGGCATCCAACGTGTTTGTGGTAGTTGTGGGTGTGGTGTCGATGCTGGCGCTGGTTTATTCATTGATGCAGTAGTCGTTGGAATGCAATTCCTGTAGGAGCTGCCGAACGCTGCGAAGCGTTAATCCTGATACACCGCCATTCGCAGCCTTCGGCAGCTCCTACGGGGTTGTGTCTGCAGGGAAAACTCACTGCGCCGGGTAGTCCGCCACTACCTGCTCTTCACCCGAAGCGGTCAGGCCAATGATCTGGTGAGCGCTTCTGCGATTACCCGACTCCATACCCGGCGAGCCCATCGGCATGCCGGGTGCGGCGACGCCGATCAGGTCTTTCCGGGCCACGAGCTCGCGAATCTCCGAGACTGGCACATGACCTTCGACGAACTTGCCGTTGATCACGCCGGTGTGGCATGAGCCCAGTTTCTCGGGCACGCCGAGTTTTTCCTTCACGGCACTCATGTTGTCTTCGGGATGATCATTCACGGTAAAACCGTTTTCCTTGAGGTACGCCATCCACTTGGTGCAGCAACCGCAATTCGGATCGCGGTGCACGTCAATGGTTTGTGGCGCGGCGTGCAGCAGAGTGCTGAAGCCGAGGAGGGCGATCAGGCTGGCCTGTTTGATCTTCAAAAGCGTCATGAGAGATGTGCTCAAGGAATATTCAAAGGGCAAAGGCTACACGGGTTGTGAGGGCTGGAAAACCTTGGCCCTAAACGATGTACGCGGTTCCTTGTGGGAGCGGTGCTCGCCCGCGATGCATGAGACGAAGCTTGAAGACACACCGCGTTATCGTTTCTCGCGGGCAAGCACCGCTCCCACATTTAACCGCGCTTAGTCAGTTAGTACGCAGCGACTAGCCCATCCTTCCGCGGATCAGTCCCACCCACATACCCATGGGCCGTGCGCTGGATGATCTGTGCGCCACCGAAGGCAAACACGCCGCTTGGCTCTTCGACATCGATGTCATGGCCTTTGGCGCGCAGTGCCTTGACCACTTCCGGATCAAACGCACGCTCCACAGCAACCTTCAGACCCGACTCGATCCTCCAGCGCGGTGCGTCGGCGGCGGCTTGCGGGTTCTGTTTGTAGCGCAGGATGCGCATCATCATCTGCAGGTGACCCTGCGCCTGCATCGGGCCGCCCATCAAGCCGAAGGACATCAACGGCGTGCCGTCGGCATTCATCACGAATCCGGGGATAATGGTGTGGAACGGACGCTTGCGCGGCGCCACGTAGTTCACGTGGGTCGGGTCCAGCGAAAAGCCCGCGCCGCGGTTCTGCATGCTGATGCCGGTGCCCGGCACGACAACGCCGGAGCCAAAGCCCATGTAATTGGACTGGATGAACGAGATCATCATGCCGCTTTCATCGGCTGCTGACAGGTACACAGTGCCGCCCGGTTTTGGCGAGCCGTGCCCCGGATTAGCGGCCTGATCGGTGACCAGTCCGGCGCGCTCCATCAGGTACGCCTTGCCTAGCAAATCCTCGGAAGGCACACGCATGTGATCGCTGTCGGCGACGTGTTCGTCAAGATCGGCCAAGGCCAGTTTCATGGCTTCCAGCACCGGGTGAACGGTTTCAAGGCTGTCCACCGGATGCTCGCCCACGCCCAGTGCTTCCAGCATGGTCAAGCCAGCCAGTGTGGCGATGCCCTGGCCATTCGGTGGCAATTCGTGAACCACGGCCCCGGCATAAGGCACTGACAGCGTGTCGATCCAGTCCACGGTGTGCGTCGCCAGATCATCGAGGCTCATGACGCTGCCATTGGCGTTGGCATGGGCAATGATGGTTTCAGCCAGTTCGCCACGGTAGAAAGCTTCGCCTTTGGTCTGGGCAATCAGCTCCAGGGTGCGGGCGTGATCCTTGAGCTGGATTTTTTCGCCAGCCAGCGGCGCCTTGCCATCCGGCATGAAGCACTCGGCGAAACCCGGTTGATCCTTGAGCAGTTGCGAACCGCGTTTCCACAGTTCGGCGATGATCGGCGTGACCTGATAACCGTCACGGGCATAGCCAATCGCTGGTTCCGCCAAAGTAGCGAAGGGCAGTTTGCCGTAGCGTTCGGACAACTCAACCCAAGCGGATACCGCACCCGGCACGCTGACGGCTGGCCAGCCACGTTGTGGCATCTGTTTTTGGCCAGCGAAGTACTCGGGCGTCCAGGCTTGCGGCGCACGACCGGAAGCGTTCAGGCCTTGCAGCTTGCTGCCGTCCCAGACGATGGCAAAAGCATCGCTGCCAATCCCGCAACCGGTGGGTTCGACCACGGTCAGCACCATGGCCGCAGCGATAGCGGCGTCGACCGCATTACCGCCCTTGCGCAGCATGTCCAGCCCGGCCTGAGCAGCCAATGGCTGGGAGCAGGCGACCATGTTGTTGCCCATCACTGGCGAACGTGCGGAAGCGTAAGGTTGGCTGTAATCCAGATCATCGAACATAAGCGTTTCTCTTTGGCAGAAAACGAAAGGTTTAGCCTTTGGGGTCCAGCGCATCGCGCAGGCCGTCACCCAGCAGGTTGAAACACAGGACCGTGATGTAGATCGCCACGCCGGGCGCAATCGACATCCACGGAGCCTGCTCCATGAAATTCTTCGCAGTATTGAGCATCGAGCCCCAGGACGGCGAGGGCGGTTGCTGGCCCAGGCCGAGGAACGACAAGCTGGCTTCAGCCAGAATCGCCGAAGCGATGGTCAGCGTCGCTTGCACCACCAGCGGCGACATCACGTTGGGCAGTACGTAACGCAGGATGATCCAGCGATCCGGCAGACCAATCGCACGAGCACCTTCCAGATAATCCTCGTGCTTGATCGACAGCACCTGGCCGCGAGTCAACCGGGCGAAAATCGGCATGGCGGAAAGACCGATGGCGATCATCGCGTTGGTCAGGCTTGGGCCGAGAAAGGCGCCCAGCGCGATGGCCAACACCAGAAACGGGCAGGACAGCAGCGCTTCCATGACCTGCGAAATGATCATGTCCAGTTTGCCGCCAAAATACCCGGCCAGCAGGCCCAGGGGCACGCCGATAAACATGGCGATGGCCACCGAAACACCACCGGCCAGCAGCGAACTGCGAGCGCCAAACAGCAACCGCGAAAACAGATCCCGGCCCAGTTCGTCAGTGCCCAGCCAGTAGATCAGCGAGGGCGCTTTACGCACGGCGAGGAAGTTGGCTTTGAGCGGATCATGGGGCGCAATCCAGGGCGCCAGAAGGGCCGCCAGGACAAACAGCAGCAACACCGCTGCGCCAATCACCGCGCCTTTGTTGGCGAGGAATTTCTTCAGGAACGGCGAGCGACTGCGGGGCAGGATCGCGCTGTGCGGGAGGCTGGCAATAGCGGTCATCAGGCTGTCCTCAGACGCGGGTTGATCAGGCGGTAAAGCACGTCGGCCAGCAGATTCAGCATCAGGAAGCCAATCGCGACACACAGCACCACGCCTTGCACCACGGCGTAGTCACGGTTGAACACCGCATCGACAATCATCTTGCCGAAGCCCGGAATACTGAAGACCTGCTCGGTCAGCACTGCGCCGCCAAGCAGTTCACCGAACAGTAAGGTGGTCAGCGTGACGATGGGCATCAATGCGTTGCGCAGCGCATGCTTGAGAATCACCGTGCGCGGGAACAGTCCTTTGGCCCGGGCAGTACGCACGTAATCGGTACGCAACACTTCGAGCATCGCGCTGCGGGTGTGGCGCATGAGAATCCCCGACAACCCGGCACCCAACACGAAGGCGGGCAGGATCAAGGTCTTCAGGTTTTGCCCGAAATCCTCTCCCATGGGCACGAAACCGGAGGCGGGCAGCCATTGCAGTTTCACCGCAAAGATCATGATCAGCAGGATGCCCAGCCAGAAGTGCGGAATGGAAATCCCCGACAGCGCCACCACGTTGGCTCCGTAATCCACGGCGGTGCCTTTGCGCACCGCCGAGATGATCCCGGTGGGGATGCCGATCAGCAGCGCAATCAGCAAGGCCAGCACTGCCAGCTCAATGGTCACCGGCAACTTGGACGCCAGCAGCGTGGTCACCGGTTGCTCGGTGCGCAGCGAGGTGCCGAAGTCGCCGGTCAGCACGTTGCCGACCCAGTTCAGGTACTGCAACGGGATCGGGTCATCAAGCCGGTACTTGTCGCGCAGGTACTCCATGACCGCCGGATCGCGTTCTTCCCCGGCCATGGCCAGCACCGGGTCACCCGGCAGCAGCTTCTGCAGGGTGAAAACGAACAGCGAAACCAGAATCAGCGTCGGGATCGAGCTGAGCAGGCGTCGCAGGATGAACATCAGCATGCCGGAACCTCGCAGGTGCGTCCGTCAGTCATGGTTTGAACGCGACGTTGGCCAGACGAATCAGACCGTCCGGGTTTGGCACGAAGCCGGTCACGTTGTTACGCATGGCAATGATGCGCGGGTCGAAATACAGGTACGCGGTCGGTACTTCGTCAGCCAGCAAACGCAATGCTTCGTTGTACAGCGCCTGACGTTGTGGGACGTCGTTGACGGTGCGTGCCTTGTTCAGCAGTTCGTCGAGCTTGGCGTTGCAGTATTTACCGTCGTTCTGGCCACCTTTGCAGGTCACGAACTGGTGGATGTCGCCATCCGGATCAGGACGGCCCGACCAGGCGCTCATGCCGATCTGGAAGTTGCCGCTCTGCTGTTCGCTGAGCATCGTGGCGTATTCAGTGGCGATCAGATTGACCTTGAAGCCCGCTTCTTCAGCCATGGCCTGAATGATCTGCCCGACCTGTTGCGCGATCGGGTTGTTGGCCACTTTCAGGTCTACCGCCAAAGGCAGTTTCACACCTGCCGCAGCCAGCAGCGCCTTGCTTTTCTCGACGTCCCGAACCGGGATTGGCAGCGCCTGATCGTAGTACGGGCTGTTTTTCGGGAACGGCTGAGCGCTTGGGGCGTACAGGCCTTCGAATACCACCTGATTGATCGCATCGCGGTCGATGGACAGCTCGAATGCCTTGCGCACGCGCTTGTCTTTGCCCATGGGCGTATTGGCTTTTTCACCGTTGCCGATATTGAACATCAGCTGCATATAGCCCAGGCCTGGCGTGTTGTAGATCGCCAGCTTGCTGTCGCCCTTGACGGTTTTTACGTCGGTCGGCGCGACGCGCTCGATGATGTCCAGATCGCCGGAGCGCAGGTTGGCCAGGCGAACCGAGGTGTCCGGAATTGGCAGGAACACGACTTTGTCGAAGTGATAGGCCTGCTTGTTCCAGTAGTTATCAAAACGCTCCAGTACGATGCGATCCTGCTGCACGCGCTGGACGAATTTGTAGGGCCCGGAGCAGACAGGTTTGGACGCGAATTCGCCCTGAGCGGCCTTCGGCGCGAGCATCATCCCGGCACGGTCCGAGAGTTGCGAAACCAGTGTGGCATCGGCTTGTTTGAGCTTGATGGCGACGGTTTTCGCGTCGATCACTTCCACGCTGTCCACCGAGGCCAGTTCGCTTTTGCGCAGGGAGTCGGGCAGGGTGCGGGCGCGGTCGAGGTTGAACTTCACCGAGGCCGCATCGAAAGGTTCGCCATCGTGGTAGGTCACGCCGTCCCGCAAGGTCATGGTCAGGGTCTTGCCGTCTTCGCTCCAGTTCCAGGCAGTGGCCAGTTGTGGTGCGTACGTCAGGTCCGGATTGACGTCCACCAGCTTGTCGCACAGCGCGGTGTAGACCAGACGCCCGGAATAGGTGCGCGAGCGATGCGGGTCAAGCACATCGGGATCGTCCTGAATACCGATGCGCAACGTCGATTCGGCAAAGGCGGCGTTGGCGGCCAGCAATAACAATGTTCCTGTCATGACGCGTGCGATTTTCATGGCTGGCTCTCCACTGCAAGGGATTGATGGTTCTTGAACAGATTCAGGCGCTGGGTGTAGGCAGCGCTGGGTGTTGGAAGGATCAAGGTGCCGCTGCCTGCGTTGGCGATTTCACGCCAGAAGTGGCACGCCACCTGACGTTCGGCCTCGACGGTTTCCATGACCGGCACGGCCTCTTTGCACAGCGCACGGGCGTGGGGGCAGCGGGTATGAAAACGGCAACCGGAAGGCGGGCGGCTCGGGCTGGGCATGTCGCCGCCCAGCAATGGCCGTGGCTGGCGCAAATCCGGATGGCTGACGGGTACAGCGGCCATCAGCGCCTGGGTATAAGGATGCAAAGGGTTTTCGAACAGCGCGTTGACCGGCGCGAGTTCGACGATTTCGCCCAGGTACATCACCGCCACGCGGTCGCTCATGTGGCGGATCACTGCCAGTCCGTGGGCAACAATCACCAGGGTCAGGCCGAACTGATGCTTGAGGTCTTCCAACAGGTTGACCACTTGGGCTTGCACCGAAACGTCCAGCGCCGACACCGGTTCATCGCCGAGGATCAATCGCGGCTCGGAGGCCAGCGCACGAGCGATACCGATACGCTGGCGCTGACCACCGGAGAATTCGTGGGGATGACGGCCGCCGTGTTCCGGGGCCAGGCCGACCGTGCGCAGCAGTTCGGCAACCTTGGCCTGACGGTCACTGCGGCTGGCTTCGCTGTGCAGCCAGATCGGTTCGCCGACGATGGATTCCACGGTCATGCGCGGGTTCAGCGACGCGAACGGGTCTTGAAAGATGATTTGCAAGTCGCGGCGTACCTGACGCAGCTTTTCCGGCGGCAGGTTGGCCAGGTTGCGACCTTCGTAAATCACGTCCCCCGCGGTCGGTTGCAGCAAGTTGAGCAGCAGGCGACCGAGGGTTGATTTACCCGAGCCGGACTCGCCCACTAACGCCAGTGTCTCGCCTTTGCGAACCGACAGGTTGACCTGATTGACCGCCTGCACAGGTGGTTTCTTCGGCTGGAACAGACCGCTTTCCACGGCAAAGTGTTTGCTCAGGCCGATGCCTTCCAGAATGGGTTTCTGCGTGCTGCTTTCGGGGCTGCCTTTGCTGCGCTCGGCGATGTCTCGTTCGGAAAGGCTCACGCACTGACTCCCACATGCTGTTCCAAAGGCGCGCGGATACACGCGGCGAAGTGTCCGGGGGACAACTCAAGCAGCGGCGGACGCTCGTCTCTACATTGCTGGATGACAAACGGACAGCGCCCGGCGAAGCGGCAACCGCTGGGCATTTCTGCTGGCGTCGGCACTCGGCCATTGATCGTTGCCAGACGACCTTCACGTGGGCCAATCGACGGCATCGAACCCATCAGGCCGATGGTGTACGGGTGCTGTGGATCGTCAAAAAGCGTCTTCACCGGACCGCTTTCCACCACGCGTCCGGCGTACATCACCATCACGTCGTCAGCGACTTCGGCGACCACGCCCAGGTCATGGGTGATCAGAATCATCGCGGTGCCGGTTTCGGTCTGCAGGTTGGCGACCAGCGAGAGGATCTGTGCCTGAATGGTCACGTCCAGTGCAGTGGTCGGCTCATCAGCAATGATCAGCGCCGGATCGTTGGCCAGCGCCATGGCGATCATCGCCCGCTGCCGCATGCCGCCGGAGAGTTCGTGAGGGTAGGCGTCCAGTCGTTGCCGGGCGTCCGGTACGCGAACTTTCTCAAGCATTTCCAGCGCCCGTTGTCGGGCGTCCTTGTCCGAGAGGCCCTGATGCCGGATCACGCTTTCGGCGATCTGCTCACCGATGGTGAACACCGGGTTCAGCGATGTCATCGGTTCCTGAAAGATCATCGCCATGCGATTACCGCGCACGTCCAGCAGGCGTTCTTCGGACATGCCCAGCAACGCTTCGTCTATAAGCAGAGATTCACTGGCGCCCACCTCGGCCGTCGCGGGTAACAGGCCCATCAGGCCCATGGACGTTACGCTCTTGCCACAGCCGGACTCGCCGACAATGGCCAGGGTCTTGCCGCGCTTGACCGAGAATGACACGCCATCCACCACATTGGCGGGAGCACCTGCGAAGCGCACGGTCAGGTCGCTGACGCTGAGAACTGTGTTATCGGTGGTTGAGGCGGTGGCGCTCATAAGCTGGCCTCCAGGTCTTGATTGATGACGTTATCCAGCGCCTGTTGCAGGGCCCGTAAATGGCCGCGCATGGCCGTGGCGGCCTTGATCGGGTCGCGCGTTTCGATGGCGCTGACGATGTCGTCGTGATCGTGGCTATAAGTGTCGAGGCGGTCGGCGTTGCGCGCCCGTTGACGCAAGTCGCGCCATGCCGGGTCCAGACGGATCGCATCGAGCATTTCGAAAATGTCCAGCATCAACCGATTGCCCGCAGCTTCAGCAATGGCGCGGTGCAGGGAGCTGTCCCAGAGCTCGATGCCTTCCGCATCGGGATGCTCGGCTGCCTGCTGACGGGTGGTGCGCTCGGCAAGGCGGCGCAGGATCGCCATCTGCTCACCGTTGGCCCGGACTGCGGCAAGTGACGCCAGCGCGGGCTCCAGATGCAGACGCGCTTCCATGACCTCGCTGAAATTGGTCCGCCCGGAAAGCCGGGCAAAGCTCATGGCCGCGCTGGGCGGCGTTGGGCCGACAAAGGTTCCTTTGCCTTGCCGCCGCCAGATCTGGCCTTCGGCTTCCAGCACTGCCAGCGCGCGACGAATCGCCCGTCTGCTGACACCGAAATCGGCAGCCAGCTCGCGCTCGGTAGGCAGCGCCCGCTGGGGGAACGCAGCATGCTGGGCAACGATCTGCCGCAAGGCATCGAGCGCCAGTTTCGAGGAGTTGTCGATGGGCGTGTCAGGGTCGAACCTTTGCATCGTGGTACTCGTGCCAGACCAGAAAAAGATGCCCTGAGCTGCCTGCAGGCAGTGATTCGAGGCAACAGGGCTGGTGCAAGAGCGATGCCAATGGAAATTGGTTCGATCAGTTTCCAGGCGCAACAGGCTGTGTGATTGCTAGCGATCAGTGCTGGCGGGGCCAATGTGCAAAGGTTCGGCAGAGTGGTTCGGAGGGATGAACGGTAATTGGTTCGCGGGTGGGTGGACCAATTTCAGGGGAGGTTCAGATTTTGTGCATCAATGCGGGCGTGGTGCGCCGGGGTGGTGCCCGGTATCAAGGCGGAATGCGATTCCTGTGGGAGCGGTGCTTGCCCGCGATAAGGCTGGACGCGATCTAAAGTGATTGTGTTCAGCCTTATCGCGGGCAAGCACCGCTCCCACAAGGATTGCGTTTCAATCCACAGGCGTTTTAATCAATCAACCGCAGCCGACCGAGCCTTCACCGGCTCATCGTCATCCTTCATCTTGCGGAAGTAGGTCGAAAGCAGTGCCCCGGAAATGTTGTGCCACACGCTGAACAGCGCACTTGGCACGGCCGCGAGTGGTGAGAAGTGGGCGCTGGCCAGTGCGGCACCCAAGCCGGAGTTCTGCATGCCGACTTCCAGTGCCAGTGATTTACGCTGAGGCAGCGGCAGTTTGAACACCTTGCCGGTGAAGTAACCCAGCAGGAAGCCGAAGGTGTTGTGCAGGATCACTACTGCCATGATCAGCAGGCCGGATTCAGCGATCTTCGCCTGGCTGGCGGCAACGACGGCGCAGACGATCATCACGATGCTCACCACCGAAATCAGCGGCAGCACGTCGATCGCGTAAGTGACCCGGGCACCCAGCAGGCGCTGGGCCAAAACGCCAAGCACGATGGGCAGCATGACCAGTTGCAGAATCGACCAGAACATATCCATAAAGGACACCGGCAACCAGGCCGACGCCAGGAACCAGATCAGTGTTGGCGTCAGCAGCGGAGCGAGCAGGGTGGTGACCGCTGCAATGGCAACGGCCAGCGCCAGATCGCCCTTGGCCAGCCACGCCATGACGTTGGACGAGGTACCGCTCGGGCAGCAACCGACCAGAATGACACCGACGGCGATTTCTGGCGGCAGTTGGAACACTTGGCACAACAACCACGCCACGCCGGGCATGATCACGAAGTGCGCGACTACACCGAGGGCAACACGCCATGGGTTGCGCGCCACTTCGGAGAAATCTTCAAGCTTCAGGGTCAGGCCCATGCCGAACATCACCAGACCCAGCAACGGCACGATGAGGGGCTTGAGCCCGATGAACGCTTGGGGGAACACGAAGGCCAATATGGCGAACAGAAGCACCCAGTACGCAAAGGTATTACCGACAAAACGACTCAAGGCTGCCAATGCACGCATGGCGGGTTCCTTTCTTATTAGGTTGGAAAAAAAACCTGTAGGAGTGAGCTTGCTCGCGATAGCGGTCTTTCAGATAAAAAAAGGTATCTGGAAGACCGCTATCGCGAGCAAGCTCACTCCTACAGAAAGCAGCTCTCAATTCAGCCAATGAGTTCCGAAAAGAGGCGGATTACTGGTGCTGTTTAAATCCCCTGCGGAATCTCTTCACCGCCCAGCGCTTCAAACAGCTCTGGCAGGAACTCACCGAAAGTCAGCATCATCAGGGTGAAGCTGGCGTCCAGTTGACCCAGGGCTTCGTCGCCGCCGTCCTGTTCTGCTTGATCCTGCAGCAGGTCTTCGAACTTCAGGCGCTTGACCGTCATCTTGTCGTCGAGCACGAAGGACAGCTTGTCTTGCCATGCCAGGGACAATTGGGTCACAACCTTTCCAGTGCTCAGGTGCAGCTGAATTTCATCGCTGGTCAGGTCCTGACGTTTGCAGCGCACGATCCCGCCATCTTCGTGGGTGTCGCGCAGTTCGCATTCATCCAGCACGAAGAAGTTGTCGGCAGCCTTCTGCGTGGTGACCCAATCGGTCATCACAGCGGTAGGTGCGGTCTTCACCGTCAGCGGACGTACCGGCAGGGTGCCGATCACTTCACGCAGCGTCGACAGCAAATCCTCGGCGCGCTTCGGGCTCGCCGAGTTGACCAGAATCAGGCCCTGTTTCGGCGCGATGGCAGCGAAGGTCGAGGAACGACGAATAAAGGCACGCGGCAGGAACGCCTGGATGATTTCATCCTTGATCTGCTCGCGTTCCTTCTTATAGACCTTGCGCATTTGCTCGGCTTCGATCTCGTCGACCTTTTCCTTCAATGCGTCGCGCACAACGCTGCCCGGCAGGATGCGTTCTTCTTTGCGGGCCGAAATCAGCAGGAAGTCGCCGCTGACGTGCACCAGAGGTGCGTCTTCGCCTTTGCCGAAAGGGGCGACGAAACCGTAAGTGGTCAGCTCCTGGCTGGCACAGGCACGGGCCGGTTTGGTGGCCAAAGCGGTTTCCAGTGCTTCGGCTTCAAAAGGCAGATCCTGGGTCAGGCGGTAGACAAGCAGGTTTTTGAACCACATGAGGTGAATCTCTCCTTCTGTAAAAAGTGGGGCATTATTCGCTGCTATTACCCTGCGGCCAACCCTGAGCTAAGCCTTTGGAAGGATTATAAAAATTATTTAAAAAAGTGCTTGCCAGAGGTTAGGTCGCTCCGTAGAATGCGCGCCACACCGAGAGTGAAGGGTGATTAGCTCAGCTGGGAGAGCAGCTGCCTTACAAGCAGCGGGTCGGCGGTTCGATCCCGTCATCACCCACCAACTCGCTCTAAGTGTTACGCGCAGCGGTAGTTCAGTCGGTTAGAATACCGGCCTGTCACGCCGGGGGTCGCGGGTTCGAGTCCCGTCCGCTGCGCCATATTTCGCTTCAAGGCCCTTGAACTCCTTGAAGCAACAGAAAGCCCGCCTAGTGCGGGCTTTTTGTTGTCTGGGTTTTTTGCTCCTGCGATTTGATCAGGCGTCAGCCCGGGAATCTGTAGGAGCTGCTGAAGGCTGCGATGGCGGTGTGTCAGGATGAATGCTTCGCAGCCTTCGGCAGCTCCTACAAAGTAAACAGCGGGTACAGTCTTTTACGATTCTTCGCGCGTCAATTTTCGTATGGGTTCGTCTATTGCTGGATTGTGTCCCCCTCCTTGGTGCAAACGCTGGATCCGTGTAGCCTGAACACCGCAGCTGAACAGAAAGTCGTTGACCAGTGTTGCTCTCAAGAGAATGAGGCAGCTCGTCCTGACGACCCGATTGAACGTCCCAGCGCCTTTGTGCCGGCCCACCAGGTTATGTCGGCGAGCGGTATTGGATAAAGGCAGGACGTAGGTGCTGAGCAGGACAAGGAGAATCTACTATGTTTGCCAGGCAGGATTTATTAGAGTCTTTTGATGTAGTCGATGAGGACAGTTCTGGGCATCTTTTTTTTCAGTATGATTTTCCAAAGAAAACTTTTCGATACTGTTTGAAAAGCTGTGCTCATCATTATGCTGTCGTTGGGTCTGAAAATGTAGATGACCGCCAGTTTGCATCTGCTGTACTGGATCAATTGCCATATTTTCTGTCTCCCGTTAAGCCTACCCTATATAGTCTGCAAGAAAATAGTTATGGCTTTACTCGTGCGATAGCGGTTCCAAAGGATTATCACGGGCATTTGAAAGGGGATTTGCGGGATAAACGTGATGGGCTATTTCTCTGTGTTCCGATTTTCAAGTGTGAATTTTCCGGGAGGGAGAGTGAGGTTGAATTCAAACAATTGGTACGTATGTTGCCGATTTTTGAATGGAAGAGAGCCGTTTTTCCTAAGTTAAATGTTTACTTTGATAATCCCTCCATAGGGGCAGGGACAGATGAAGAGGGTGCGCTATTTAAGTTTTCGACTTTGGTTTCAGAAGTTGAAAATCTAAATGGTGTTGTCAGTGGTTTTATCGAAATAACGAACTATAAGGGCGATGTGATAGAAGTCTTGTCGCCTGCTATCGATGCGTATACGTTGATAAGAAATCGTTGTGATGATGAGGCTGAGACGCCATTGAGTTTTTCCGAGCTTGTGAAAAAGATAGCCGAGTTCTCCCAGCTTTAGTTGAGCTGTTGATGACATAGGGTCGGAAGCAAAGTCGAACTTGATTGTTGGGGGCGATGCCTGCGTTCAGGTTCCACCTCCTCAAGGCCCTTGAACTCCTTGAAGCAACAGAAAGCCCGCCTGGCTCGGGAGCAGGTCGCACGCTTGCGCGGCACGCTGCGCTGACCGTCCTTCGCAAAACACCCGCAACACCCGCAGCACGGTGCAATGCCGGCTGCGGCACAGGCTGAAACAATCTCTCACTTAATCATAATTATTCTCATCCTCCCTTCGTCTTATTGGAAAGCAGGTAAAAAGGCCGACGTAAAAGGCCTTCTACCGATCTATTCGCTGGCGACAGGAGAGTAAGTCCGATGGCATTTGATCGCGAAGACGCGCTGTACAAGGTTCTGATCAATCAGCAAGAACAGTATTCGTTGTGGCCCGACTACAAGGCCGTGCCGGCAGGCTGGCGTGAGGCGGGCAAGCAGGGCAACAAGGCTGACTGCCTGGCCTACGTCGAGCAGGTCTGGACCGACATGCGGCCCCTGAGCCTGCGGCAAAAGATGGACGGGCAGACGGAGGCGCGTTAAGCCATGCAGCGTCCTGCCCTGCGACTGTTCTGTCTGCCTTACTCCGGTGCCAGCGCCATGGTTTATCTGCGCTGGCGTCGCTCGCTGCCAGCATGGATCGAAGTCTGTCCGCTTGAGTTGCCCGGCCGTGGCCGACGTTTTAACGAGCCGCTGCAAACCGATATGCCAGCGCTGGTGGCGCAGCTTGCCGTCGAACTGGAAGGTCGCCTTGATCTGCCTTACGTCCTGTTCGGTCACAGTCTGGGAGCGTTGCTCGCCTTTGAGTTGGCCCACGCCTTGCGGCGTAAGGGGGCACCACCTGCGCGCATGCTGTTCGTCTCCGGCGCACCGGCTCCCGCCCACCGCGAATACCACACTGACTTGCAGGCGGAGCAGAGCGATGAGCAGTTGCTGGCCCGTTTGCGTCAGTTGGGCGGGACCGACGAGGCGGTGTTCGCGGACCCGGAAATGCTGCTCCTGACTCTGCCGGTACTGCGTGCTGACTTTCTCTTGTGTGGCCGTTACCGCTATGACCGCCGGGCATTGCTCAGTAGCCCGATTCATGTGTTTGGTGGCAAGCAGGACCGCATGTCGGTAGAGGCTTTGTCGGCGTGGCAGAACGAAACCGCTGAAGGCTTCTCCCTGGAGATGTTTGACGGCGACCACTTTTTTATCAATGCCCATGAAGCGCACCTGCTCGAGCTGATGGTCGAGCGACTGCAGCCAGTCGGGCCAGTGCAACAGCCGGTCACGGCTTGAGCGGAGAATGCGCGATGGATTCCAGTCAACTGTTTACCTTTGATACGTTGCCCGGCGTTCGCGGCGACCTGCCGTTGTTGGTCCAGGCGCGCCACGAAGGCATTGATCTGCAGGATGCGCTCGCTGAGTTGCGTGTGTTGAGCGCCGAGCGCCTGGAAAAGTGCGGCGGCCTGTTGCTGCGTGGTTTTCACGTCGGCGGTGCCGAGCGCTTCAGAGAGTTCGCGGCAGGCTTTGGTCATCCGCTACTCAACTACGAGTTCGGTTCAACGCCCCGCAGCAATGTGACCTCCGGTGTTTATACGTCCACCGAGTATCCGGCCCATCAGCACATTCCGCTGCACAACGAGCAGGCCTACACCCGCGAATGGCCGATGAGAATCTGGTTCTATTGCGTGCAGGCCGCGCTGGTCGGCGGTGAAACGCCAGTGGCGGACAGCCGCGAGGTCTATCGGCGCGTGCCGCAGGCTATTCGCGAGCGCTTTACCGAACGCGGCCTGATGTACGTGCGCAATTTCGGCAACGGTCTGGATGTTGCGTGGGAACAAGTGTTCAACACCGATAACCAGCAGGAAGTCGAAGCCTACTGCCGTCAGCACTCTATCGAGTGCGAGTGGAAAGACGACGGCGAACTACGCACGCGCCAGCTCTGCCAGGCGGTGGCGCGTCATCCGCGCACTGCGGAGTGGGTCTGGTTCAACCAGGCGCACCTGTTTCACATCTCCAACCTGCCACAGGAAGTACGGGAAAACCTGCTGGAGGTGGTCGACGAGGAGGACTTGCCGCGCAATGTGTACTACGGCGACGGCAGCCCTATCGAAGACTCGCTGCTCGATGAAGTGCGCGGCGTGCTGGAGGAAACCAAAGTGGTTTTTCCGTGGTACAGCGGCGACGTCCTGATGCTCGACAACATGCTGGCTGCCCACGCCCGCTCGCCGTTCAGCGGGCCGCGCAAAGTAGTGGTGGCTATGGCTGAAGGTCATCAAGTCAGCACGCTTTCCTGAAGCGTTGATTACCGCGTCAGCTTTTTAGCTTTGGCTCTTCAGCGCTTGAGGCAAGGCTGACGCGGCTTTTTTCTTTTTTCAGAACTGCCCCGGCGGGCGGGCCACTGCCCGTCGTCCATAACAGGTGATGCCATGAATGACCCCTACGAAGCCGTCAACCTGGTTGAGGTGTTGCAGCAGCGTGCCTGCCAGACACCTGAAAAGATCGCACTGCGTTTCATAGCCGAAGACGGCGATCAACCGCTCAGTTACCGGGAGCTGGACGAGCGTGCACGAGCCCTGGCTGTACAGATGCGCCAGCATGCCGCTTCGGGAGCGCGTGCGGTGTTGTTGCTGCCGAGTGGTCCAGATTACGTCACCGCCTTTTTCGCTTGTCTGTATGCGAACATTATTGCCGTTCCGGCCTATCCGCCAGAATCGGTACGCCCGCAGCATTTGATGCGCCTGCGCGCTATTCTCGACGATGCCGAGCCGAGCCTGGTACTGACCGATTCGACTCTGATCGAGGCTCTGCGCCCAGCCTGCGAGCGTAGCAACGGTGAGTCGCCACTACTGCTGGCGGTCGATCAGGTGCCGAGCGCGCTGGCCGAACAATGGCAACTACCGACGCTGCATGACGACGACATTGCCTTTCTGCAATACACCTCTGGTTCCACGTCGACTCCCAAGGGGGTACAGGTCACTCAGGGCAACTTGTTGGCCAATGAGCGGCTGATTCGTCACGGGCTGTCGATTGGCGATGACGATGTGATGGTCAGCTGGCTGCCACTGTTCCATGACATGGGCCTGATTGGCGGTCTGCTGCAACCGATCTACAGCGGCGTTCCCTGCGTATTGATGTCGCCCCGTTACTTTCTCGAACGGCCGCAGCGCTGGCTCGAAGCGATCAGCAAGTACCGGGGGACCATCAGCGGCGGCCCTGACTTTGCCTATCGTCTGTGCTGCGAGCGACTCAAGGAATCCGCGTTCAAAGGCCTCGACCTGAGCTGCTGGCGACTGGCGTATTCCGGCTCCGAGCCGATCCGTCCCGACACGCTGGAACGCTTTGCCAGCCAGTTTGCCGTGGCCGGATTCGACGAAAACGCCTGGTTCGCCAGTTACGGCCTGGCGGAAGCCACGTTGTTCGTCAGCGGCAGTCGGCGTGGTCAAGGTATTGCCCAGATTGAGGTGGATACCCACGCGCTGGCCGATAACCTCGGTCGCCCGGGCTCCGGCAGTCGTCTGGTCAGCTGTGGCTGGGGCCAGCCACAGCATCCGTTGATGCTGGTTGATCCGGTCAGCACTGAGCCGGTAGCCGAGGGCGGTGTCGGCGAAGTCTGGAGCTCTGGCCCGAGCGTGGCCAGCGGCTACTGGCGCAACCCACAAGCCACTGCCAAGAGCTTCATCGAGCGTGACGGCCGTGTCTGGCTGCGCACCGGCGACCTGGGTTTCATGCACGGCGGTGAGTTGTTCATCACCGGTCGCCTGAAAGACATGATCATTATTCGTGGCCAGAATCTGTACCCGCAGGATCTCGAACGCTGCGTTGAAGAAGAAGTGGACGTGGTGCGCAAGGGCCGTGTTTCGGCGTTCGCCATTGAACATGATGGCAATGAAGGGATTGGCATCGCTGCAGAAATCGGCCGTAGCGTGCGCAAACTGGTGCCTGCCGAGGCGTTGATCAAGGCCATCAGTGAGGCCGTGGCAGAGCGTTTTCAGGAAGTCCCTGTGTTGATCGCGCTGCTTGAGCCGGGTGCCTTGCCAAAAACGTCCAGCGGCAAACTGCAACGTTCAGCCTGTCGCCAGGGCCTGGCCGACGGCAGTGTCGCCAGCTATGCCATACAGCGTGCCGGGCGGATGATCGACGATGCGAAGCAGGACAATGCGCCGCTCAGTGCTGCCGAACAGGCCATGGCCGAGCTATGGACGCAGGTACTGGAGGTGCCTGTGACGCAGCGTGAAGCCAACTTTTTTGCCTTGGGCGGTAACTCGATCAAGGCAGCGCAACTGATGGCTCGACTGCGTGAACGCCAAGGTCACGCAGTGGAGTTGCGCCTATTGTTCGAGGCGCCACAACTGGACGCTTTCGTCGCCGCGCTGGGCAACCAGCCGCAGCACTCGGTCGCCCCCGTCGTGCTGCTCGACCGTCAGGGCCTATTGCTGCCATCTGCTGCCCAGCAGCGTTTGTGGTTCCTGTGGAAGCTCGAGCCGCACAGCGCGGTGTACAACATTGGCGGCCGTTTGCGGCTGCGTGGTCAGCTCAATCTGACCGTGTTGCAGGAGGTTTTCGCGGCCTTGTTGCAACGGCATGAAGTGCTGCGCAGCCGTTTTATCGAGTCTGAAGACGGCGAGGTAACGCTGCAGTTTGCCGCGCCCGGTGCGGTCCCGCTCAGCGAGGTCAACCTCGGTTCCCTGGCCGAGGCCGAGCGTGAAATCGAAGCCCGTGCCGATACCGAGCGCTTTATCGCTAAGCCGTTCGATCTGGCCAGCGGCCCGTTGCTGCGTCTGCGTGTGCAGCAGCTGGACACTGACCGGCAACAGCTGTTGCTGTGTGTGCATCACATCGTTGCCGATGGCTGGTCCCTGAACCTGCTGCTCGGGGAGTTCGCCGAGCTGTACAGTGCACGTCTGCAAGGTCGTGAAGCCGCTATCGCGCCCTTGTCACGCCAATACCTGGACGTTGCCGAGGCCCAGCGCCAGCAACTGCAAGCGGGTGAGGGCGAGCGTCAGTTGCACTGGTGGAAAGAGCGTCTCGGCACCCGGCATGTGCCGCTGGAGCTGCCTTATGCGCTGCCTTACAACCCACAGCAAAGCCGACGTGCTGCGTTTATAGACGACAAACTGGGCGCTGAGCTGAGCGCGCAACTCGGCCAGTTGGCACTGCGCCATGGCGTCACCCCGGCGATGCTGTTGCTGGCGGCGTTCAATCTGCTGCTGCAACGCTATAGCGCAACCCACGACTTGCGCGTGGGCCTGACCCAGGCGGGACGCGAAAGTCTGGACAGCGAAGCGTTGGTAGGTTTCTTCGTTAATCTGCTGGTTCTGCGTTGCGAGCTGCCTGCCGGTCTTACCCTGGCAGACCTGCTGCACCAGGTGCGAGACAACGTGCTGCAGGCGCAGGCGCATCAGTCTTTGCCGTTCGAACAATTGGTGGAGGCCTTGCACCCGGAGCGTGGTCACGGTCGTCATCCGCTGTGCCAGGTGGCCTTCGATTATCAGTGGCAAACCCGTGCCGCCGACAACCTCAGCGGCTTGCAGGTCGAAGCGCTGGAGCAGATCGACCTGCAAACGCCCTTCGATCTGGTGTTGCGTGTGCGTGAAAGCCAGGACGGCCTGCATCTGAACTTCTGCTATGCCAGCGAGGGCTATGCCGCCGCAGGCATGCAGCGTCTGGCGAGTAACTTCCGGCGCTTGCTGCAAACCCTGCTGCAACAGCCTGCTGATCAGCCACTGCAGGCCTCGGCCTGGCTGCCTGAAAGCGAATGGCGTGACACCGCCGATTGGCCAGTGCAGGCTTTTACCCCGCTGAGCGAGCGGATTGCCGAGCAGTGTCTGGCGCTGGGCGACCGCCCAGCCCTGATTGACCAGCAGCATCAGCTCAGTTTTACCCAGTTGGAAACGCGTTCCAACGCACTGGCGAATCACCTCATCGCCCAAGGCATTGGCGCCGAAGTACTAGTCGGTGTGGCCCTGCCGCGTGGAGTGGAAATCCCTCTGGCCCTGCTGGCGATCATGAAAGCCGGTGGCGCCTATGTACCGCTGGATATCGATTACCCGCGCGAGCGTCTGACGTGGTTGATACAGGACGCCGGTATTCACCGGGTACTGACCCACAGCAGCTTGCGCGACCGGTTGTCTCTGCCGGACGGTGTGCTGAGTCTGGAGCTTGATCAACTGGACCTGAGTCGCGAATCTACGCAGCGCCCGGCAGTGACTGTCGAGGCGCAAAACCTCGCGTACCTGATCTACACCTCGGGTTCGACTGGCCAGCCCAAAGGGGTGGCGGTCGCCCACGGCGAAATCGCCATGCATTGCCAGGCGATTGGTCAGCGTTATGCGATGAGCGCTGCCGACCGTGAGCTGATTTTCATGTCCTTTGCGTTCGACGGTGCTCACGAGCGCTGGCTGACGGCGCTGTCGCACGGGGCCAGTGTGCTGATTCGCGGTGACGAGCTGTGGACCGCCGAGCAAACCCTGAATCAACTGCGTGAACATTCGGTCAGCGTGGCGGCTTTCCCGCCGGCTTACCTGTTGCAGTTGGCCGAGGAGGCCGCACACCACGGCCCTGTGCCGAGCATGCGGATCTATTGTTTTGGCGGCGACGCCGTGCCCGAAGCCAGTTTCGAACTGGCCCGGCGGCACCTCAAGGCCGAACATCTGATCAACGGCTACGGCCCGACCGAAACAGTGGTCACGCCTCTCTTGTGGAAAGCCGATGCCAGCGCCAAGTGCGGCGCGGCGTATGCGCCGATTGGCGAAGTGGTCGGCGCTCGTCGCCTGTACGTTCTCGATGACCAGTTGCAGCCTCTGCCACGTGGTGTCGCGGGCGAGCTGTACATCGGCGGCGAAGGCTTGGCGCGGGGGTATCACCAGCGTCCGGCAATGACCGCCGAGCGTTTTATTGCTGATCCGTTCAGCGCGGCTGGCGGCCGTTTGTACCGGACCGGTGACCGGGTTCGCCTGCGTGAAGACAACGCCATGGACTATCTGGGGCGTGTCGACCAACAGGTAAAAATTCGTGGCTTCCGGATCGAACCGGGGGAAATAGAAGCGCGCCTGCAAGCGTTGCCGGGCGTTCATGCGGCGGCGGTATGCGCCCGTGAGTCGGCACAGGGTCTGCAACTGGTAGGCTACGCGGTTGCCGTCAGCGGTCAGTCATTGAGCACCGACAGCTTGAAAGCAGCACTGCGCGATCAGGTGCCGGACTACATGGTGCCTGCACACATTCTGTTGCTCGACAGCCTGCCGCTGAACATCAACGGCAAGCTGGACCGCAACGCGCTGCCGGAACCGCAAGGGCAGGGTGCCGAGTTTGTTGCACCACTGGACGGCCTCGAAAGCCAGGTAGCGGCGATCTGGGGTGAAGTGCTCGGCGTGGCGCGTGTCGGTCGTCAGGATGATTTCTTTGATCTGGGCGGGCACTCGCTGCTGGCGACTCAGGTGGTGTCGCGGATCAAGCGTGACCTGGGCCTGGAGTGCCCACTGCGTACCCTGTTCGAATGCTCACGGTTGAACGAGTTCGCGGCGCGACTGGCTGCCCAGGACGTCTCGACCAGCACTCACCCAGAGCTACGGGCCCTGCCGCGCAATGGCACGATGCCGCTGTCACCCGCCCAGAGCCGCCTGTGGTTCTTCTGGCAGATGGAACCGCAAAGCGCGGCCTACAACGTGCCCGGTGCGCTGCGTTTGCGCGGTGCGCTGGATCTTGCCGCGCTGCGTCGCGCTTTCAATGTGCTGGTACAGCGCCACGAAACCTTGCGTACTCGTTTCGACGAAATCGACGGCCACCCATTCCAGGTCATCGAGTCCGCGCAACCATTGCCTCTGGTCGAACATGACCTGTCTGGCGTCGTTGATGCTGAGCAGCAGGCACGACAATTGGCGGCAACCGAAGCGCTGCAACCCTTCGATTTACGCGAGGGACCGTTGCTGCGTCTAAGCCTCATTCGTTTGGGTGACGATCACCACGTGCTGCTGTTGACCATGCACCACATGGTCTCCGACGGCTGGTCGATCCGGGTACTGGTCAATGAGTTCAGTGAGCTGTATGGCGCATTCACGGCGCAGCGCGAACCAGTTCTGGCTCCGCTGTCGGTGCAATACGCTGACTATGCCCAGTGGCAACGCGAGCTGTTGGCCAGCGCCGAGGGCGCGCGGCAGCTTGCCTGGTGGAAGGAGCGTCTGGGCACCGACCAGACCGTGCTCGAACTGGCGACCGATCGTCCGCGTCCTGCCGTACAAAGCTACCGTGGCGCGAGCCTGGGCTTCGAACTGGACGGCGAGCTTGGTACTCGCCTCAAGGCATTGGCCAAAGCGCATGACGTGACATTGTTCATGCTGCTGCTGGCCGCTTACGGTGTCTTGCTGAGGGGCTATAGCGGTCAGCGTGACCTGCGTGTTGCGGTGCCGGTGGCCAGTCGGCAGCAGATGGAAACCGAAGGCCTCATCGGCTTCTTCGTCAACACTCAGGTCATGCCGTGCCACATAGACGACTCAGCCAGCTTTGCTGCGCTGCTCGCCGAAACCCGTCAACTGGCACTCGGCGCCCAGGCCAATCAGGACTTGCCGTTCGAACAACTGGTAGAAGCCTTACAGCCCGAGCGCAGCCTGGCGCATAACCCTTTGGTGCAGGTGAAATTCAACTTCGGCTTTGATGTCAGTGTGCTGCCGAATGCCGGCGACCTGAAGCTTGAGCTGTTCAGTGAAGAGCAATACGGCGCACGGTTCGACCTCGCGCTGGACATGGCCGAAGGGCAGGACAACGTGCTGCGCGGCAGTTTTGTCTATGCCAGCGACTTGTTTGATGCACCGAGCGTGACGGCCATGGCGCAGACCTTCCGCCAGCTGCTTGCTCGTCTCTGTGAAGCACCGGCCCGGCCGTTGTCCGAGCTGCCGCTGGCGGCATTGGGCGAGGCTGCCGAGTTGCGCGGCGAACTGCAGCAGTGGCCGTTCAGCGATGTGCTGGCCGGGTTCGCCGCTCAGGTCGTGACACGACCAGAGGCGATTGCCGTGCAGGCCTGGGACGGTCAGTTGAGTTATGCCCAGCTTGACGCTGCAACCAATCGACTGGCGCGACGCTTGCAAGCCGCCGGTGTGCAACCGGGCGACCGCGTGGCGCTGTGTCAGGCGCGCAGCAGCCAGTGGGTGCTGATGTTGTTGAGCGTCATGAAGGCGGGGGCGGCGTACGTGCCACTGGACCCGGCGCTGCCGTTGGCGCGGCTGCAACGTATCGTGGTCGAAAGTGGCGCCCGCTGTGTGTTGCTGGGTGATCCGGCATGGCTAACCAGCTTCGGTGATGCGGCACTGTTGGTCGATGCTGGCAGCGAGGACGGTTTCTCCGACGCCGCACTGTCACTGCCTGTCGATGTTACCAACGCAGCCTACGTGATTTTCACCTCCGGTTCGACCGGACAACCCAAGGGCGTGGTGGTCAGCCACGGCGCCTTGGCCAACTACGTTCAAGGCATTCAGGCACGTTTGGATCTGTGCGCCGGGCAGGGCATGGCGATGGTCTCGTCGGTGGCCGCCGACCTGGGCAACACCACGCTGTTCGGGGCGTTGTGCTCCGGTGGCCGACTGTGTCTGGCGAGCCAGGATGATGTAGCGGATGCCGAATGTTTTGCCGCCTTCATGCAACAGCATGCGGTGGATGTACTGAAGATTGTTCCCGGTCATCTCAGTGGCTTGCTCGCCGCACTGCCCGAAGCCCGGCTGCTGCCGCGTCAACTGTTGGTAGTAGGGGGCGAGGCATGCGACCGCAGCCTGCTGCAGCAGGTGCGCGAACTGGCACCGGCTTGCCGCATCGTCAACCACTATGGTCCGAGCGAAGCGACAGTCGGTGTCCTGACCCATGAGCTGCTGCAGGACGCCGAACTGCCGTTGGGCGCGCTGGCAATCGGTCGGCCATTGCCCAACTGCCACGTGCGGATTGTCGACGAGTACCGCAACCCGTTGCCGGTTGGCGTGCCGGGTGAGCTGTTGATTGGAGGTGCCGGGCTGGCTGATGGCTACCTTAGCCAGCCTGAGTTGAGTGCCGAGTATTTCGTGCACATCGACGGTGAGCGTCTGTACCGCAGCGGTGACCGCGTGCGCCTGCGCCATGACGGCCTGATCGAGTTCCTCGGACGTCTCGATGAGCAGGTCAAGATTCGTGGTTACCGGGTTGAGCTGGGGGAAATTACCCAAGCCCTGAAAGCGCTGCCCGGCGTCAGTGCTGCGCTGGTACTGGCCGAGCGCGAAGCCGAGGGGCCATTGCGCCTGTTGGCATGGTGCGTCAGCAGTGCCGGCGACGCTGAAAGCCTGCGTCAGGCACTGGCGGAGCAAGTTCCGGAATACATGCTGCCTGCACAGTTGATGCTGTTGCCGAGCATTCCATTGACTGCCAACGGCAAGGTTGATCGCCAGGCGCTGCCTCGTGGCCCGGTGGTGGAGGCTGGCAGTGCGCCGGAAACGGCGATGAACGAACTGGAAAGCCAGTTGGCCGCCATCTGGCAGGCCGTGCTGAAGGTTGGAACGGTGCGTGCCGAAGACAACTTCTTCGAACTGGGTGGCGACTCGATTCTCAGCCTGCAAATCATCTCGCGTATCCGCAAGCTGGGTTACAAACTCAGCCCCAAACAGCTCTTCGAGCGTCAGAGTGTTCGCCAACTGGCGCAGTGGCTGGAAAGTCGCGGCCCGGCCAAACCGGTGGCGACAGCCGCCGCAGCTGCCGTGGCCGTCAGTGGCGAGTTGCCGTTGGCGCCGGTGCAGGCGCGGTTCTTCGAGCGGGTCCAGAGTGACCAGCGCAATCACTGGAACCAGGCAATTTTGCTGCAACCCAAGTCGCCGCTGTATCTGGACAGCCTGGAGCGTGCGCTGCACTGGTTGCTCGGTCAACACGACAGCCTGCGCTTGCGCTTCGACAGCCGCACCCAGCCTGTGCGGCAGGTCTATGCCGAGCCGGGTTTGCTGGACCTGACGCTACTGTGGCGTCGCCGTGCCAGTGATGAGCAGACTCTGGAACGCCTGTGTGACGAGGCGCAACGCAGCCTTGACCTGAACGCAGGTCCGTTGCTGCGAGCGATGCATGTCAGACTGGAAGATGGCAGCGAGCGCCTGTTACTGGTTATTCATCACCTGGCGGTAGACGGTGTGTCGTGGCGGGTGCTGCTGGAAGACCTCGAAAGCGCCTACCGTCAATTGTTGGCGGGCAAGACTGCGACGCCACGGGTTAAAAGTGACAGCTATCAGGCCTGGGCCCAGCGTCAGCATGCCTTCGCCAACAGCGCCGAGTTGCACGCCGAACTGGGTTACTGGCAGGCGCAGCTGCAAGACGCCCCGGCTTTGCCACAGTCGCGCAGTGATGCTCGCACCACTTGGCGCGAAGCCGCACACTCAGGCTTCAGCCTGGACAACGAAGCTACCCGGCAACTGCTCGGCCCGGCTCAGCAGGCGTACCGCACCCAGATCAACGACCTGTTACTCACCGCACTGGCCCGCGCGCTGTGCAGCTGGAGTGGTGCCGAACAGGCGCTGATTGAACTGGAAGGCCATGGCCGCGATGCTTTTGATCAGGGTGCGGCACTGGACCTGAGCCGCAGCGTGGGCTGGTTCACCAGTCTTTACCCCGTGCGCCTGAGTCCTCAAGGCGATGCCGGTGCTTCGTTGAAAGCCATCAAAGAGCAGTTGCGTGGCGTGCCGCGTGCCGGTATCGGGTACGGCTTGCTGCGCTACCTCAGTCCATTGGGTGCCCAGTTACAAGAGCTGCCGCCAGCGCGAGTGACCTTCAATTATCTGGGGCAGTTCGATCAGCAGTTCACTGATTCGGCATTCCTTCCGGCCAGTGAGTCGGTCGGCCGCAGCCATGCCGATGACGCGCAATTGGGCAACTGGCTGGTGTTCAACGGCAAAGTGCTCGGCGGTTGTCTGCAGTTGGAGTTGCATTACAGCCGCGAGATGTTCGACGCCGCACTGATTGACCAATTGTTGAGCGTGCTGCAGGCCGAGCTTCAAGGTTTGTTGCAGCACTGTCTGCAAGCCGCTCCGGCGCTGACCCCAAGTGACCTGCCACTGGCGGGCCTTGGTCAGGCCACGCTGGACAGCTTGCCGGTGGACGCCAGTAACCTCGAAGACTTGTATCCGCTGGCGCCGATGCAGCAGGGCATGCTGTTCCATGCCCTTGATGTGCCGGGCTCGGCGCTCTACGTCAACCAACTGCGCGTGGACCTGGACAACCTCGACGAAGCCCGCTTCGTGGCTGCCTGGCAGCAGGTGCTGAGCCGCCATGCCACGCTGCGCAGTGGCTTCCTGACTGAAGGCCTTGAAGTGCCTTTGCAGTTCGTATTGCGCCACGCCGAACTGCCGGTGGAGCATTTCGACTGGCGCGAGCGCAGTACCGACCGGGTAGCGCTCGACGCATTGGCCGACAGTCAGCGCCAACGCGGTTTCGACCTGACGCGTCCGCCCTTGCAACGTCTGGCACTGGTACGTCTCGGTGAACGGCGCTTCCACTTGCTGTGGACCTGTCATCACCTGTTGCTGGACGGCTGGAGCAGTGCACGCCTGATTGGTGAAGTGCTGGCCGCCTATCAGGGCAGCAGCTTGCCGCCGGTCGCGGGCCGCTACCGTGATTACATCGCCTGGTTGCAAGCGCAGGATGCCAGCCTCGGTGAGCACTTCTGGCGTCAGCGTCTGGCTGATTTCGACGAGCCGACGCTGTTGGCAACCGCCTGCGCGGGCAGCTATGTCGTCGAACCGACTCGGGAGGTGCGCAGCCAGTTCGATGCTGCAGCCAGCCAGCGTTTGCAGCAGTTTGCCCAGCAACAGCGCGTGACCCTCAATACCCTGTTGCAAGGGGCGTGGCTGTTGCTGCTGCAACGCTATAGCGGTCAGTCGCGTGTAGCCTTCGGGGCTACCGTGGCCGGGCGTCCGGGCAACTTGCCGGGTGCCGAGGACATGCTCGGGCTGTTCATCAATACCCTGCCCATCGTCCAGCAACCGCAGGCCGCTCAGTCACTGGGTGACTGGCTGCGTGAATTGCAGGCCTGCAACCTGGAAGTGCGCGAGTTCGAACACAGCCCGCTGTACGACATCCAGCGCTGGGCCGGGCGTGGTGGTCAGGCATTGTTCGACAGCATTCTGGTGTTTGAGAATTTCCCGATGGATGCCGCGCTCACGCATTCTGCGGCAGGCGAAGACGGCCTGCGTATCCTCGGTCACCAACCGGTGGACTCCACCAACTACGCGCTGACCCTGGTCGCCAGTGCCGGTGAGTGCCTGGATGTGCGTTACGGCTATCGTTCCGAGCGCTTCTGCGCCAGCCAGGTCGAGCGTCTGCGCGAGCATTTCGAGTGCCTGCTGCTGAGCTTCTGTGACAGCGCCGAGAAAGCACTGGCGCACTTGCCGATGCTGGCCGTGACTGAGCGCGAGCAGTTGCTGCATGGCTGGAACGACACCACCACTGACTTCCCTGATCAGGTGCAGCTGCAAAGCCTGATCGAACAGCAAGTCGCCGCCACACCTGACGCCCTGGCGGTGCAGTTCGGCAAGCAGCAACTGAGCTACCGCGAACTCAACGCACGCGCCAACCAACTGGCTCGCTGGCTGCGCGAGCAGGGTGTAGGCCCGGATGTGCTGGTCGGTGTGTGCGCGGAACGTTCGCTGGAACTGGTGCTGGCCTTGCTGGCCATCGTCAAGGCCGGTGGTGCTTACGTGCCGATGGATCCGGACTACCCGCGTGAACGTCTGGAACACATGCTCGGCGACAGCGGTGTGCAACTGTTGCTGACTCAGCAGCACTTGCTTGAGCAACTGCCCGCCAGTGCCGCGCAGACCTTCTGCCTGGACAGCCAGTGGCCTGAGTTGCAGGCGCTGGATGCCAGCGATCTGCCAACCCTGGGCAGCCCGCAGAACCTGGCGTATCTGATTTACACCTCCGGCTCCACCGGCAAACCCAAGGGTGCAGGCAACAGCCATGCGGCGCTGATCAACCGTTTGCACTGGATGCAGAAGGCGTATCAGTTGGATCACACCGACCGCATCCTGCAAAAGACCCCGTTCAGTTTCGACGTGTCGGTCTGGGAGTTCTTCTGGCCGTTGCTGACCGGCGCTGCGCTGGTGGTTGCAGAACCCGGAGCGCATCGCGACCCATTGGAATTGCGTCGTGTGATCAACGAAGGTCAGGTCAGTGTGCTGCACTTTGTGCCGTCCATGCTGCAAGCCTTTGTCATCTCTGGCGAGCTGGAACACTGCCCGTCACTGAAACAGGTGATGTGCAGCGGCGAAGCGCTGCCTTACGAGCTGCAACAGCAGTTCCGTCAACGCCACAGTGCACGGCTGCACAATCTTTATGGACCGACCGAAGCGGCCATCGACGTCAGCTACTGGGCCTGCGATGAAGAAAATGATCGGCATCAGGTGCCAATTGGCCGACCTATCGACAACCTGCGGCTGTACATCCTCGACACATTCCTGGAACCCGTGCCGCAAGGTGTAGCGGGCGAGTTGTACATCGGTGGCGTGGGCCTGGCGCGGGGTTATCACCTGCGTCCGGGGCTGACCGCCGAGCGTTTCGTGGCCGACCCCTTCACCGCGGGCGAACGGCTGTATCGCACCGGCGACCTGGCTCGCTGGCGTGCAGACGGCGCCATCGAATACGCCGGGCGTATCGATCATCAAGTGAAGATCCGCGGATTGCGTATCGAACTGGGTGAAATTGAAGCCCGCCTGCAAGGGCTGGAATCGGTCGAAGAGGCCGTGGTAATTGCCCGCGACACGCCGCAAGGCAAGCAACTGGTGGGCTATGTGGTGGTTCATGGCACTGAAGGCAGCGACAGCGAAAGCCTGCGCCGTGAACTGCTGGAGCACCTGCCGGAATACATGGTGCCTGCGCAGATTCTAGTGCTGCCCGCCATGCCGCTGTCGCCTAACGGCAAGCTGGACCGCAAGGCCTTGCCTGCACCGGAGTTCGCTTCCAGTCCGCGTGGTTATGTCGCGCCGGGCACTGAACTTGAGCAGCAACTGGTCGAGATCTGGCAGAGCGTGCTGGGGATCGAAAAGGTCGGCATCACTGACGACTTCTTCGAACTGGGCGGGCACTCGCTGCTCCTCACTCAGGTCGGCATGACCCTGCGCAAGCGTCTGAACGTGGAGTTGCCGCTGCACCGATTGTTCGAATTGAGTTCCATCCAGGCGTTGGCCGCTCACCTGCAGGCTCAACCTGACGCTGCGCAAAATAAACAGGTTGATCTGGACCTGATGGACGAGTTGTTGGGCGAGTTGGAGAATTTTTGATGAGTAACACCGAACAACAGAAGTTGCAGCAGGTTGCCGAACGCCTGGCCGCTCTGCCGGAAGACCGCCAGCTGATTTTCCTGCGTCAACTGGGCGAAAAAGGTGTGCGCCTGGAGCGCCTGCCGATTGTGCGTCAGCCCTGTGAGCAGGCACCGTTGTCAGCTGCGCAAAGCCGCTTGTGGTTTCTGTGGCAGATGGAACCGCACAGCGCGGCCTACAACATCCCGGCGGCGGTGCGGCTGCGCGGTGAGCTGGATGAAGATGCGTTGCAACGCAGTTTTGCGGCCCTGATCGCCCGGCACGAAAGCCTGCGCACGCTGTTTCGCGAAGTAGAGGGGGAGCATGGCTCGCAAGCGGTCCAAGTGATACTGCCGAGCCTTGATCCAGAACTGCAACGTTTTGATCTGAGCACGCTGCCCGTTGAACAGCGCGAGGCACGTGCCCGTGAACAACTGGAGCACGCGGCCCGGCAACCCTTTGATCTGAGCACTGGGCCGCTGCTGCGTCTGGCGCTGATTCGGCTCGATGCCCGCGAACACATCCTGCTGCTGACACTGCACCATATCGTCTCTGACGGCTGGTCGATGGGGGTGCTGACCGACGAGTTCGCCAGCCTGTATACCGCGCACGTCAGCGGTGCGGCGGCGCAACTGGAAGCCTTGCCGGTTCAGTACGCCGACTATGCGCGATGGCAGCGCTTGTGGATGGCTGCTGGTGAGGGCGACCGTCAACTGGAATACTGGACCCGGCAATTGGGCGGCGAAGCGCTGGTGCTGACCCTGCCCAGTGACCGCCCACGCCCGGCAGTGCAGAGCTACCAAGGTGCGGCGCTGGACTTTCAGTTGCCGGCAGCCTTGAGCAGCGGCCTGCGCGAACTGGCTCGCAGCCAGGGCGCAACGCTGTTCATGCTGTTGTTGGCGGCGTATCAGGTGCTGCTGTTTCGTTACAGCGGCCAGCGTGAACTGCGGGTCGGTGTGCCAGTGGCCAACCGTGGTCGGGGGGAGAGCGAGCGGCTGATAGGTTTCTTCGTCAACACTCAGGTGTTGGGCACGGAGATGAATGAGCACGAAACCTTCGTCGCGTTTCTGGACCGGACCCGTCAGGCGGTACTCGGTGCTCAGGCCCATCAGGACTTGCCGTTCGAGCGTCTGGTCGAGGCTTTGCAGCCAGAGCGCAGCCTCAGCTACAACCCTTTGTTCCAGGTGGCCTACAACCATTTGCCGAGTCAACGCGACAGCTTGCGCGAATTGCCTTCAGCCGATGGTCGTGGGCTGACCCTGGAAAGCCTCGAACTGGACGTTGGCATCGCCAAGTTCGACCTGATGCTGAGCACCGAAGAGAGCCGTGATGGCCGGGTGCGCGGTCAGCTTAGCTATGCTACCGATTTGTTCGATACTGCGAGCATTGCGCAGATGCGCGAGCATTTCCTGCACCTGTTGCAGGCGCTGCTCAATGATCCACGCCAGGCAGTGGGCCGCTTGCCCATGCTCTCGGGCAATGATCGCGAACAGTTGCTGCATGGCTGGAACGACACCACCACTGACTTCCCTGATCAGGTGCAGCTGCAAAGCCTGATCGAACAGCAAGTCACCGCCACACCTGACGCCTTGGCCGTGCAGTTCGGCAATCAGCAACTGAGCTACCGCGAACTCAACGCACGCGCCAACCAACTGGCTCGTTGGCTGCGCGAGCAGGGTGTAGGCCCGGACGTGCTGGTCGGTGTGTGCGCGGAACGTTCGCTGGAACTGGTGCTGGCCTTGCTGGCCATCGTCAAGGCCGGTGGTGCTTACGTGCCGATGGACCCGGACTACCCGCGTGAACGTCTGGAACACATGCTCGGCGACAGCGATGTGCAACTGTTGCTGACCCAGCAGCACCTGCTTGAGCAATTGCCCGCCAGTGCCGCGCAGACCTTCTGCCTGGACAGCCAGTGGCCTGAGTTGCAGGCGCTGGACGCCAGCGATCTGCCAACCCTGGGCAGCCCGCAGAACCTGGCGTATCTGATTTACACCTCCGGCTCCACCGGCAAACCCAAGGGTGCAGGCAACAGCCATGCGGCGCTGATCAACCGTCTGCACTGGATGCAGAAGGCGTATCAGTTGGATCACACCGACCGCATCCTGCAAAAGACCCCGTTCAGTTTCGACGTGTCGGTCTGGGAGTTCTTCTGGCCATTGCTGACCGGCGCTGCGCTGGTGGTGGCAGAGCCGGGTGCGCATCGCGACCCGCTGGAATTGCGTCGGGTGATCAACGACGGTCATGTCAGTGTGCTGCACTTTGTGCCGTCGATGCTGCAAGCCTTTGTCATCTCTGGCGAGCTGGAACACTGCCCATCATTGAAACAGGTGATGTGCAGCGGCGAAGCGCTGCCTTACGAGCTGCAACAGCAGTTCCGTCAACGCCACAGTGCACGGCTGCACAATCTGTATGGCCCGACCGAAGCGGCCATCGACGTCAGCTACTGGGCCTGCGACGAAGAAAATGATCGGCATCAGGTGCCGATTGGCCGACCTATCGACAACCTGCGGCTGTACATCCTCGACGCATTCCTGGAACCCGTGCCGCAAGGTGTAGCGGGCGAGTTGTACATCGGTGGCGTGGGCCTGGCGCGGGGTTATCACCTGCGTCCGGGGCTGACCGCCGAGCGTTTCGTGGCCGACCCCTTCACGGCGGGCGAACGGCTGTATCGCACCGGCGACCTGGCTCGCTGGCGCGCAGACGGCGCCATCGAATACGTCGGGCGTATCGATCATCAAGTGAAGATCCGCGGATTGCGTATCGAACTGGGTGAAATTGAAGCCCGCCTGCAAGGGCTGGAATCGGTCGAAGAGGCCGTGGTGATTGCCCGCGACACGCCGCAAGGCAAGCAACTGGTGGGCTATGTGGTGGCTCATGGCACTGAAGGCAGCGAAAGCTTGCGCCGTGAACTGCTGGAGCACCTGCCGGAATACATGGTGCCTGCGCAGATTCTAGTGCTGCCCGTCATGCCGCTGTCGCCTAACGGCAAGCTGGACCGCAAGGCCTTGCCGGAGCCTGACTTCAGCCAGCAACAGAAGCAATACCAGGCCCCGCGTGATGAGCGCGAGACCCTGCTGGCAGAGATCTGGCAGTCGGTTCTGGGCATTGAACGGGTCGGTATCGACGACAATTTCTTCGAGTTGGGCGGCGATTCGATTGTCTCGATTCAGGTGGTCAGCCGTGCCCGCCAGGCCGGCTTGCAACTGAGCCCGAAAGACCTGTTCCTGCACCAGACCCTGAAAGCCCTGGCCGCTGTTGCGCGTCAGGGCGACAGTGTGGCCGTGGTCAACGCACCGGCCAGCGGCCGCACGCCGTTACTGCCGATCCAGCACTGGTTCTTCGAACAGCAACTGCCACACCGCGCGCACTGGAACCAGTCGGTATTGCTCCGTTGCCAGCAACCATTGGAAAGCGCCTTGCTGGAGCGCGCCCTCGGGCACGTCTGCCAACTGCATGATGGTTTGCGCCTGCGTTTCGGCAATGAGCCGAGCAGTGCCGAATATGCCGTCTACGAACAGGATCCCGAGTTGCTGTGGATTCGTCAGGCCGCAGATGCCGACGAATTGCTGATGCACTGCGAGGCGGCCCAGCGCAGCCTGGATTTGAGCCAGGGCCCACTGTTGCGTGCGCTGTTGGTGGACTTGGCCGATGGCAGCCAGCGCTTGCTGTTGGCGATTCATCACCTGGTGGTGGATGGCGTTTCCTGGCGAATATTGCTTGAAGACCTGCAGACGGCTTACCTGCAACTGGCGAGCGGAGTCAGCGTGCAACTGCCACCACGCAGCAGCTCGTTCCAGCAATGGGCCGAGCGACTGGCGGCCCATGCCCACAGCGCCGAAATGAGCGCCGAACTGAAATACTGGCAGACCAGCCTGCAAGGTCCGAGCGGTGATTTACCAGCCCGTGACCCACAGGCCAGCCTGAGCGGACGCCATGCGCGCACGCACAGTGTTGAACTGGATGCCGCGACCACCGCCGCCTTGTTGCAGCAGGCCCCTGCGGTGTTTCGCACGCAAGTCAACGATCTGCTGCTCACCGCCCTGACCCGCAGTCTGTGCGCCTGGACGGGCGAAACCTCGGCGCTGGTGCAGCTCGAAGGACATGGCCGCGAAGCACTGTTCGACGACCTCGATCTAAGCCGCACGGTCGGCTGGTTCACTAGCCTGTTTGCCCTGCGCCTGCACGACGGTGGTGAGCCGATAGCAACGCTGAAGTCGGTCAAGGAACAACTGCGTGGCGTACCGCAGCGTGGCCTGGGCTATGGTCTGCTGCGTTACCTGGGTGGCGAAGGGCAAAGCCTTGCCGCACTGCCGCAGGCGCGGGTTACGTTCAACTATCTGGGGCAGTTTGACCACAGTTTTGGTAGCGATGCCTTGTTCCAGCCTGCCAGCGAAAAATCGGGCGCCAACCGTGATGCCGAGGGGGCGCTGAGCAACTGGTTGAGCGTTGACGGCCAAGTCTTTGGCGGCAAGTTGAGCCTGCGCTGGACGTACAGCACAGCGATGTTCGATGACACAGCCATCGAAGCGCTGGCCCAGTCTTATGTCGAGCAATTGCAGGGTTTGATTGCACTGTGCCTGGAGGAAGGCGCGGGCGGTGTGACACCGTCTGACTTCCCGTTGGCAGGCGTGGACCAAACGCAGCTTGATGTCCTGCCGCTGGCCGCTCGGCAAATCGAAGACCTTTATCCGCTGGCACCGATGCAACAGGGCATGCTGTTCCATGCCTTGTATGAAAACGAGGGTGGGGTTTACGTCAACCAGTTACGCGTCGACATCGACGGTGTTGATGCCGAGCGCTTCCGTACGGCCTGGCAGGCTGCGCTGGACAGCCACGACAATTTGCGTGCGAGCTTCCTTTGGGAAGGTCTGGCGCAACCGCTGCAATTGATTCATCGGCAACTCAAACTGCCGCTGGAAGTGCTCGACTGGCGCCATCGCGACGATCAGGCCAGCGCCCTCGATGCGCTGGCTGAAGCGCAACGCGCCGCAGGTTTTGCCCTTGATCAGCCGCCACTGTTACGGCTGGTGCTGGTGCGTTGTGACGAGCGGCGTCACCAGTTGATCTATACCCATCACCACATCCTCATGGACGGCTGGAGCAACGCGCAGCTGTTTGCCGAAGTGTTGCAGCGCTACGCCGGGCAAACCGTCGCAGCCAGTGGTCATTACCGCGATTACATTCAGTGGCTGCAAGGCCGTGATGTGGCCGCCAGCGAGGCTTTCTGGCAGACGCAACTGGCGGTGCTGGACGCGCCGACCCGCTTGGCAGAATGTGTGCCGCAGAGCCCTGCGCAGGACGGTTTTGGTCAGGTACAGCACTTGTTGACCGTTGCGCAGGGCGCACGCTTGAGTGCGTTTGCCCGTCAGCATAAAGTCACCGTCAACACCGTGTTGCAGGCGGCCTGGGCGTTGCTGCTGCAGCGCTACAGTGGCCAGGCCACCGTGGTTTTCGGCGCGACCGTGGCCGGGCGTCCGGCTGAGCTGGCCGGGATCGAGCAACAGTTGGGCCTGTTCATCAACAGCCTGCCGGTGGTGGTCAGCCTGTGCGACGAACAGCCACTGGCAGATTTCCTGCAAGCTTTGCAGGTGCAGAACCTGCAACTGCGCGAACACGAACATACGCCGCTGAGCAGCATCCAGCGCGCCTTTGCTCAAGGCGGCGAAGCGCTGTTCGACAGCCTGTTGGTGTTCGAAAACTATCCGGTTGCCGAGGCCTTGCGTCAGGCACCGGGCGGTTTGAGTTTTTCCGGCATGCAGGCGCAAGAAAACACCAACTACCCGTTGACGCTGATGGTTGCTCAGGGCGAGCGGCTGCGCCTGAACTTTGACTACCGCTGCAGCCACTTCCACGCGGAAACCGTGCAGAGCATCGGCGACCAACTGTTGCACCTGCTTTGGCAGTTTTGCGCCGACGGTCGCCAACCACTGGGTGAAATCGGCTTGCTGGACAGCAGCGCACGTCAGCGCGTGCTGCGTGATTTCAACGCCAGCGCCAGGGACTATCCACGGCAGGCCTGCCTGCATCAGTTGATCGAGCAACAGGCTGCGCTCAATCCCCAGGCGCTGGCTCTGGACGACGGCAATGCCCAGCTCAGCCACGCACAGTTGAACGCCCGCGCCAATCGTCTGGCCCGCTGGTTGCGTGCTCAGGGTGCAGGCCCGGATTGTGCGGTCGGCGTTGCACTGGAACGTACAGTGCAGTTGCCGGTGGCGTTGCTGGCGGTGCTCAAGGCTGGCGCTGCGTATGTGCCGCTGGACCCTGAGTTTCCTGCTGAGCGTCTGGCGCACATGCTGGCCGACAGCGAGGTGCGCTTGCTGTTGACCCAAGAGCATTTGTTGAGCGAACTGCCGGACAGCCAAGCGCAGGTGTTCTGCCTGGACCGCGACTGGTCGCAGCTGGACAGTCTGGCCGAGCACGACCTGCACCCGGGCGAATTGCAACGGCCAGTGAACATCAACGATTTGGCGTATGTGATCTACACCTCCGGTTCCACCGGCAAGCCTAAAGGCGTTGCCGTGCGTCATGGCGCAGTGGTCAACTTCATGTCAAGCATGGCTCGGGAACCGGGCCTGACTGGCCGCGACCGGGTGCTGGCGCTGACTTCGCTGTCCTTCGACATTTTCGCCCTGGAGCTGTACCTGCCGTTGCTGGTCGGTGGCAGCGTGCAACTGGTGGACCGTGATTGCGCCCGAGACCCGGCGCGGCTGTTGGCCACTGTGCTGGAAAAAGGTGTGACGGTGATTCAGGCGACGCCGTCGACCTGGACGCTGCTCAGCGCCCATGAGGATTTCTCGCGCCTGCAGGGCTGTCGTTTCTTCTGCGGTGGTGAGGCGCTGTCGGTTGAGTTGGCAGCAGTGCTCAGTGCCCAGGCGGATGAGCTGTGGAACCTTTATGGCCCGACCGAAACCACCATCTGGTCTGCGGCCTGGCGTATCCCTCGTGGCGGTCGGGCGTTGCTCGGCAAGCCGATTGCCAACACCCAGCTCTACGTTCTGGACGCTGCACTGCAACCGCTGCCAGCGGGTGTCGCCGGGGAGCTCTACATCGCCGGTGACGGCCTGGCGCGTGGTTATCACGCACGGCCGGGCCTGACTGCCGAGCGCTTTGTAGCCGATCCGTTCAACGCGCAGGGCGGTTGCATGTACCGCACCGGTGATCTGGCGCGCTGGAGTCAGGACGGTGTGCTGGAGTATTTCGGGCGTATCGACCATCAGGTCAAGGTGCGTGGTTTTCGTATCGAACTGGGCGAAATCGAATCGTGCCTGTTGGCGTGCGACGGTGTGCGTGAAGCGGTAGTGATTGCCCGCGAAACCCCATTGGGCAAGCAACTGCTGGGCTACGTTGTCGCTGACGGCGAAGCCGCTCCTGGGCCCGAGGCGCTGCGCGCTGCGTTGCAGGCTCAACTGCCGGATTACATGGTACCTGCGCAGGTGACGGTGTTGGCGTGCATGCCACTGACGCCGAATGGCAAGCTCGACCGCAAGGCCTTGCCAGACCCGGATTTCAGCAGTTTGCAAAAGCGTTATCAGGCGCCGCGCAGCGAGCTGGAACAGCGTTTGGCCCAGCTGTGGCAGCAGGTGCTGGGGCTGCAACAGGTCGGCATCGACGACAACTTTTTCGAGCTGGGCGGCGACTCCATCATGTCTATCCAGTTGGCTGGCCGCGCACGTCAGGCCGGGCTGCAACTCAGCCCGCGACAACTGTTTGGGCACCCAACCGTCGCGCAACTGGCGCAGGTGATCACTGCTGTGGGCGCGCCTGTAACTAGCAGCGTCAGCGACTCGACCGCTGCACAAACGGGGCACTTCCCGCTGGCGCGTCTGGACGCTGGGCAGATCGAGAAGCTGGGACTGGACCTGACTCAGGTCGAGAACCTCTACCCGCTGTCACCCATGCAGCAGGGCATGCTGTTCCATGCGCTGGACAATCCTGGATCAGGGCTGTACGTCAATCAGATCAGCGTACCGGTCGAGGGGCTCGACAGCACACGTTTCGCCCAGGCTTGGCGCCGCGCCGTGGCTCGCCATGACACGCTGCGCAGTGGTTTCATCTGGCAAAGCGGCCTGCGTGAACCGTTGCAGGTGGTGTATGCCACGGCCCCGGCGCAGTTGTGCCTGCGTGACGATGTGCAGGATATCGTCGCCTTTGCCGAAGCGGATCGTCTGGAAGGTTTCGACCTGGCTCGGCCGCCACTGCAACGCCTGACCCTGATTGATCTGGGCGACGGTCGCCAGCATTTGATCTGGACCACTCATCACTTGCTGATGGATGGCTGGAGTGGCGCGCAACTGATCAAAGAGGTGCTGCAACTGTATGCAGGCGCTGAATTGCCAGCCGTCAGTGCGCGCTATGCGGACTACATCGGCTGGCTGCAACGCCAGGATGGGGTGGCAGCCGAAGCGTTCTGGCGTGCCCGCCTGGCCCAGGTGCAGCAGCCGACACTGCTTGCCGACAGCCTGTCGCGCCCGGCCGAAGGTGAGGGGCACGGCCTGAGTTACAGCCACTACGATGCGACGGCCACCGAGCGCTTGAAAACCTATGCGCGCAGCCAGCGCATCACCCTCAATACCTTGCTGCAAAGTGCTTGGCTGCTGCTGTTGCAGCGTTATACCGGGCAGCAACAGGTGGTGTTCGGTGCCACGGTGGCCGGGCGTCCGGCACAACTGCCGGGTATCGACAGCCTGCTCGGGCTGTTCATCAATACCTTGCCGATTGCCCAGGCACCCCAGGCTCAGGATGATTTGGGCGAATGGCTGCGTCAGTTGCAGGCTTACAACGCAGAAGTACGCGAGTTTGAACACACGCCGCTGTATGACATCCAGCGTTGGGCCGGACACAGCGGTCAGGCATTGTTTGACAGCATCATCGTGTTCGAGAACTACCCGGTAGACGAGGCTCTGCGCCGTGGTGCCGGTAACGGCCCGCGCTTTGGCGAGCTGAGCCTGAAAGATGTAACCAATGTGCCGATGGATTTGGCCATACGTGTGGGTGAAGGCCTGGAGATTGAGTACCAGTACCTGCGCAGCCATTTCGATGCGGTGGCGGTCGAGCGGATTCGCGGCAACATGGAGCAGATACTCGACGCCATGGTCGCTGGTCAAGCGCGCTTCATTGGCGATCTACAATGCCTGTCCGAGGCTGATCGCAGTGCTCTGAGCAATTGCCGTGGCCCGCATCAGGCTCGCTTGACGGCGCCGCCGGTGCATCTGGCGATTGCAGATCAGGCGCGCCTGCGTCCGTCGTCAACTGCCTTGCTGTGCGGCACAGAACAGCTTGAGTACGCCGCGCTGGAGCTTGGCTCCAATCAATTGGCGCATCATTTGATCCGCCTGGGTATCGGGCCGGAAGTGCGGGTCGGCGTGGTGCTGCCTCGCGGGGTTGCGATTCCGCTGGCACTGCTGGCGGTGCTCAAATCGGGCGGGGCTTACGTGCCGCTCGACGCGGATTACCCGCGTGAGCGTCTGGCGTTCCAGATGGCCGATGCCGGAATTGCGTTGCTGATTACCGACAGCCGACTGCGTGAGCGCTTGCCGCTGCCCGACGACGTGCTTTGTCTGGAGCTCGACACGCTGGATCTGAGCACCGAACGCAGCGATTTGCCGTCGGTAAAACTGGAGCCTGAAAACCTCGCTTACATCATTTACACCTCAGGCTCCACGGGGCAGCCGAAGGGCGTCAGCGTGGCCCATGGACCGTTGGCGATGCATTGTGCCGCGATTGGCGAGCTATACGAAATGGACAGCTCGACCCGCGAGCTGCACTTCATGTCGTTCGCGTTCGACGGTGCTCACGAGCGCTGGCTGACCACGCTGGTACACGGTGGCAGTCTGGTGCTGCGTGGTGAAGAGTTGTGGACACCGGAGCAGGTCTACACGGTGTTGCACGAACAGCGCATTGATGTGGTTGCCTTCCCTCCGGCCTATCTGCAACAACTGGCCGAGCACGCCCTGCGTGACGGTAATCCGCCGCCGGTCCGGATCTACTGCTTCGGTGGTGATGCTGTGCCAAACGCCAGCTTTGAACTGGCCAAAAAGGCGCTGCGTCCACAGTGCATCACCAACGGTTACGGGCCAACCGAAACGGTGGTGACCCCGCTGCTCTGGAAAGCCGACGCAAACACGGCTTGCGATGCGGCGTATGCGCCGATTGGTAAAAGCGTAGGTGCACGTCAACTGCATATCCTCGATCCGGACCTGCGCCCGGTGCCATTAGGTGTGGCGGGTGAGCTGTACATCGGTGGCGAAGGTCTCGCTCGCGGTTACCATCAGCGTCCTGACTTGACTGCCGAGCGTTTCGTGGCTGACCCGTTCAGCACAGACGGCGGCCGCTTGTACCGCACAGGCGATCTGGTGCGTGGCCGCGTCGATGGCGTGATCGACTATGTCGGGCGTATCGATCATCAGGTGAAAATTCGCGGGTTCCGTATCGAACTCGGGGAAATCGAAGCGCGTTTGCAGGAGCACCCGCAGGTTCGTGAAGCGCTGGTCGTCGCCCGCGACGGCCATAGCGGCAAGCAACTGATCGGCTATGTGGTCAACCACCCAGGCGTTGCGCTGAGTGGCGACGACTTGCGCAGTTACCTGCGCGCACGGCTGCCGGACTACATGGTGCCGGTGCAGGTCATGCTGCTGGAGCGCATGCCGTTGTCGCCTGCCGGCAAGCTCGACCGCAAAGCGCTTCCGGAGCCGCAATGGAACAGCGGCAGCTCGTATGTTGCACCACGTAATGACACCGAGCAGGTTCTGGCCGCGATCTGGCAAGAGGTGCTGCAGGTTGAGCAAGTCGGCATTCACGATAACTTCTTCGATCTGGGTGGCGACTCGATTCTCAGTCTGCAAGTGATTTCCCGGGTGCGTCAGGCCGAAGGCCTTGGGCTTGAGATCCGTCTGCGTGATCTTCTGCAATACCAGACCATTGCCGGTCTGTTGGAACGTGCCCAAGAGAGCACCGAAGCGGGTCCTGCCGAGCCACAGGCGGTGGCCGAAAGTGTCGGTGATGAAGCGTTCGGGCTGATCCCGATTCAGCAATGGCTGTTCGAGCAGGATCTGCAAGCACCTGAGCACTTCAACCAGGCGATCCTCTTGCAGTGCCGCAAACCGTTGGACGTGGTGCATCTGGCTGCGGCGTTGCAAGCGATACTCAGCGAGCACGCCAGCCTGCGCCTGGCGTTTGTTCGCGGCAACGATGGCCAGTGGCGCCAGCGCTACTGCGAGCTGAGCGAACTGCAGGACGGACTGCGCGCCGACCCGGTGTTGTGGCTGCGTGACGCACTGGACAGCGAGGCCGCGCTGGCGATTGCCAACCAGGCCCAGCGCAGTCTGGACATTACCAACGGACGTTTGCTGCGGGCGGTTTACAGTGAGTTGGCCGACGGCAGTCAACGACTGTTGCTGGTGGCTCACCACTTGGGTATCGACGGTGTCTCGTGGCGGATCCTGCTTGAAGACCTGCAACAGGCTTATACGCAGCTGTGTAACGGCCAGGAGCCGCGCTTCAGTGCGCGTACCAGCAGCTATCGGGCCTGGGCGCAAAGTCTGCGCGAGTATGCTGCGCATCCGCGTCTGCTGGCCGAGCTGCCTTACTGGCTGGAACAGACCGAGCCTGCGGGCCTGGGCGAACCGTCGCCGGACAACCCGCGTGGCAGCCAGCGTGTAGCGCATATGCAACAGGTGCAGTTACGCCTGGACCGCGACTTGACGGCGCAATTACTGAAAGTTGCACCCGAGGCGTACCGCACGCAGATCAACGATTTGCTGCTCACGGCGCTGGGCCGCGTGCTGTGTCGCTTCAGTGACAGCGAGTCGGTGTTGCTCGGTCTTGAGGGCCATGGCCGCGAGGACATTTTCGAAGGACTGGATCACAGTCGCACGCTTGGCTGGTTCACCAGTCTGTTCCCGTTGCGCCTGACGCCGGGGCAGGGCGGTTATGCCGAGTCGGTTGTTGCCACTCGCGAGCAACTGCGTGCGGTGCCTGATAAAGGTATCGGACATGGCGTGCTGCGTTACCTGGGTGATGCCCAGACGCGCCGCTTGCTGGCAGGCAGGGTGCAACCGCGTGTGACCTTCAACTATCTGGGGCAATTCGACCAGAGCTTTGATGACAAGGCGCTGTTTGCGCCGCTGCAGGAGCGTCCCGGCGATGCGTATGCGGCCAGTGCACCGCTGAACAACTGGCTGGAGATCATCGGTCAGGTTTACGACGGTGAGCTGGCATTACGTTGTCTGTTCAGTAGTCGGGTGTTCCGCACCACGACCGTCGAACAACTGATGGCGTTGTACCGCCAGGAACTGCAAGGCCTGATCCAGCACTGTTGCGCACAGGTCGCTGAACGCGAGCAGATGCCGGTATGAGCCGAACACTAGTTAACGAGGTGAGTATGTTGCACCCGGATATTTCTGCCTTTCTCGATATGGTTGACGAAGGCCGCCAGGCCGGACGTCCGGCGCTTCATGAGCTGAGCGTCGTGCAGGCGCGGGAAGAGTTCGAAGCCTCTTCGCAGGCGCTCAAGGCCAGTGCGCCGCTGATGCCGGTCGAGCATTTGCTGTTGCCTGGGCGGCAAGGGCATGAATTGCCAGCGCGTCTGTACCAACCGGTATCCGACGCGTCGGCACCCAGGCCGGTGTTGCTGTATCTGCATGGGGGCGGTTACACGGTGGGCAGTCTGGATTCTCACGACGATCTGTGCCGTTCGCTGGCCCAGGCCTGTGGCTGTGCGGTGCTTGCACTGGGTTACCGGCTGGCGCCTCAAGCGCCATTCCCGGCAGCGCTGGATGACACCCGCGACGCCTGGGACTGGCTGCAAAAGAATGCCGCGTCTTACGGCCTCGACGTGAAGCGCATTGCTGTCGCCGGTGACAGTGCCGGGGCCACTCTGGCCAGTGTGCTGGCCGCCCAATTGGCCAGCGAGGGCGGGCCGCAGCCGCGAGCGCAGTTGCTGTTCTACCCGGCCACTGACGCAACCCGGCGCAGCGAATCTCAAGAGCTGTTTGCGGAAGGTTATTTGCTGGAAACCGCCAGCCTGGACTGGTTCTATCAGCACTACGCAGCGGATCTGGCACAGCGTCATGACTGGCGTTGTTCACCACTGTATGCGGCTGATGCATTGCGCGGCAGTGCGCCTGCCTTGCTGTATGCCGCGCAATACGATCCGCTGCTGGACGAGGGCCTGGCCTATGCCGAGGCGTTACGTGAACAGGGCGTCTCGGTGCACGCGCAGCTGTGTCATGGCATGACCCATGACTTTCTGAGGATGGGCGGGCTGGTGCCCGAAGTGGACAGCTACTTCCGGCAAGCGGCGCAGTTTCTCTCGCGTCACTGGTAAACATCGAGTGAAGCCTGAACAGGCCTCTGTTCAGGCTTCACCACGATTGGCAGCGCAACCGATCAGCGCCGCTGGCGGTGCATTAGCCAGAGGAAGTACGGGCAACCGATAAAGGCTGCCAGCAACCCTGCAGAAACTGGCCACGGGTAGGCGATATTACGTCCCAGCCAGTCGGCTACGAGCATGATCAGGCCGCCGATGATTGCACTCAGCAAGATCTGCGGCGCAGTACGGTGCACGCCGAGCTGGCGGGCGATGTGCGGCGCGATCAAACCAACGAAGCTCAGCGGGCCGACGATCAGCGTGGCGGTCGCGGTCAGCACTGCTGCCACGCCGAGAATCGCCAGGTGGCTGAGACGCAATGGCAAGCCGAGGGCCGAGGCTGTGCCGCCACCCAGGGTCAGCAAGTCCAGCGGCCGCGAAAGCAGCAGGCTGACCAGCAGCATGACGCCAGCGATCACCAGCGCCGTCAGCGCGGCCGGACCGTCGACGTGATAGGTCGAACCGGTCATCCAGCTCAACAGCAAGGTCATGCGCGGGTCTCCGCTGGCCATCAGCAGCGTGCTCAATGCCCCCATCAGCGTGGTCAGGCAGACCCCGGTCAGTAACAGGCGCTCCGGGCTCAAGGCGCTGCGCCAGTTGAACCAGAACAGTGCGCCGAGTGTGAGCAGGGTACCGGCGCAGGCTGCTGGCACCATCAAGGCCTGTGGCTGTGGCACCAACAGGAACAGCACCATCACCCCCAGCGCTGCACCGGAGCTGGCACCCAGTACTTCCGGGCTGGCCATCGGGTTGCCGGTCAGGCGCTGGATCAACAAACCAGCCACCGCCAACATGACTCCGGCGCTGAGCGAACCCATTACCCGTGGCAATCGCCATTGCAACGCGCCGTCGAATTGCTCCGGGCCGCTCCAGTGCCAGCCGTGCAAGCCAATGCCCAGGCTGATTGCCGGTATGACCAGCAACACGAGCAGTACTGCACCGACGCTGATGTACCGGCCAGGGTTGTGAAGCCTGCGCCACGTGCTGCCCTGCTGCGCGACGATGCCGCCGTTGCGCTGACGCTTGAGCAGCCAGAGCAACAGCGGCACGCTGAACACGGCGGTGAGAATGCCGGCCGGCACTTCACCGACAAATCGTGAAAGCTCACGCGCGCACTGGTCCACCAGACACAGCAGCGCTGCGCCCATCAACGGTGCCCATATCAGCCGTTGGCGCAAGGTGCGCGCCCCGCTGAGGCGGGCGATGGCTGGCGCTGCGAGACCGACAAAACCGATGATGCCGACGGCGCTGGTAACGAAGGCGCTGAGTGCCACGGCGACTACTAGCCCCAGGGTGCGCGTGGTCCGCAGAGAAACCCCAAGGCTCGCCGCGCTCTGGTCTTCAAGCCCCAGCACGGCCAGAGGTCTGGCGAGCAAACCGGCGATCAGTGCGGCGACGGCCAGACGAGGCGCCAGATAAGTCACGCCTTCCCAGCCACTCTGGTTGAGTGAACCGGCTTGCCAGAGCAGCAGGTCGACGAGGTAGTCATGGTTGAACAACACCAGCAGTGAATTGATGGCGTTGCAATACAGGCTGATCACCATGCCCGCGAGGATAAAGCGCAGCGAAGACATCGTGCGGCTCCACGCGAAGGCGAACAGCGCCAGCGTGGCCAGTCCGGCACCGACCAGCGTCACTCCCTCCAGGCCATGCAGCAGCAGGGCAGGTGCTGCGATAGTGGCAATCGACAGGGCCAGATTGGCTCCGGCCGCCACGCCGAGCGTGACCGGCTCGGCCAGCGGGTTGCGCAGAATCTGCTGAAACAGCGTCCCCGCCAGTCCTAACGCAGCCCCTACCATCAGGCTGACCAGCAGGCGTGGTGCGAAGCTGAAATGCAGCAGGACCTGACGGCCGTCGTCCAGGTCTGGGGTCCACAGTGCCTGCCACCACAGCGCGCTGGGCAGCAGGGCCTGTAAGCCATGCAACGCGATCAGCATCGCCAGCAAGGTCAGCACCAGAACCCAGGGCAGAGGTCCCTGGAACAGCGCAGGGCGAGGGGCCGCCAGGCCGATAGCCGGTTCAAGCATGCTCTTGTTCTCCGCGATGGCTCAGGTACGCGCCGATCAGTTCGGCCAGGTTGAGTGCCGAGGCAGCCGCGCCGTAAGGGAAGAATTTACCCAGCGCCAGGGTGTTGCCACGTCTTACTGCGGGCAGGTTTTCCCACAGCGCGTTGGTCTGGCGCAGGCTCTGCAGGCGCGCCGACGTCGTCGGAATTTCGATGTACAGCAGGTGCGCGTCCGGGGTTTCGGCGAGTCGTTCGACGCCAATCAGGGAAATGCCCATGGCGCTGCTTGGGCCTTGCCAGGCATTGACCAGACCGAGCCGGTCGAGCACGTCCTGAATCATGCTGTTCTTGCCGTAGACCGTCGCATGGCGACCGTCCTGATTGAGCACTACCACACAGATTGGCGGCTGAGGGCGTTGCGCCAGTTGTGCGCGCAGTTGAGCGAGACGGGTTTCACCTGCCGCGATCCAGCTTGCAGCCTGTTGCTGGCGGTCGATACGGGCTGCCAGCCGGGTCATGAAGCCCGTGGCGCTGGTCCAGACGCTACGGGCGCTGGGGTAGACATCGACCACTTCGGTGGGCGCAATGCCCTGCAGCGAGCGGGCGATGGCAGGCGGCATTTGATCGCTGAGGATCAATTGCGGGGAGAGTTCTTTGATCAATTCAAGATTGGGTTCCCAGTAGGGGCCCACGTCGAGGACTTCGGGAGGCAGTGGCGCAGTGGGCATGCGTCGGCTGTAATAACTGCCGTCGGAGATCGCCAGTGGCGTGACTCCCAGCGTCAACAGCGTTTCGGCGGCAGCCCAGTTGATGGCGATGATACGTTGCAGCGGGGCGGCGAAAAGGCTCATGGCAGGCAGACCGCTGGCCAGCGCAAGGCCGCCGACGGCGAATCGCTTAAGCAGGTGACGGCGGGTCAGAGGCATGTTCGTTCTCCTCGGTGGTAACGGCTCATCGTGATCCTCCAAAAACGACACCGGGCCCCTTGATCAAAGGAGCCCGGCTGAGGGTTCAGCAACGCACTGACACAGTCTGGACAGGCGCTGCCTGCCCGACGCAGCATGGTGCTGCGCGGACAGACGCGTACCCCTGAAAGATCAGGCGTTGATCACCATTTGTATTTCACGCTGGTCAGCAAGGTGCGACGCATGCCCGGGTAGCACTCGTACGAGTCATCGCAAGTGGCTGAATATTTCTCGTCCAGCAGGTTCTGGGCATTGACCGAGACAGTCACGCTCTTATTGAGCGGGTAGCTCGCGCCCGCGTCGAACAGGGTGTAGTTGTCGATGTGGAAGGTGTTGGCGTTATCGCCGTAGAGCACCCCGGTATAACGTGCGCCGCCACCCAGGCTGAGGCCATTGAGAATCGTGTCGTTGAAGGTGTAGTTCAGCCAGGCCGAAGCCATGTGTTTGGGCACGTTGGCCGGACGATTACCCTCGTCGCCAGCGTTGCTCTTGGTGATCTCGGCCTTGGTGTAGGTGTAGGACGCAATCAGGTCCCAGTTCTGGTCCAGTTTGGCCTTGACCTCGGCTTCGATACCGCGCGACTGCTGTTCGCCATTGGCGACCGAGAAAGCGGTATTGCCCAGATCCCGGGTCAGTACGTTGGTCTTGGTCAGGTCGTAGGCTGCCAGGGTCATCAGGATAGCGTCGGTAGGCTGGTATTTGACACCCGCTTCCCACTGGTGCGCTTCGCTCGAATCAAAGCCCCTGCCGCTGCTGTCCAGGCCAGTATTAGGCGCAAAAGACTCGGAATAGCTGACGTACGGCGCCAGGCCGAACTCAGTCAGGTAGGTCAGGCCCAGACGGCCAGTAAAGGCATTGTCTTTCTGGTTCGTCGGGTCAGCGACGTGGTTATCCAGGTCATTGCGCACATAGTCGTAGCGACCGCCTGCGGTCAGGATCCAGTGATCGTCGAACTTGATCTGGTCCTGAATGTAGCCACCGATCTGCTCGATGGTCTGGTCATAGTCGATCGAGCCGATGCTGTTGGCCTTGGTTGGGCGGGTCACCGGCTGGCCGTAGACCGGGTTGTAGATGTTCAGGTCCGGGCCGCGAACGCGCCAGCGAGTGACGTCGGCGTCCTGCCATGTGTAATCCACGCCGGTCAGCAGCTTGTGCGTGAACGGGCCGGTCTGGAAGTCAGCCTGCAACTGGTTGTCCAGCGCAAAAGTGTTCATGTGCTGATCAAAACGGTCTGCGCCACGAATGGTGTTTCCGGTGCTGGTATCAACACTGAACGGCAGCAGGTTCTGGAAGATCACGTCTACCTGACCATAGCGGGCGTTCTGGCGGAATTCCCAGGTGTCGTCGAAACGATGACGGAACTCATAACCGAAGCTGTACTGATCCTGATTCAGGTGGTTGAAGCTGTGATCACCCATCAGCGTATCGGTGGTGTGCCCGTTTGGCGTGCTATAAGCAAACAGCGAGCCGCCGTTACGGTCACGCAGGAAGTCGCTGAGGAACGTCAGGCTGGTGTCTTCGTCCGGTGCCCAGGTGAAGGATGGCGCGATGTACAGGCGGTCATCTTTGACTTCGTGGCCATCGTCGTATTCCACCTGCGTGTTGGTGTCCCGTACCGAACCGACGACGCGATAAAGGAAGTGCTGCTGATCGTCCAGTGCGCCACCGAGGTCGAACTGGCCTTGTCGGCGGTCATAGTTGCCGACTGAAAGCTGTACTTCGTTGACATGGTTGACTTCGGGTTTCTTGCTGACGCGGTTGATGATACCGCCAGCGTCACCTTGGCCGAACAGGGTCGAAGAGGGGCCTTTTACCACGTCGATACGGTCAAACGCATAAGGTTCGCTGCGGAAGAACGCATAGCTGTTGTTCTGCTGACGCAGGCCATTGAGGTAGTCGCTGGTGGATTGACCGTTGAAGCCGCGAATGTACAGCCAGTCGAAACCTTTCGGATCGAGACCATAAGCTTCGACTTTGACGCCCGGGACGTAACGCAACGCATCCGTGACGGTTTGCGCGCCCTGGTCTTCCATCTGCTTGCGGGTGACCACGGAGATGGACTGCGGGATCTCGACCAGCGGCGTATTGGTCTTGCTGGCGCTGTTGCTGGTTTTCGGAACGTAGCTCTCGTAACCCTCTGGCACCGCCGCGCGACCGGAAATGATCTGGTCGGGTATGGTCAACTGGCCGCTGGTCGGTGCCGCGGCAAGCAAGGTGACCCGGCTGCCTTCTATCTGATACTGGATGCCCGTCCCACGGAGCAGCGAGTTCAGTGCTTGCGTTGGTTCAATTTCCCCGTGCAGCTCGGGGCTGCGCAGGTTCTGCAATTGAACCGGGTTGAACACGATTTGCAAGTCAGACTGTGTACCGAGACTGATCAGCGCCGAACCCAGCGGTTGCGCCGGAATATCGATGCGCACCGGCGCGGCAACTGCGTTGGTGGCGGTCAATGCCAGACCCAGGGCGGCGCTGCTGATCAACATCGCCAGATGGCTGGCTGGGTGTTTGAGGGTTGGGGGCTTGCTTTTACCAATCAATTTTTACGCTCCTGGATACTGGTTTTTAATAAAACTTTTTTAGTTTTTTAGTTTTTTGGTATTGGCGATGACAGACAGCTTTTTACAACTACGGCGCCACTGTAATCAGGGGCGCCGTGACGGATCAGGTGAGTGCGACGTCGGGGCTGGTTGACGAGGTGTCCTTGTTCTTGCGCTGGACCTCGACGATGTTTCCCGCGCTCATCCGCAGTAATCGGTCGGCGACATCGAAGTAGCGATCGTCGTGAGAAATCACGATCAAGGTCTTACCCTGGGCGCGCAGCTCCGGCAGCAACTCGGTGTAGAAAATGCGCCGGAACTCAGGGTCCTGGTCTGCGGCCCATTCATCGAACACCAGCACCGGGCGCTTCTCGAGCCAGGCTTGAACCAGAGCGAGACGTTTGCGCTGACCGGTGGACAGGTCGGTGGTGGAATAGCTGTGGTCGTTCAGTGAGACCTTGTGGGCAATTTCCAGCCGTTCCAGGTAGCGGTTGGCTTCGGCGGGGATTTCAGCGCTGTCCTTGAGCAGGTCTTCGAACAGGAAGTAGTCGGCAAAAATAGTCGTGAACAGCTGGCGATAGTCGTCGCGGTTGCTGTCGTCGACAGGTTTGCCATCAATCAATACCTGGCCGCTCTGGGGCACATAAAGGCCCAATAGCAGTTTGATCATGCTGGTTTTACCGCAGCCGTTTTCGCCCGCAATAAACAGAATCTCACCGCGCTGGATGGTCAGGTTGAGCGGACCGACACCAAAACCGGTGCTGCCGTCTTCGGTAGGGTAGTGGTAGCTCAGGTCACGCAGTTCGATCTGCTCAATGTCCAGGGGCTTGCGCTCATCGTCGCGCAACAGCAGGTTGGGCTCCGGAGAAGAGAAGCGAATCGACAGCTCGGCAATGCGCCGGAAAGCAACCTGGGCACGACTGACGATGGGCAGGTTGCCGACCAGATGCTCAAGCGGACCTTTCATGTACAGCAACACCAGAATAAAGCCGCTGAGGGTGGCTCTATCGGTGCTCGGCCAGATTGACTCATAGGCCAGAGCCAGGCCTATGACGATGAAGAACAGGGTGGAGCCGAAGCCTTTGGCGACCACAAACAGGTTGATCGAACGAACCTGGATATCGCAGATGCGATCAATGGTGCCTTGCAGGCGCTCGTTGTAGTGCTGGAAGCGGCGCGGGCGGCTGATACGCAGTTCCTTGGCGCCTTCAGCCAGGGCACGGTAGTGCTTTTGCAGTTCGTCTTCTTCTTCGCGGGCCTGAAAGAACCCACGGATGCCACGGCTGCGCACCAGAAACTGGATGGCGCTGCCAATGATGATGGCGACCGCCGTGGTGAGGAACATCGGCAGCGACAAGACCGCCAGGTAGCCCAGGCAGCTGAGGCAGACCGTCAGCGATACCGCCAGCGGTGCAAAGGCGAACACAAAGTCGCTGATGGTATCGATGTCGTGCGTCAGTACCGGGATCAGGCGATGACTGCGATAGCGCTCGATCTGCTCGATAGGGGCGGAGATGATCTTGCTGCCCAGCTCTTTACGTAACCGTGCAATGGAGTGCTGCCCGACATAGTTGGTGCCGATGTCAGAAATGATCGATCCCACCAGCGCCAGCACACAGAGGCCGGCAAACCCTGCCAGCAAGCCTGATTGCATGCCACCTTCGGCATTCAGGCTGTGGTTGATGGTGGCAAGTAGCGCAGTAATGCTGGCGCCGCCGATGATGCCGAGGACCGTCGCCATCAGCAACTGTGGCCAGAACGGCCGCAGTAGCTTGAAAAGCTCACCAAGGGTGCTTTGTGGGGGAGTCTGCATCATTTTTTCCTAGGCTCTGCGGCCACCGTCGGGCACGCTGGAATTCAAGGGCTGATCGGTGCGTTGGCCCTGAGAGGGGAAGCCAAGCCGAATCATTTTTGTTAAGACGAGCGAGCGAAGGAAAATTTAAGAAAAATTGCATGCTGGCAATTCGCCTTTTATGGTGCGGGATTCTTCGTCTGAGCCAGACCTTTCACGAACAGGCTCGCTGCTGCAAAAAAACAGCATGAATTCAGAGGTTTATGTGGTGTTTCTCAAGCGGGGCCGCGGTGTCTTTGACACCGCGCTCTAGCGCAGTCGGCACTGCCCTGACCGGCACCGAATTTATCCGGGAATGCGGCATTCCGACACTCCCTGCGAGGGGGGGGCGACTGCGCTTTAGCCTGGCGCTCCACTTCTGCGGCCCGATACGCAAATGAGAAACATTACTAAAGTTTTTCTGAGCGCTCTCGTCACTACCTTTGAATGCACTTTTGAAAGCGCTTCTTCTGGCCGATGCGCAGGTGTTGGAAAAGGCAGGCTGCGCCGTGAAGGCGGAGTAACGCCACCCTCAGGGTGAGGAAGATTTATTCCGGCCCGCGTCGTGCTACACAGCTACCGTGAAACAGGACACTGGCATCATGACTCAGTTGATCTCACCGACCTACGACGTACTTGGCATTGGCTTTGGTCCGTCTAATCTGGCGCTGGCGATTGCTTTGCAGGAACAGGCTCTGCAGCAGGGGCGCAATTATCAGGCGCTTTTCCTCGACAAACAGCACGACTACCGCTGGCATGGCAACACCCTCGTCACCCAGAGCGAGTTACAGATTTCCTACCTCAAGGATCTGGTCACCTTGCGTAACCCGACCAGCCCTTTCAGTTTCGTGAATTACCTGCACAAACACGACCGACTGATCGACTTCATAAACCTGGGCACACTTTATCCGTGCCGTATGGAATACAACGACTATCTGTGCTGGGTGGCCCGACAGTTTTCCGAGCAGTGCGCCTATGGCGAAGAAGTTTCCCGCGTCGAGCCCGTTCAAGGTCCTGATGGCATAGAACTGCTCAAAGTGCTGTCCACCGATGTGCGGGGTCAGGAGCGTTTCCGTCTGACGCGCTCCGTAGTCGTCAGTACCGGTGGGACGCCGCGCATCCCGGCGGCGTTCAGTCATCTACGTAACGACGCGCGCGTGTTCCACCACTCGCGCTACCTGGAAAGTATCGCCAGACAGCCATGCCTGAAGAACCCGTCGATGCGCATTGCGGTGATTGGCGGCGGGCAGAGTGCGGCCGAGGCGTTCATTGACCTGAATGACAGCTACCCGTCGGCACAGGTCGACATGATTCTGCGTGCAGCGGTGCTAAAACCAGCGGATGACAGCCCTTTCGTCAACGAAATCTTCGCGCCGAGCTATACCGATCTGGTGTTCAACGAGCCGCAGGCAGAGCGTGAAAAGTTGATCCAGGAATACCACAACACCAACTATTCGGTGGTGGACCTCAACCTGATCGAGTCGATCTATTCGATTTTTTACCGACAGAAAGTTGCCAATCAGCAGCGTCATGCGTTTCTCAGCCGGCGCACTGTCGAGTTGGCCGGTGCCGACAGCAACGGCATCGAACTGACCCTGCGCGACAGCGCCACCGGCGCGACCGAGCAACGCCGTTATGACGTGGTGATTCTGGCTACCGGTTATCAGCGCAGCTCCCATCGCGAGCTGCTCGCGCCGCTCAAGGATTACCTTGGCGACTATGAAGTGGGTCGCGATTACCGTTTGCAAACCGATCCGCGTCTGCGTGCGAGCATCTACATGCAGGGCTTCAGCCAGGACAGCCACGGCCTCAGCGACACGCTGCTGTCGGTGTTGCCGATGCGTGCTGCGGAAATCGCTGCATCGATTTTCGATCAGCCACAGGGTGGCAAAAGCATCAATCGCGATACGAAGAGCCGGGCGGCACAAAGTGCCTGAGCGACTCTGACTGCGGTGTGATTTACACATCCGGACTAAATCCGCAGCGCCCCTGAGCGTCATACGAGCCGGGGGCGCTGTTTTCAATGCGCATCTTTTTCGCGGCCCGAGGTGGTCCTGCCATGTCCTGCAACTCTACCAACGGAACGCTGTTACTGCCCGACGGGCGCCGACTGTTCGCCGATGCAGGCGAGCGCTTCCTTGTGTTGATGGTCGACGATAAGCCGCTGCTTGAAGTGGCGCGTGACGGCGATGTCTGGCAGGTGCCGCATGATCGCGAGCCGTCACAGATTAATTTCGCACTGTGGGCATTGGCTGCGCTGATGGTGCAGAGCCGCGAAGTGTTCTTCGAGCAATGCCAGTTATGTTGACGTTATTTCAGCTGAGCGTAATCACTCCCGACGCCAGGCAGCGCGGGGCGCAAGCATGATTGCTGCCCTAGCGCCGCTGTTCATGGGGCAGTTCGCAAGCTATCGCGACGTGCTGGTAACGCGTGATGATCCCCGGCCCTCGATTGCTTCCACGCGGCTGTTGCAGCCTGAGTATCTGGAGCCTTTGCTGCAGCGTTTTTCACCGGAACACGCGGGCCAGGATCGTCGCGCCCTGGCGTCACAATGGTCGAAGTATTATCTGGTCAAACTGATTCCGCCGGTGGTGGCTGCTGCTCTGGTACTTGGCCGTCGCCTGCCGTTGGACTTTGCTGACGTCGGGGTGGTGCTTGATGCACAGGGCTTGCCTGAAGCCTTCAAGCTGACGGGCGACGGCGAGGTGTTCAGTAGCCCTCCGAGCGATCCGTTCCAACGTTTCAGCGACCTGATCGACACCCATTTGCAGCCTTTTGTGCAGGGCCTGGCCAGTGAGGTCAAGCTCTCACCCAAAGTGCTGTGGAGCAACGCCGGTAACTATTTCGAGTGGTTTATCGGTGAAATGGCGCGAGTGCCGCTGCCGCCGCATCTATTGGCGGATGGCAAGGCACTGCTGGAAACCGAACGGCGCCCGGACGGTTCACGCAATCCGCTGTTTTTACCGATTCGCTACGAACCCGTGTCCTGTGACCTGCGCGCAGACGGACGCTGGCGTCAAAGGCGAGTCTGCTGCATTCGCTATCGTCTGGACACGCTGGCTCATTGTGATAACTGTCCTTTGATCGACGAGCCGCCGCCGGAAATGATTACCCTCTAGCCGCCCTTGGCGCTGCCGGGCGGTAAACCACCGCGCTGCGCTCGATGATTCACCTCAATCAGTCAGATCGGGTAGCTGATCGGTGAGCCGTCGACAGGGTTGGGCAGCACGCCCATCGCAATGCCATAAATGTCTTGCAGGATTTCACTGCGCATCAGTTGGCTTGGGCTGCCCTGGGCCAGCAAACGTCCACCGTGCAGTGCCAGCAGATGGTCGCAATAACGAGCTGCCATATTGACGTCATGCAAGACCACCAGCACCCCGAGGTTGAGTTCGCGGCTAAGGGTCTTGACCCTGCCGAGCACTTCCACCTGATGGGCGATGTCCAGTGCAGACGTCGGCTCGTCGAGCAAAAGGAAACGGCTGTTTTGCGACAGCAACATGGCCAGCCATACCCGTTGGCGCTCGCCACCGGACAACTGGTCGACCATCCGTTCGGCAAAGGTGTCGGTGTCGGTCAGTTCCAGCGCACGATCAATGTGCATGTTGTCTTCGCGCGTCACGCGACCCAGCGCCCCATGCCAGGGGTAACGCCCGAAAGCGACCAGTTCGCGGACATTCAAGCTGTCGGTCTGCGGCAATTGTTGGGGCAGGTAAGCGACCTGACGGGCGAAATCGCGACCGTTCCAGCTGCTCAGCGGCTTGCCGTCCAGGCTGATCGTTCCTGAGGACGGTTGCAGCTGACGGGCCAGCAGTTTGAGCAGGGTCGATTTGCCCGAGCCGTTGTGACCGATCAGGCCGATCATCTCGCCATGAGGCAGTTGCATGCTGAGGGGGTGGAGCAGAGTGCGCTCGGTGACGTTGAGGCTGACGTTTTCCAGATCGAACATTAAGTCACCCTGACCGATTGAATCGCGGGGGAGGAGTATAAGTTTTAATGCTAATGATAATCAATGTTGAAAATGGTAGTCGGCAGGTTATAGCAGCCCGCATATTCTCGGCCAGTCAACGTGCAGTCTTTCGCCTACCGTTATCTTGCTGAACGCGAGAAACGGCATCCCGGGTCGATCACACTGACCTTCGACGCCGCTCATCGACACTGAAATGATTAGCGATTGATCGCGGCCTTCTTTTGCGCGTGCGCTGTCTGAACGAAGGGCGCAACCAATACCAGCCGTCACAACAAAAACGGATATGTACACAAAATGCACTAAACGAAGGTTGGGCCTATGCCAGCCCGATTGCCCCCCAGACCTGAACCCCAACTGAACATCCCACGCTCTTGCCAAGAAAACCTTTGGATACCTGAACTTATCTGCATTTTCTGCCTCTCATGCCGGTAGCCATTGATCGCGGCACCCTGATAAGCTCGCGGCTTTACTCGTTTGCCCTATTGGCGCATGAACAAGGAATCAGAATGAAACAGCATCGGTTGGCAGCGGCGATTGCCCTGGTCGGTCTGGTACTCGCAGGTTGTGATAAGCAAGCCAGCACTGTTGAGCTGAAAACCCCGGCACAAAAAGCGTCTTACGGCATTGGTCTGAACATGGGCAAAAGCCTGGCTCAGGAAGGCATGGATGACCTTGACTCCAAAGCAGTAGCCCTTGGTATCGAAGATGCCGTCGGCAAGAAAGATCAAAAGCTCAAGGATGAAGAATTGGTTGAAGCCTTCGCAGCGCTGCAAAAGCGCGCCGAAGAGCGTATGGCCAAAATGAGCGAAGAGTCGGCAGCAGCCGGCAAAAAATTCCTTGAAGAAAACGGCAAGAAGGCAGGTGTAGTGACTACCGCTTCGGGCCTGCAGTATGAAATCGTCAAGAAAGCCGATGGCCCTCAGCCTAAGCCAACTGACGTAGTGACTGTTCACTACGAAGGCAAGCTGACTGACGGCAAGGTTTTCGACAGCTCTGTTGAGCGTGGCAGCCCGATTGATCTGCCGGTTAGCGGCGTGATCCCGGGTTGGGTCGAAGGTCTGCAACTGATGCACGTTGGCGAGAAGATCAAGCTCTACATTCCGAGCGATCTGGCCTACGGCGCACAGAGCCCAAGCCCGACGATCCCTGCCAACTCGGTTCTGGTATTCGACCTGGAACTGCTGGGCATCAAGGACCCTGCAGCCGCAGGTGCACCTGACGCCGAAGAAGAGCCGGCGGCTCCCGCTTCCAAGTAAGCGACGCACCGGTTTGACCACAACGCCCCGTTTCGACGGGGCGTTGTCGTTTCTGGTCGAACGGATTCGGATGGGCGCAGTCGGAGTAACAGAACCGACGACAGAAGCCGTGTGCTTTGTCTGACGATCCAACATTTTTGTGACAGTGGCTGTGGGTAACTTCTGGGCAGGCTTAAGTCAACGATTTTTATAGCTTTTTTTATGTGACTAAAAAACGCCCGATTTGACTCCGGACCCCGTAAAACAAGGGTTGTGGCCAGAAAAAACGCCTCTGTTCACAAGGTTATCCACAAGTTGTGTGGATAACCTTTTTGAGTACCGGACACCGACTTTGTAGGGACGGTGTTTATCGGCAACAAACGTCGTTCAACGGGAGTTGACATGAAAGCACCGTGGAATTTGCTTCGATATCTGCCTATGGCGCGACGATTGATCGCTGCCGGACGCTTGCCAGCCTTGCTATTCGCCGTGGCGCGAAAAGGTTCTGCTGAAGGCAGTCGCCTTGGCAAGATAAAGGATGACCTGCGCCTGTTGCAGGCGTTGTGTCTGGCTTACTGGCGGGGCGAGTATCGATCGATCAGCCCCAAGGCGCTGCTGTCGATCGTGGCCGGTCTGATGTACTTCCTGAGCCCGCTGGACGCGATCCCCGACTGGATACCCGGGCTCGGTATGTTCGACGACATTGCCGTTCTAGCCTGGATCATGAAAAGCCTCGATGGCGAGCTGAATGCGTTCCGCGAGTGGCGTGCACGTCAATCACCGGAAAAGCTGATTGTAGTCGAGCGTCTGCCTGCCACTGCTGCCTTGCTTGAGCAGGAAAAAGCCAAGGATTGACGGATCAGTCCTCTCAACCCGATCAGGAGGCTGGGGAGCGCACTTGGAGTGGGCAAGTAGCCCATGACCGCTGTTAAACTGCGGCCATGGGAATAAACCTACTCGATGTGTGTAGTTGTCCTACATGGGGGTTGTATGGATCTGCAGGTTATTTCTCGCGATGGTGAGCCCGAGTACGCGGTTCTGCCGTGGGCCCAGTATCAGGCGTTGCTCAAGGCCGCCGGCATTTCTGGTCACTCAGAGGCTCAGCCAAATCCCGCACCGGTCGTGTCTGTTGGTGAGGTTGCCGAACTGCCGGGTCTTGATCAGTTGGCGGCGCTACGTGCCGCCAAAGGGCTTGAAGTCGCGCAATTGGCAAGAACCGTTGGGATTAGTCCGTCGTATCTGGAAATGATTGAACGTGGCGAGCGTAAACCTGACGCCGCAATTCTTCGCAGCCTTGCCTGGGAAATGGGTTTGACGGGCTGGCGGGGTGAGGCATGAGTGTGCGCATCAGTCGTCAGCATTGGGACGGGCTGCTGGCCGAGCTGGATCAGGCACGTCGCCAGCGACATCTGTTGACCTATCGCGCATTGCTGGAGCGTCTGCAATTGCCAACTCCGGCCATGCAGACCCTGACTGCAGCCCTGGAACACCTCGCGGCCATTGATGCCAAAGCCGAGCAGCCGTTGCGTAGTTCGCTGGTGATCAGCCAGGGCGCGAGTCGATTGCCGCGTACCGGGTTTTTTGAGTGCGCTGAGCGTTTGGGGCGGTTCTCAGGGCCTTCAGATGGCGTTGCTGCCGCGTCGTGGCATGCGTCGGAAGTGGTCCGGGTGTTTGAGTTCAGTTATCCCGAGTAGCTGCGGCTTGGAATAAGATCTCCTGTGTGAGATCTCTGGCTGCCTGCAATTTTCCTGACGTGGGACCGGCTTTAGCCGGGAAGAGGCCAGTAAAGGCAATGAGAACTCCTGTACCGAAACATTGCCTTCCCGGCTAAAGCCGGTCCCACGACAACCACCGCACCGCCTTGGCATTGCACAGCCCATCACCCCACCTGAGCCAACCCCAACTCCCGCGTATCAATCACATGCACGCTCGCGCCAATAATGTCCTTGGCATGATGCTTGGCCTCTGACGCCAGTTCGGCCAATTGGCTTGCATCGAGCTCGCTGCAGGATTCGCTGTGCAAATGAATCACGCCAATGGACAGCGACAGCAGGGGGAATTCCTGGCGCTGGCCTTGACGATTGGAGGCGATAAAGCAGCCCGCTTCCAGATGCTCGACGCGATAGAAGCGGCGGCACTGATTCTGGAAGTCTTCCAGCAGTATGTTCAGGCGCTTCCGCCAGTCCTCGGAGCCCAGCACCATCAGGAAGTCGTCGCCGCCAATGTGGCCGACGAAGTCCTGGCTAGGGTCAATACGGTCATTCAGGCATTGCGCCAGGCACAGCAAGACTTCGTCGCCACGGCCGTAACCATAGATATCGTTGAAGGGTTTGAAGCTGTCGATGTCCACGTAGCAAATCATCGACTCGCGGCCCTGCTGTAGCAGGCGGGTCAGGCATTGCTGGATCGGGACGTTGCCGGGCAACAGTGTCAGCGGGTTGGCATAACGGGCCTGCTGAATCTTCAGTTCGGTAATCAACTTGAGTACATCGATCACTCGGCCAAGCCCCAGGTAGCTGCCGTTCAAGGTGATGATGAAGTCTTCTTCGATGCGCTGTCGGGCGCGGCTGGTCAATAAACGACTGACTTTCTGCAGCGACTGGTTCAGTTCAACCGCGAGAAAATCGTCGCTCATCAAACGGCTGATCGGCTTGCGGGCGAACAGTTCGGTTCCGAAGGGTTTGAGCAGCACTTCAGACAGCGAATGCCGATGCACGATGCCGCACGGTCGCCCCTGGTCATCCAGTACAGCCATGGAGTTCAGCGCTGCCTGCTTGCGAAAGGCTTCGAGCACCGAAGCGGTGGGAGTGCTTTGCTCGACGGCCGGTTGCTCGTTGAGTAAAGCGCTCAGGTCGCTGCCTTCATCGGTCAAGGTGGGCGTCGCCACAGCATCCAGTTTTGGCAGCAGCTTGCGGGCGTCGCGTGGAGGTTGTTCCTGCGGGCGGCACAGCAGGTAACCCTGCACCAGATCTACACCCATCTCGCTCAATACCGAGAGTTCTTCCGGCAGTTCGATGCCTTCGGCGATGACTGAAGCGCGTGAAGCTTTGGCCATTTGCAGCATTGAACCGACGAACTCACGTTTGACGGCATCCTGATGAATGCCGTCGATGAAGTGTCGGTCGATCTTTACGTACTCGGGGCGCAACTCTGACCATAAGCGCAGGCTGGAGTATCCAGCCCCGAGATCATCCATGGCGATGGAAAATCCCATGTCTCGATAGTGATGCAAAGCGGTGTACAGCAGCTCGAAATCTTCCGTCGGGGTTTGTTCGGTCAGCTCGATCACGACCTTGTTGGGCGCGATGCCATACCTTTGCAGCAACTCCAGCGTGCGACCGGGCGGATGCGCGGACTCCAGCAGGGATTCCGGCGAGATGTTAAGAAACAGCTTGCCTTCAAGTTGCTGTTCACTGAATCGACGGCAGGCACTTTCGCGACAGGCCATCTCCAGCTCGCTCAAGCGTCCGGCATGACGGGCCACCGCGAACAGGTTGACAGGGGAGTGCAGGGCGCTGTTGGAGGGGCCCCGCGTCAGGGCTTCATAACCCAGAATTCTTCGTTCGGTCAGCGACACGATTGGCTGGAACAGGCTGTGCAGATCGCTGTGAGCGAGAATCGAGCTCAGTGCGCTCAGCTGTTCTGTCATGGTCATGGCAATCTCGAGGCAAGAAAAAGGGGCCAAACGACAGTGCGCTTGAGCCCCTTATTTCACGACAGCTTCATGACTGTTTGATGACGATTGCCATCAGATCGCCATTCCTCAGGATTCAATCCGAATTTTTGTACGGGGTCACCCAGTTTCCCTGACACTGCGCTGTCGCGCGACAAACATGGGACCTGTAGGAGTGACCGGGGTGGCGATCCACATTGCTCGCGATTCGGTCTATCAGGCGATAAATATATTGCCTGTACTGGAGCTATCGCGAGAAAGCTCGCTCCTACAGATCCTGTAGGAGCTCACGAGCAACGCGAGGCAGCGATTACATTCGCCTGACACACCGCGATCGCGGGCGTCGTAACCTCCGTGCGCTCCTGCAAGGACCGGTTTACTTCTTGGCGACCGAAGCACTCAAACCCAGATAGTCGATCAGAATACGACCGGTTTCGGACAGATACGCATCGTCCTCCGGTTTGGCGTTCTCGTCTTCTACCGGCAGGGCATCTTCGTCTTCTTTCTTCAGTTCTTTGAGCGGCTCTTCACCTTTGGCCTTACGACGGGCGTTTTCCAGCGCCAGTTGCTTGGCTTCGATCGAGGCGTGCTCGGCGCGACGGTCCGCTTCGTTGAGGCTGACCGTTTTCTCATTCATCAATTGCTTGGCCAGGGCCAGGCGATTTTCGATGAACACGAATTCTGCATCCTTCGCCGAACGGGTTTCATGTCGCGACTGAAGCTGGGCCAGGAACGGCTTGAACGGATCAACAGCCGGTTTGATCGCCGGTTTGATGCTGTCCCATGGCATTGCCTCAGGCAGCGCACTCTCGCCGATTTCCTTGGTGTCGATGATCGACGGATAGTTGATGTCCGGCACGACGCCCTGATGCTGGGTGCTCTGCCCGGAAACCCGGTAGAACTTGGCCAGGGTCAGTTTCAGCTCACCGTGATTGAGCGGCTGAATGGTCTGCACGGTACCTTTACCGAAGGTCTGGCCTCCGATGATCAACGCGCGGTGGTAGTCCTGCATGGCGCCGGCGAAAATCTCCGAGGCCGAGGCAGACAGGCGGTTCACCAATAGTGCCATCGGGCCTTTGTAGAAAGCGCCGGTGTCTTCGTCTTCAAGTACATCAACCTTGCCGTCGGCATTACGCACCAGAACAGTCGGGCCTTTGTCGATGAACAGGCTGGTCAGTTCGGTCGCTTCCTGCAGCGAGCCGCCACCGTTGTTACGCAGATCCAGAACCACACCATCGACCTTTTCGGCCTGCAGTTCGGTCAGCAGTTTCTTCACGTCACGGGTGGTGCTCTTGTACTGCGGATCACCCGCACGGTAAGCCTTGAAGTCCAGATAGAAAGCCGGAATGTCGATCACGCCGAGTTTGTAGTCGCGGCCATCCTGTTTCAGATGCAGGATGGATTTCTTCGCGGCCTGTTCTTCCAGCTTCACCGCTTCGCGAGTGATAGCAACGATTTTGCTGGTCTGGTCATTCGGCGCATTGCTGGCCGGAATCACTTCCAGGCGCACAACGGAGCCTTTCGGACCGCGAATCAGCTTCACGACTTCATCCAGACGCCAGCCGATCACGTCGACCATTTCCTTGTCGCCCTGAGCGACGGCGACGATCTTGTCGGCAGGCGCAACCTGTTTGGTTTTGGCGGCAGGGCCGGCCGGTACCAGACGCACGATCTTCACGTTGTCGTTGTCGCTCTGCAACACGGCGCCAATGCCTTCCAGCGACAGGCTCATGTTGATGTCAAAGTTTTCCGCGCTGTCCGGAGACAGGTAGTTGGTGTGCGGATCGTAAGACATGGCGAAGGTGTTGATGTACGCCTGGAAGATATCTTCAGCGCGGGTCTGACTCAGACGTGCCAGTTGATTCTTGTAGCGCTTGGTCAGCGTCTCCTGAATCTTGGCCGGGTCTTTACCCGCGATCTTCAGGCGCAGGACTTCGTCCTTGACGCGCTTGCGCCACAGGTCATCCAGTTCAGCTTCGTTTTTCGGCCAGGCGGCGTCCTTGCGATCTACCAGCAGGCTTTCCTTGGCGGTGAAATCAAGTTTGTCGACGCCTTTGTTCAATTCAGCCAGGGCGAAATCCAGACGCGACTTGATGCGGTCCAGATAACGCTTGTAGATGGTAAAACCAGGATTCAGGTCGCCGCTTTTCAGGAAATCGTCGAACTGGGTACGCCACTTGTCGAACTCGGCGACATCGCTGGCGAGGAAGTAGCTGCGCGCCGGGTCCAGAAGCTTGAGGTAGCTTTCATAGATGATCACCGAACGTTTGTCGTCCAGGGGCGGTTTGCTGTAATGGTGACGCTTGAGCAGCTCAACCACGTTGAGACTGGCGATCACTTCGTCGCGATCCGGCTGGAGATTATCCCAGCTGTTGGCGGCAAAGGAGCTGGCGGACATCGGCAAAATGCTGAGACCCACAACCAGCGCAAGGGCGGTACTTGGTAAGAAATGCTTCATGCTGATTCGACGCGGGGACAATTGATAACGCATATTAGGCCGTCTTTGGAAGTCGCCGGTTCCGTCGGATCCGGTCGCATAATGCAAGAAAGCCCGTGCTGTTTCAGCTTCGGGCTCAGTCCAGACTCACTATGGAGGCACTGTGAAGGCATTGCAAGGCGTTGAAGGTCGTGTGGAATGGGTCGATGAGCCAAGTCCGGCTCTGGATGTAGGGCAAGTTCGTATCAAAGTTGCGGCTGCGGGATTGAATCGGGCCGATTTATTACAGCGTGCGGGGCTCTATCCGCCACCGCCCGGGGCGAGCGAAATTCTCGGGATGGAGTGTTCTGGCGTGATCGCTGAAGTCGGGCCCGGCGCTTCCTGGCAAGTGGGCGACAGAGTCTGTGCGCTGCTGGCTGGCGGGGCGATGGCGGAAGAAGCGGTGGTCGATGGGCGGCATGTCTTGCCGGTCCCTGAAGGCCTGTCACTGGCCGAGGCCGCCGCTATTCCGGAAGTCTATGCCACTGCATGGCTTAACCTGTTTCAGTTGGCGGGTCTCAAGCCCGGCGAGAAAGTGTTGTTGCACGCCGGTGCAAGTGGAGTTGGTTCAGCTGGTATTCAGCTTTGCAAGGCGTTCGGCAACCCTGTCTGGGTCAGCGTGGGGTCGGCAGATCGTCTTGAGTACTGCATCGAATTGGGGGCTCAGGGCGGCGTAGTGCGCAATGAAAGCCTGGACAGCCTCAAGGATTTTGCGCCGTTCAATGTGATCCTTGATCCCGTGGGCGCGAACTATGCCGAGCTGAACGTCAAACTGCTGGGTGTCGATGGTCGTTGGGTGCTGATCGGCTTGATGGGCGGCCGTGAGGCACAGCTGGACATGGCACAGGTTCTGGGCAAACGCATCCAGTTACTGGGTTCGACGTTGCGCAGCCGTGACGACACGTTCAAGGCTGACCTTTTGCATGATCTGGGGCAGCACGTCTGGCCACTGTTCACCGAAGGCCGCCTCAAACCGCAACTGGCCCGCAGCTACCCGATCAAGGACGCAGAAGCAGCTTATGCCGAGCTGGCGACCAACAAGGTCAATGGCAAGCTGGTGCTGGTGATTGACGAGAGTCTGGTTTAAAGGCTGATCTGGCCTCCTGGCTCTATCCCGTTGTGAGAGCGGTGCTTGCCCGCGATAAGGACACCGCGAACTAAAGTGAATCGCGTCCAGCCTTATCGCGGGTAAGCACCGCTCCCACAGGGAATGTAGCCAGACTTGTTACTTCCAGCTATGCACAGGCCAACCTGCTTTCTGGGCATGTTCCAGCAAGGTGGGGTCCGGATTGACGACATGGGGATGATCAACCTTGAGCAACAACGGTAGATCATTGCGTGAATCCGAGTAGAAACTCGCGCCTTCGAGGTTTTCACCTTCGGCATCCAGCCATTCCATGAGACGGGTGATCTTGCCTTCGCGGTAGGTCAGGGTGCCGACGGTCTTGCCGTTGTACACACCGTGAGCGACGTCCAGTTCGATGGCCAGTACTTCATCAATGCCAATACGCTCGGCAATCGGTTTCACCAGATGAACCCCCGACGCTGAAATCACCAGAATCCGGTCGCCCGCAGCGCGGTGTTCGGCGATGCATTTAGTGGCGTCGCTGAAAATGATCGGCTCGATGTAATCCTCGACCCAAGGGCCGACCAGATGGTCGACTTCTTCCGGGGTGCGGCCAAGCATCGGCTCCAGGCTGAAGGCCATGTAGTCTTCCATCGCCAGCTTGCCTTCGCTGTAGGCCTGCATCAGTTCGTGATCGCGTTTGATGAACGACGCTGGATCCACCCAGCCAAGCCTGGCCATCTGCTCACTCCACAGACTGGCGCAGTCGCCGGCAATCAGGGTTTCGTCCAGGTCAAAAATTGCTAAAGCCATGGCGCGCTTTTCCTTACTCTTTATCTGTTCTATCTGTGTTTAGCGCGCAGCGGCAAGCTTCAAGCTATAAGCGGCAAGCAAAGCCGTGCGCCGTATCTGCTTGCGGCTTGAAGCTTGCCGCTTGCAGCTGTCTTCAGACCTCACACAACGCCGAAGCATCAATCCTCAATGTCACCCGCGTCCCGTCAGCCAGCAAATCCTCTGCCGAGCGATTGAGCACGTCCACCACCAACTCCACGCCGCGGGCTGCAACCCGGTAGCGGATCACGTTGCCCAGCAGGCTGTGGCTGCGGATTTGCCCTTCAAGCTCGCCGGTCAGGCTCAGTTGAATGGCCTCCGGACGAATCGCGATGCGGCTGGTGATCGGTCGTTGCATAAGGCGGCTGGCGTCTTCGGCTTCGAGCAGGTTGTAGTTGCCAATGAAGCCTGCGGCGAAAACATCCACCGGCGCAGTGTAAAGGGTTTCAGCATCGCCGCTCTGCACGATACGACCCTGATTCATCAGGAAAATGCGATCTGACATGGTCAGCGCTTCCTCCTGATCATGGGTCACGAAGATCGTGGTCAGGCCCAGCTCACGCTGAATGGCGCGGATCTGCTCACGCAAATGCTTGCGAATTCGCGCATCCAGCGCCGACAACGGTTCATCCAGCAGCAACAGGCGCGGCCGGGTCACCAGGGAGCGGGCGAGGGCGACACGTTGGCACTGCCCGCCGGACATCTGATGCGGGTAACGACTGGCGAAATCCGTCAGCTCTACCAGTTTCAACACCTCGGCAACCCGCTTGTGGGTATCGTCGGCGTTGACCTTTTGCATGCGCAGACCAAATGCGACGTTCTGCTCCACGGTCATGTTGGGGAACAGCGCATAGCTCTGGAACACCATGCCGATGTTGCGCTTTTGCGGGGTCACCGGCACCAGATCGACACCATCCAGCAGAATGCGCCCGCTGTTGACCGAGGTCAGCCCGGCGATGCAGCGCAGCAGGGTTGACTTGCCACAACCGGACGGGCCGAGCAGGGTGACGAACTCACCACGCTCGATGGTGCAGTTGATGTCACTGAAGACTGCCGTGCTGCCGTAATTCTTTTGCAGGTTTTCGACGCTGACAAAACTCATATCAGTCTTTGTCCTTATTCAAACGATTGGCGGCCAGGGTCAGCAGCAACACGAAGAGGAAGTAGGAAATCACCAGCGCACTGTTGAAGTGGCCGCTGCTGTTACGCATGTTGTTCAAGTACACCTGCAGGGTTTCATAGCGCGTGCCGACCAGCAGGTTGGCGAACACGAACTCGCCGAACAGGAAGGAAAACGACAGCAGCAGGGCGACCATCAAGCCTTTGCGCAGGTTGGGCAACACCACTAGAAACGCAGCCTGCCAGGTGTTGGCGCCGAGCAACTGCGCCGCGTCCATCAGGTCGGTCAGGTTGATCGCTTGCAGGTTGTTGCTGATCGCCCGGTACATGAATGGCAGGGCGACGGTGAAGTAGCAGCCGATCAGAATCCACGGCGTACCGACCATCGCGAACGGCCCGGAACCATACAGCTGCAGAAGGCCCACGGACGATGCCACCGGCGGCACCGCGAAGGGCAACAGGATCAGGATGTTCATCAGCGCATCCAGGCGCGGGAAGTGGTAATGCACCACAAACAGCAATGGCAGGATCAGCACCACGGACAAGATCAGCGCGCCAACGCAGACCAGCAGCGACTGGCCAAATGCAGCGAGAAAGCGCGGATCGCTCCACAGCGCGATGTACCATTTGAAGGTCAGGCCGCTGGGCAGAATGCTTGCCGACCAACTGGTGGCCAGCGAATACAGCAGCGTACCGGCGAGAGGCAGCAGCAGGATGAAGAACAGCAGATAAACGACCGCTCGGTGATAAAACCGGGCTGGGCCTCTTTCAGCGCGAGACATGGTAGCTCCTCTTCAGCAACCACTGATGAACGACAGTGACCAGCGTCATCAACCCGACCAGAATCATCGCCAGCGCGCTGGCCATGTTTGGATCGAGGCTGATATCACCTGCAACCATGGCTGCAATGCGGATCGGCAGCACGTTGAAGTTGCCGGTGGTCAGGGCGTAGACCGTGGCGTAAGCGCCCAAGGCATTGGCCAGCAGAATGACGAAGGTGCCGAGCAGGGCAGGGGTTAGCACTGGCAAGCCGATGTAGCGCCAGAACTGAAAGCTGCTGGCGCCAAGCAATGATGCCGAATCACGCCAGTCCTGACGCAGGGCATCGAAGGCCGGGTACAGCAGCAATACGCCAAGGGGGATCTGGAAGTAGGTGTACAGGATGATCAGCCCGGTTTTCGAATACAGATTGAAATCTTCGATGATCCCCGCCTGCTTGAGCATTAAGGTTACGGCGCCGTTGAAGCCGAGCAGAATGATGAACGCAAAGGCCAACGGTACGCCGGAGAAGTTGCTGGTCATGTTGGCGAACGAATTGACGAAGTCCCGCAGGCGCGAATCCACGTTGCGCAGCGAATAACTGCCCAGCACCGCAATGATGATGCCGAACAGGCTGGACCAGAAACTGATCTCCAGGCTGAACTGCATGGCTTGGCGATAGAACCGCGAGTCGAAGGCCTTGATGAAGTTTTCGAGGCCCCAGCCAGCTTCGGAATGCAGGCTGTTGATCGCTACCCAGCCCAGCGGCGCGATCTGAAACACGAAGAAGAACAGTGCAAACGGAAGCAGGCAGAGCAGCCCGAGCCATTTGCCGCGATTGTTAGTGCTCACTTGAGAATCTCCCTGCAGACCGGTTTGTCGTGGGGCACACCGAGCAGTTCGCAGACGATGCCGCACAGCTCGGTTTGCTTGGGCGCAGCCGCAGAACTCAGGCTGAACGCGTCGCCCAGCACGAACAGTGGGACTTCGCGCTCTTCGGGCAGCAGGCCATTGTGGGAGCGGTCGTTGTTCATGCCGTGATCGGCAGTGATCAAGACCTGATAGCCAGCGTCGAGCCAGCCTTGCAGGTAATCCGCGATGATGATGTCAACGCTGCGCGCGCTGTTGCGGTATTGCGGGCTGTCGAGGCCGTGCTTGTGCCCGGCGTCGTCGATATTCATGGGGTGAATCAACAGCAGATTCGGCGCGTGCCTGACCCGCAGGCTTTCTGCGTCGGCAAACAGGTGCGAATCGGGGTAATGGTCAGCGTAGTAAAAATGGCCGTGCTGAATCGGTAATTCGACGTCATCCGTGTGGCGATCACGGGCGGCATCGAACGGCGTACGGTTATACAGCTCGCTGACCCAGTGATAGGCCGCCGCGGCGGTACTGAGCCCGGCATCGGTGGCGTAGTGAAACATGCTGCGCTGGTTGGAAAGGCGTGACACCTGATTGTGGGCGATGCCGCTTTCAATCGGCGGTACGCCGGTCATGATGCATTCGTACAGCGGGCGCGAGAGTGCCGGCAATTCGCATTCCAGCTTGTGAAGCGAGGCTCGACCTGCGTTGGCGTAAGCCTGCAGATGGCCCATCGCATGTCGGGCCACTTCGTAGTTGAGGCCGTCGAGCACGATGAGGATGACATTGTGGTTCATGAGCCAATCGCTCCGGCAGGCACAGGCTTTTTGGGGAATGACGGTGGAAAACGGCCTCATCCTTGAGGCCCGTAGCGCATCAGTTCATTTCAACGATGACTTGCTCGTTCCACATCTGTGGCAGCGCTTTGGAGGTTTTCTCCCATGCTGCTGCGTTTTTGATTGGCGTCACGCCTTTGTACTGCTCGTTTGGCAGCAGCTTGGCCTGCACTTCAGGTGGCAGGGTAAGGTGCTCGGCACGAATCGGGCGGGCGTTGCCTTTGGCCAGGTTGATCTGACCGGCGTCACTGAAGATGTATTCACGGGCCAGCTTGGCAGCGTTAGGGTTTTTCGCGTATTTGTTGATGATAGTGGTGTAGCCGGAAATGACCGAGCCATCGGACGGGATCAGTACCACGTAGTCATCCGGATTGGTCATCTTGGCCTTGTAGCTAAGGCCGTTGAAATCCCAGACGATGCCCACTTCAACTTCGCCTTTTTCCATGCTCTGGATATTCGGGTTGTTAAGGGCCAGACGCTTTTGCTTGGCCAGTTCGGTGAACAGTTGCAGACCGGGCGCGATATTGCTTTCGTCGCCTTTCATGGCAATCGCGGCGGCCAGAACCCCGTTGGCGGCCTGAGCCGCGGTGCTCACGTCACCCACGGTAACCTTGTACTTGCCTTCCTTCAGGTCAGACCACTTGGTGGGTACTTCGGAACCGTGCAGCAACTTCTTGTTGACCACGAAAGCGATGGTGCCGGTGTAGGCCAGTGCCCAATGACCATCTTTGTCTTTCGCCCAGTCAGGAACCTGATCCCAAGTGCTTGGCTTGTACGGCTGGGTTACGCCTTTGGCGGCTGCGATAGGGCCGAAGGCCGCGCCGACGTCACCGATGTCAGCGCTGGCGTTGTCTTTTTCCGCGTCGAACTTGGCGATTTCCTGGGCCGAGCTCATGTCAGTGTCCATGTGCTTGAGGCCGTATTTGGTCTGCAAGTCGGCCCAGGTGTCTTTCCAGTTAGCCCAGTCGTCCGGCATGCCAACACTGTTGACTGCGCCTTCAACCTTGGCGGCTGCTTCAAGGGTTTTCAGGTCAGCGTCTGCCGCCATGACTGACGTGCTGAGAGCGATAGCGGAACCGAGGAGTGATGCCAGCAAAAGGTGTTTCATTCGAAGCTCCTTGTGCACTTCTGAAAGATCTTTTTAGAAGTGATCGTTGCGGGTTGGTTGGTCTAGGTCAGCAATACCTGAGCCAAGTTAAGCTTTTTCGATGACATTTTTATGTTGCTGCGGCGCATTGTCTGCCGAAGGTTGAGTCGGCTCGCCACGTGCGGACTAAGCGTAGACCATGATGAAAGCCTTGATCTGAAAGGCCTTCAGCAGTTTTTCAAATGAGGCTGGCATGGTTTGTGATGGGCGTTGTCATGGAGCAGTCATCTACACTCCGTAGGCTGTTTCTGCGCACTGATGCGTGCAGCGAGAATAAAGAGTGCGCTGTTTTGGCGCTGGTCTAGTCCAGAAAGGAAGCCTGATGCGCGAAGAAGTGCCCCGTGCGGTCACAACGATTTGTAATGCCCTGCAAGAGCAGATCGAGCATGGTCTTTTGCCGCCCGGCAGCAAGTTGCCCGCAGAACGCAAGTTGAGTGAGGTGTTCGACACCACGCGTATCACCTTACGTGAGGCATTGGTGCAGCTGGAAGCGTTGGGGCTTATTTATAGAGAGGAGAGACGCGGATGGTTTATTTCGCCGCCACGTCTTGCCTACGACTTGATGCGCCGCAGCCACTTCCACGCCATGGTCGAGGCCCAGGGCAGGGTTGCCGATACCCAGGTCATTTCTGCACGCCTGCAACCGGCTTCTGCAAAAATCTGTGAAATGCTGCAATTGCCTGCGTTGTCCAGCGTGATCCAGATCTGCCGTGCGAGGCGCATTGACCAGCGTCTGGTGCTGTACGTCGAGCATTACCTGAACCCGGAATACTTTCCCGGCATCCTCGATTACGACCTCAATCAGTCACTGACCGAGCTTTACGCCAGCCGCTATGACCTGCGTTACGGCCAGGTCCGCTTCGAGATGGTGCCCACCGCGCTCCACGCAGAAGCCTCGGCGGCGCTCAAGGTTTCACTGGGTAGCCCAGGCTTGCGTATCGCAAGGGTGAACTTCGATCAGAACGGCCGCTTGATTGACTGTGATCTGGAGTACTGGCGGCATGATGCGATTCATGTGAGTGCGGTGGTGCGGGATATCTAAGGTCATATGAGCAGTAAGGCGTGGGACCGGCTTTAGCCGGGAAGGGGTCGGTTCAATCACTACATTTTCATCTGCCGAACACCGCCTTCCCGGCTAAAGCCGGTCCCACGTCAGTACTTCAGTGAGACAGGCTTGGGCAAGCCGGAGCATGGACCTGCTTGCCCTCTTACTTATGGCAACTCATGACTCGCATAAAATGCGGTCAGTACTTTCACCAGATGCGCCAGGTCCTGACTGCCCGCCAGTTCCCGGATCGAGTGCATGGCAAACGTCGGCAAGCCGATGTCCACGGTGCGCACGCCCAGGTGGCTGGCGGTGATCGGGCCGATGGTTGAGCCGCAGGCCATGTCGCTGCGTACCACGAAGCTTTGCACTGGCACTTCTTCGGCCATGCACAGATGGCGGAAGAACCCGGCGGTTTCGCTGTTGGTGGCGTAGCGCTGGTTACTGTTGACCTTGATCACCGGACCGGCATTGAGTTTCGGGCCGTGGTTGGCGTCGTGCTTCTCGGCATAGTTAGGGTGGATGCCGTGAGCGTTGTCAGCCGAAACCAGCAATGATTTCTGGATAGTACGCACGTAATCTGCGCCGTCGGGCAGCAGGCGCTGAATGATCTGCTCCAGCATCGGGCCGTCAGCGCCGCAGGCCGACGACGAGCCTACTTCTTCATGGTCTGTGCAGACCAGCAGGCAGGTTTCGTCAGTGTCGGTGCCCAGCAGCGCTTGCAGACCGGCGTAGCATGACAACAGGTTGTCCAGACGTGCGCCCGCGATGAAGTCGCCATTCAAACCAACCACGGCAGCGCTTTGCGTATCGTAGAAGCTCAACTCGTAATCGAGCACCACATCGGCGTTCAGGCCGTGTTCACGCGCCAACTGGTCGGTGAGCAATGCGCGGAAATCTGCGCGCTCATCACCGGCGACCTGAGCCAGAATGGGCGGGAGCTCGGTTTGCGGGTTGATCGTCCAGCCTTCGTTTGCAGTGCGGTTGAGGTGGATCGCCAGGTTGGGGATCACTGCAATCGGCTGCTTGAAGTCGATCAGTTGGCTTTCGACTTTACCGTCGCGACGGAAAGTAACGCGGCCAGCCAGGGACAGGTCACGGTCGAACCACGGCGCGAGCAGGGCGCCGCCGTAGACTTCGACGCCCAGTTGCCAGAAACCCTGACGCTGCAGCTCAGGTTGTGGCTTGACCCGCAGGCAGGGGCTGTCGGTATGGGCGCCGACCATGCGGATGCCGCCGGTCAGTGGCGATTGACGGCCCATGCGGAACGCCACAATTGATGAGTCATTGCGTGTGACGTAATACCGGCCACCGGTTTCAGTGGCCCAGGTTTCGCGTTCGTCCAGGCGCTGGAAGCCAGCAGCTTCAAGGTGTTGAACGAGGGTGGCGGTCGCATGGAAAGGGGTAGGAGAAGCCTTGAGGAAATCAATCAGGCCTTTGTTCAGCTCATCGCGCATAAGTCACTCCAGACAGCAATGGCGGGAGTTTACCGTATTGGTGTCGGGCGCGGTGGCAAGTCATTTGAGTTGTGATGACCTTATCGTCCGGATGCGGCCCAGACCAAGCACCGCTCCCACATGAGATCGAGTTCCCCTGTGGGAGCGTTGCTTGCCCGCGATAGATACGCCGCAGAGACAACGGCCAAAGCTCAATCAAAACGGCGCAGGACACTCAAACCGCAACCGCTCGCCACTCTGCGGATGGGTAAAGCTCAACATGCTCGCATGCAGGCACAAGCGCGGATACGCGGCCAGTGCTTCCGGATGTGCATACAGACCATCGCCCAGCAGCGGATGCCCGATCGACAGCATGTGTACCCGCAATTGATGAGAGCGTCCGGTAATCGGCGTCAGTTCGACACGGCTGTAATGGCCGCAACGCTCCAGTACCTTCCAGAACGTCTGCGCATGCTTGCCAGCTTCGTGATCCACCACATGCCGAGGCTTGGTGGGTGGGTCGTAACGCAAGGGGAGGTCGATGCTGCCGCTGTCCAGCGTTGGTTCACCCCAGCACAGCGCGGTGTAGGCTTTTTCTGTTTCCCGATCATGAAACTGCCGGGACAGTTCGCGATGGGTGTCCGGATCGCGGGCCAGCAGAATAATCCCGGAGGTTTCCCAGTCCAGGCGATGAACGATGCGAGCTTCGGGGTAACCGTTTTCCTGCAGGCGGGTGATCAGGCAATCCTTGTTGTCCTCGGCACGACCGGGGACGGAAAGCAGCAGGGTCGGCTTATCGATCACCAGCACGCCAGCGTCCTGATGAATGATGCGGATGTTCGACAACGGCATTTAACGGCCTCTAAACGCAACGGCGGCATCAGCCCCACTCGTAAGAATGGTGCTGATGCCGCCGCAGGCAACCGCCGGATCTAGCGATCTGGCAGGGTGATATTGAGTTCCAGAATCGAACAGCTGCCCTGGTTTTCCAGAGCAACCTGCACGTCGTTGGACTCGATGTTGACGTACTTGCGGATCACTTCGACCAGCTCTTTTTGCAGGGCTGGCAAGTAGTCCGGAGTCGTACGTTGGCCGCGTTCATGCGCCACGATGATCTGTAGACGCTCTTTCGCAACCGACGCGGTACTGACTTTTTTGCTGGCACGAAAGAAGTCGAAAATGTTCATCAGTTACCCCCGAACAGGCGTTCGAAAAATCCTTTCTTCTGAATGTCCAGGAAACGGTGCTCGCGCTCTTTGCCCAACAGACGATCAACGGCATCGCTGTAAGCCTGACCAGCATCGCTCTGATCGTCGAGGATGACCGGCACGCCCTGGTTGGAAGCTTTAAGTACTGCCTGGGACTCCGGGATCACGCCCAGCAGAGTCACCGCGAGGATTTCCTTGACGTCATCGACGCCCAGCATCTCGCCCTTGCTGACACGCTCCGGGTTGTAGCGGGTCAGCAGCAGGTGTTCCTTGATCGGGTCTTCGCCGCGCTCGGCACGACGGGACTTGCTGGCCAGCAGGCCCAGCATGCGGTCCGAGTCACGTACCGACGATACTTCCGGGTTGGTCACGACGATGGCTTCGTCAGCGAAGTACATCGCCAGGTGAGCACCGGTTTCGATACCCGCCGGGGAGTCGCAGACGATGTACTCGAAGGATTCCTTGAGTTCCATCAGGACTTTTTCCACGCCTTCTTTGGTTAGCGCGTCTTTGTCACGAGTCTGGCTGGCCGCCAGCACGAACAGGCCTTCGATCTTTTTATCCTTGATCAGCGCTTGTTGCAGGTTGGCTTCGCCGTTTACCACGTTGACGAAGTCATACACCACACGACGCTCGCAGCCCATGATCAGGTCGAGGTTACGCAAGCCGACGTCAAAGTCGACGATGACAGTTTTGTGGCCGCGCAGTGCGAGACCGGTACCGATGGCGGCGCTGGTGGTGGTCTTGCCCACACCACCCTTGCCGGATGTAACCACGAGAATCTTGGCCAAGGTGTATCACCCCTAGAGGAAAAGGACATTGAGTCCTGAAGAGCGTCCCTTGAAGCGGCGACCGTCGAACAATGATGGAAATTGAAAGCTGTCAGGCGTCCTACCTTGAGAGCGATTTGCCAGGAACGATGAAAGCCCCTGGATTTCCTACTACCTTTGCTACGTTTTCGCGACGAATCAGGGATGCTTTGAAAATGGCGCAGTATCCGTTAAAGCCGGATGATGTTCAACACGTCACCTGACAGGCTGACCTGTACCGACGTACCCCACAGTGGATCCCTGCGTAAATCTTCCGAAACCTTGTACTGCCCGGCGATGGATATCAGCTCGGCACCCATTTGCTGACAGAAGATTCGCGCCTTGGTGTCGCCTTTTATTCCTGCCAGCGCTCGGCCGCGCAGTGGACCGTAAACATGGATGTTGCCATCGGCGAGAAGTTCCGCACCGGGACTGACCGGGGCAATCACCACGAGATCACCGCCGGGGGCATAGATCTGCTGACCACCGCGTACGGGCGTGGTGATCACGCGGGTCGGTTTGACGGTTGGCTCGGGCGGTGTTTCGGCTTTTTTCTTCGCCGCTTCACCTTCCAGCGGGTCCAGTGGGCGCTCGCGGGCACCTGAAGGCGGCAATACCGGCAAATCGATTGCGATGGCTGCGGCGATGTCTTCGATACGGTTGGCGCGGATCGCCAGGGTGCGCAGGCCGTGCTGACGGCACACACGCATCAGGCCGGGCAGGTCCACGGCGCCGCTGTCGGCGGGAAGTTTGTCGAGGGCCAGCACCAGCGGGGTATTGCTGAAAAAATTCGGTGCCTGGGCCACTTTCGCTGCCAATTGGCGGTCGAGGGCCTCAAGGTTGTTACGGGCCAGCTCCAGCACAGTGATGGCGAGCATGCTGCCCTTGAGTTGGAAGACAGGTTCCTGTTCTTGCGATTCGTTTTGGCTCATGGTCGGCATACAACGGCTTGTCGCTAAAAGTGCCGAGACTTATAACGATAACGCCCGCTAGCCGCAAGCGGGGTCGAACCGTTGTAGAATGCGCGGCCATGGTTTTGATGGACGCTTTAATGGATCGCCCGCGTTTTCGAGCTTATTTTCTTCACCCCCGTTTCTGGCCGCTATGGCTGGGGCTCGGGCTGTTGTGGCTGGTTGTTCAACTGCCATTCCGCGCGCTATTGATCATCGGGCGGCTGCTGGGCGCGGTGATGTATCGGTTTGCCACTGATCGCAAATACATTGCGTCGCGCAATCTGGAGCTGTGCTTCCCGCATCTGTCCAGCGATGAGCGCAAGCGTCTGCTCAAGGAAAATTTCGCATCCACAGGCATCGCCTTTTTTGAAATGGCCATGAGCTGGTGGTGGTCGAAGGAGCGTCTGGCCAAACTGGCGCACATCGAAGGTCTTGAACACCTGCAGGCCGCGCAGCAGCAAGGGCAGGGCGTTATTCTCATGGCGCTGCATTTCACTACGCTTGAAGTGGGCGCTGCATTGCTGGGCCAGCAACACACTATTGATGGCATGTACCGCGAGCACAAAAATGCGCTGTTCGATTTTGTTCAGCGTCGCGGTCGTGAGCGCCACAATCTGGATTCACTGGCGGTAGAGCGTGAAGACGTGCGGGGGATGCTCAAGCTGCTGCGTGCCGGTCGCGCGATCTGGTACGCACCTGATCAGGACTACGGCGCCAAGCAAAGCGTGTTCGTGCCGTTGTTCGGCATTCAGGCCGCCACCGTGACGGCCACCAGCAAATTTGCCAAGCTGGGGCGTGCTCAAGTCGTACCGTTTACTCAGCAGCGATTGGCTGACGGAAGTGGCTATCGGCTGGTTATTCATCCGCCGTTGCAGGATTTTCCGGGCGAAAGTGATGAAGTCGATTGCTTGCGCATCAATCAATGGGTAGAAAGTGCCATTACGGAGTGTCCTGAGCAGTATCTCTGGGCGCACCGTCGATTCAAAAGCCGACCTCCGGGCGAGCCAAAAATCTATAAGAAGCGTACGTGATCAACTGAGGCGCAGCTAAATGCTCGAACCCGTCATCGCAATGGATGCTGTGAATGATGTAGAACCCGTTACCGGGTTGATTCTGTCTGGTGGTGGGGCGAGGGCTGCTTATCAGGTTGGGGTGTTGGCGGGGATTGCCGATTTACTGCCTCCGGGCGCGCCCAATCCGTTTCCGGTCATTGTCGGGACGTCCGCAGGCGCGATCAACGCGGTCAAACTGGCCAGCGGAGCATTGCACTTCCGTACGGCAGTGCATCAATTGACCGAGTTCTGGCAGGGATTTCGCAGCCATCAAGTGCTGCGTAGCGACTGGCGAGGCGTGATGAGTCAGGCCGGGCGTTTCTTCGGCAACAGCCTGCTGGGGATTGGCTCCCGAGTGCCAGTCGCCTTGCTCAACAGCTCGCCGCTACGAGACCTGCTCACTGAGCGGCTTGACCTGTCAGGCATTGATGCGGCAATTGCAGCCAAACACCTGCGGGCGGTAGCAGTAACTGCGTTTGGTTATGAGTCTGGCCACGCCATGACGTTCTATCAGGGCAAGGGCACCATCGATCCGTGGCTGCGCCATCGTCGACTCGGAGTGCCGACGCAACTGACCATTGATCATTTGCTCGCCAGCTCGGCGATCCCGTTGCTGTTTGCGCCGGTAAAGATTGATCAGGAATATTTTGGCGACGGTGCGGTGCGACAGTCAGCACCGATCAGTCCCGCGCTGCATCTGGGAGCCAATCGAGTCCTGGTAGTGGGTGTCAGCGGTAATCCGCGAGGTGCTGATGCCAACCGGCAGGTGCAGCGTGTCACGAACGGCAGTCAGCCAACCCTCGCGCAGATCAGCGGACACATGCTCAACAGCACCTTCATCGATAATCTCGAAAGCGACATCGAAGTGCTGGAACGGATGAATCTGGTCAGTGACATGCTGCCCTGCGAGCATCGTGTGCGTGAGAAAGGCCTGGCCCCTGTGGAGGTCTTGATCATTGCTCCGAGCCAGCCCATCGACCAGATCGCTGCCCGCCATCGTCATGAACTGCCGAGAGCTTTACGCACGTTTTTGCGCGGGCCGGGGGCGACCAAAACCAGTGGTGCCAGTGTGCTCAGCTATCTGTTGTTTGAAGCAGGATACTGCCGGGAATTGATTGAGCTGGGGCGTTATGACGCCATGGCGCAGGGCGAACAGTTGAAGCGTTTTTTGCGGATTGAGTGAGCCGGGAAGGCTGACTATCTGACGTTGATAGACAGTTCGGTACCGGCACTTTATTGCGCTGGCTGCCGGCGATTTCAACGTGCCGTGACGACATTGGAAATCTGTGTAAAGAAGGGCTCCAGCCTTTCTCGTGGAGCGTCATGTTCAACCACCAGGGCTGCTACCTCGCGACACTCCGCCACTTGATAATGCGCAACGCTAGAGAGCTTTTCATTCGTCGCTGCGACAACCAGTTGGCCGCTCGCCGCGATGACCGCGCGTTTAAAATCGGCGTCATCTAATTCGAATGCGGTCACGCCGTTATCAGGGTCGATGGCGCAGGCTCCGATAAAGCAACAGTCAAAGTTGAACTGCTGTAATTGCTGGACTGATCTTAATCCGGTCACACCCCCTGTCTTCGGATTCAGACGCCCTCCCAATAGAATGACTTCGGCGCGGGGCAGTTTCATCAATTGCACTGCAATCAATGGTGAGTTAGTCGCCACGGTCAGTTGCAACTTGGGATCTATCGCGCAGGCGATCGCCATATTCGTAGAGCCCGCGTCAATGAATACATGTTGTCCTGAGGTCAAAAACGAGGCGGCAGTCTTACCAAGTCTTTCCTTGCGCGACGAGTCCTGAAGTACCCGGACGTCCATCGGATCTTCCGATTCACGCATCAGGATCGCCCCACCGTAGACGCGCTTACAAAGTCCAGCCGCCGCCAAGGCACTCAGGTCGCGTCTTATGGAGTGCTCGGATACACCGAACTCACTTGCCAGATCAGTCGCAATCACACGTCCGTGCCTTACCAGGCGCTCTTGAATTAATTGCTGGCGTTCTCCAGGGAACGCTTCAAGTGTGGAGATCATGCTTCAAAACCCTTCAAGACCAATCATAAACGAGCAGAACCAAGCGCGAATATCCTGTTCTTTTATCCTGAAGTCAAACGTATTACCGGAACGCTTACTCTCTGACGGCACAGATGTAGCGACTGCACTGGCTTCTTCCCGGCTGAAGCCGGTCCTGCGGATCGCATAAATCCTGTGGGAGCGAGGCTTGCCCGCGATAAGAGCACCGCAGATATCAGGTATATCGCGTCCAGCCTTATCGCCGGCAAGCCTCGCTCCTACAATTAATCTGATATCTCCCGCAGGAGTGCGGCTGCCCTAGGGCGTCAGTGCCGACAACCCAAAACAGCATTCACGCCGTCAACCGATCATCCCGAAAATCCCGCAGAGCCTGTTCGATCTCTTCACGGGTGTTCATCACAAACGGGCCGTACTGCACGATGGGTTCACGCAGCGGTTTGCCAGCGATCAACAATACCCGGGCACCGTTTGCGGTGTTCAGTTGCAATTCGCCTTCTTCGGACAAGCGCACCATTCGGCTGGTACTGACAGTCTGCGGCTGGCCTGCAACGTCCAGGCTGCCTTCGTAGACGTACAGCAGCACCCGGTGCCCATCAGGAACACGCGGGCTGATGCTGCTGCCAGCGGGCATGTGGAAGTCGAAATACTGCGGTTCGGTGTCTGGACGCTGCACGGCACCGGCCTGCTGAATCTGGCCGTCATCGAACTGCCCGGCGATCACCACCACCTCGACACCATCGCTGGTGGTCAGGCGCGGAATGTTCTCCGGCTGAATGTCCTGGTAACTGGCGTCGCTCAGCTTGGTCTTGCCCGGCAGGTTCAGCCACAGCTGGAAGCCACGCATCGTACCTTCTTCCTGTTCCGGCATCTCGCTGTGGATAACGCCTCGCGCTGCGGTCATCCACTGCACACCGCCACCCTGCAGCAAGCCGACATTGCCCATGTGATCTTCATGGCGCATACGACCCTCAAGCATGTAGGTCACTGTTTCGAAACCCCGATGCGGGTGCGGCGGGAAACCCGCGATGTAGTCATCTGGCTTATCGGAACCGAACTCGTCGAGCATCAGAAACGGATCGAACTGCTCAACACCCTGTCCTCCGAAAACGCGGGTCAGCTTTACACCGGCACCATCCGACGCGGGTTGCCCGGCTTGAATCGACAGCACTTTGCGAAATTGGCTCATGGAGTTTCTCCTCATCAATGGCGACCATGCTATGCCTGTTTGATTGATTGATGGGTGAAGATTTTCCGGGTAATTGATCGGGTTTGTTGATGGCTTGCGGCGTGATTGGGAATGCGATCAGTTCGTGGGAGATTCTATGTTTGCGCGCAACCGGATGTGACGACGTGGGACCGGCTTTAGCCGGGAAGAGGCCAGTACATCCACGCCATATTCATCGTCTGAAATTCCGCCTTACCGGCTGAAGCTGGTCCCACGTCGCTACCCCAAGCTTCACAGGGTGATCGCATTCTCGACCAGGGTGTGAGTGTGCACAAAAAAACGGCCAGCCGGATCACTCCGGCTGGCCGTTTTCTGTACCGCCTTACTGTTATTCGGCGATCTGCAGCTTGCGGGCTTCGGTATAGACGTAACGCACTTTCTCGTATTCGAACGGTGAGTTCATCTGGCCGTAGCGGAAGCTGGTGCTGTAGCGGCGATCAATAGCACGCAGCAGGAGGAGCTCCGGGTGATCGCTGCTGACCTGAGCCACGTTGAGGAAGTTGATCTGCGATTCGGCCGTGAAGTCGAAAAGCAGGCCGCCAGTGTCACGCAGGTTGGATGGGCCAAGCAGCGGCAGCACCAGGTAGGGGCCGGCCGGTACGCCGTAGAAGCCTAGCGTCTGACCGAAGTCTTCGCTCTGACGTGGCAGGCCCATCATGGTGGCCGGGTCCCAGAGGCCGACAACTCCGATGGTGGTGTTAACCAGCAGGCGACCGGTTGTTTCCAGCGAGCGCTGGCCTTTGAACTGGAACAGGCTGTTCAGCAGGTTGGGAATTTCACCCAGGTTGGAGAAAAAGTTGCTGACGCCGGTACGCACGAAACCTGGGGTGACGTAGCGGTAGCCGTTGACCACCGGCAGGAACACCCACTCGTCGAAGCGGTAATTGAAGTGGTAGACGCGACGGTTCCAGGATTCCAGCGGGTCATAGACTTCCAGCGCCGTCAGCGTGGCGCGTTCGAATTCCCGTTGATCCAGGCCCGGGTTGAACTGCAATGACTTGAGCGGCTGGGTAAAGCCGTCGGCATCGTCCTGACGAAGCACGGTGGCCGGGTGTTCAGCAATGTTGCTGTTGACGACGTCGGCAGCCTGGACGGTTCCTGCGCAGAGCAGGGCAGCGAGGAGTAAAAGACGTTTAGCCACGGAAGAACTCCAGCATGGCGTCGCTGTTGACGCGGTAATTGATGTTGCCGCAATGGCCGCCGTAAGGGTAAACGGTCAGGCGATCGCCGAAGGTCTTGCGCAGGAAACCCAGGTCGCCAGAGCCAAGAATCACGTCGTCAGCGTTGTGCATGACGGCGATCTTCGAGCTGCTGTGCAGGTAATCTTTCAACGCATACAGGCTGACCTGATCCACCAGTTGCAGCAGGCTGCCGCCATCGGTGCGGGCGCGCCACATCGGGATAACCTGCTCGGTCAGGTAGCAATCGAAGTCGCATTGCAGCGCACGACGCAGGAACGGTGACAGGCTCGTGCCTTCGGTGATCGGAAACTTCGGTGGCGTGATCAGGCCGCGACGGTTGATCAGGTCGGACGTGAAAGCGATATCGGCTGACGAGAAGCGGAACGAGGTGCCGATCAACATCGCCATCTGTTCATTGGTCAGGTGCTGCTTCGACTGCTGGAAGTCGTACAGCAGAGCATCGTTGAGATCGATGTAACCTTTCTGACGGAAGTAACGGGTCAGTTTGGCCAGTACCAGCTCATAGAAAGTGGTGCTGTTATCGATGCCCTTGACGTTGGTTTGCACCAGTTTGTCGAGGTTGGAAATCGAGGTGTAAAGGTTGACCGGCGGATTGAGCAGCAGGACTTTCTTGAAGTTGAAGCTGCGGCGGGTCTCGTCCAGACGGCTGACGAACGCGGCGTTGAGGGCCCCAAGGCTATAACCCGTCAGGTAAAAGTCGGTGATTTTCAGCTCGGTTTGTTGAGCACGCACCGCCTGCATCACGCGATACAAGTCTTCAGCATCTTCGGTGGAAATGCCCGGTGTCGCGAAACGTGAGGCGGAGCTCATGAAGTCGTAGCTGGTTGGCGACGACAGCTGTACGACGTGATAACCCGCGCCGTAATAAAGCTTCTTGAGAAATTCGTTGATGGTGCTGTTATACGGCGCGCCGGTGCCGGCGATCAGGAAGATCAGCGGTGCGGCATGATCCTGCTTTGCCAGGCGATAACGCAGCTTTTTCACGGCCCAGAAATTGTCCGGCAACGTGAACTCGCGCTCCGGACGCAGATTCAGGGTGTAGTCGTCCTGATCGATGTCATCGTCGGCGGGCAACTCTGGACGCATGTCGGGAGGCGTGGTGGCAATGGTCGCTTCAAAAGGGTTCTTTAAAGGAAAGCCATACGTGGCGGGGTCGACATCGACCGCCATAGCGGACGCACTCAAACAGAGGCCGCCGACAATGGCAGCGAAGCGCAGGAAACGGAGCATGACTAGATCCCTTGGGAAAGAAGTGCTGATGAGATACGCGGGCTATGACCATCGGTGTAGTGCCAAAGTGCCCTACTCGCAAGCGAACCTTTGTAAATAGATCGAGACAATACACGTTCTCTGGCGTCAAGAGAGCAGTGGTGTGGTTTTTTATAGCGGTAAGGGATGGAATCAAACCTTGTAGGAGCTCACGAGCAACGCGAGGCAGCGATAGCGGACTGCCTGACACATCGCTATCGCTGCCTCGCGTTGCTCGTGAGCTCCTACAGACATAGGGTGATTCAAACAACAGGCCGGGCGTCACAAATCCCAGACAGCATAAAGGGGAGCCGAGGCTCCCCTTTAAATGGTTTTACGTGCTCTTTTTTTATTGTTTTAGGGTGGCCTGTTGTTGTTTTTGGCGACCGATCCCTTTACTGCGTTCTTGTTCGATCCCCATCCGGGATCAAGAGCAAACGTATTTTTTTGAGCGCTGACTCACTTCGACCTTGCGATCCAACCAGTTCTGGAGCTACCTGAAGGTAGTTTTATTATTCTCTGCCCGGTTGCGAGAGCCCGAAGGCGCCTCTGTGAAGCTGATCCACTCCAAAAAAATCTGTTAGCTGCGTCTCTGTGCCTTTGTTCTTGTTATGTCAGAGCCGATACGTCTTGTTCTTATTAGGTGTGCCGCATTTTTATTCTTGTTATGCCAGAGATATAGCAGAAGCTGTGCCAACTTTAATAAACCCATATAAAACAATGAGTTGTGTTTTTCGTGAGTCGGGGGCGGGGAGGGAGGCGGGTAAATCTGTTCCCGTGTTACACGCTGTTACAGCGGTTGCCGGGCTGTCGGTAACACTCCTGTCATCAACGCGCGTTACCCGGTAGCGCTCGTTGTCACGTGGGGCCAGGGCAAGCTGATGCACTTAGCTGGCCCTGACCTTGAGCAGGATCTTCGAAAGCGTTAACGCAGTGGACGCGGTTCGACATGCAATTTCCGGACGGAAGCGACTGCTTTTTACGACAAGGTTGTCGCTGATGGCACGCCGATGTCGTTTCTCCGTGTCTTGATGTCGCTGACAGAGCATGTCGGATTGCCTCGGGGGTTGATGATCAACGGGCGATACGATGCTGGCCATCATTCGCCGAATCACTGAGGCGTGAAAAAGTGCGCGGTGCTCCAAGGCTGGGCGCGGACTGCGGTCTTTATAAAAACGTTAACGATGCCTGACCGATGTCGGGCGCGAGACTACCGGGGAAGTAACGATGAAGATGCGAAAAATCCTGGGCGTGGGTGCCGCACTGGCACTTGCTGTCAGTTCCACGCTGGCACATGCCAAAGAAGTGAGTATCGGTTACGTAGACGGTTGGTCCGACAGCGTTGCGACGACCAACGTCGCCGCTGTGGTGATCAAGCAAAAGCTGGGTTATGACGTGAAGCTCCAGGCAGTAGCTGCCGGGATCATGTGGCAGGGCGTTGCCACCGGCAAGCTGGACATGATGCTGTCGGCCTGGCTCCCGGTCACTCATGGCGAGTACCTGGCGAAGAACAAAGACAACGTCGTGAACTACGGCTCCAACTTCAAGGACGCCAAAATCGGCCTGATCGTGCCTGAGTACGTGGAGGCCAACAGCATTGAAGATCTCAAGACCGATGCTTCCTTCAAGAAGAAAATTGTCGGTATTGATGCGGGCTCGGGCGTCATGATCAAAACCGATCAGGCGATCAAGGATTACGGGCTGGACGGCTACAAGTTACAGGCAAGTTCCGGCGCCGGGATGATTGCAGAGCTGACTCGCGCTGAAAACAAGAAGGAATCCATCGCAGTGACCGGCTGGGTGCCGCACTGGATGTTTGCCAAGTGGAAACTCAAATTCCTCGAAGATCCAAAAGGCGTCTATGGCGCGGCTGAAACCGTTGATAGCGTCGGCAGCAAAGAACTGGCGACCAAGGCACCGGAAGTTGCCGAGTTCCTGAAGAAATTCCAGTGGAAGTCCAAGGATGAAATCGGCGAAGTCATGCTGGCTATCCAGGATGGCGCCAAACCTGAAGCCGCGGCCGAGGCCTGGGTTGCCAAGAACCCTGATCGCGTGAAGGAGTGGACGGGTAAATAAACGCCACGTCTGACGTAACATCCTGAGCCGCCCGGTTAACGACCGGGCGGTTTTTTATTGGCAGGTTTTTGTGTCTGGTGAAGATGCTGGATGCTTGGCAGGGCCGAATCTGATCTATAAACAATAACTTTGTATGCCTTCTACCTGCGTCTCATGTATCGCGGGCAAGCCCATCTCCTATCAAACAAAATGCAACTACCTGATTTGGAATGCTTTCACTGTAGGAGTGAGCTTGCTCGCGATAGCGTCAGTCCAGGCGACAAATTAGTCGATCAAGAGATCGAATCGCGAGCAAGCTCACTCCTACAGGTCCAATGTTGCTACGCGACAGCGCTGTGTCAGGGACACCGGGCGATCTCCCACAGGACCTGCGCCATTCAGTGGGACCGGCTTCAGCCGGGAAGAGGCCGGGACAGACGCTGAATCTTTATCTGCAGAAAAACCGCCTTCCCGGCTAAAGCCGGTCCCACGTCAGCTTGCAGGCATACATAGAATTTCCCACATAGACCGCGCTACTCCTCAGGCCCGGTTTCAGCCGGGAATGTCGCTCTAATACTAAGGTCGTCTGGAGAGCTTGCCAGACCGGACTAAAGTGCAATACGTGACATCTCATCTGTGCTGCGAGGACAAAAACAATGAACGACAGCATTTACCTCTCGATTCAAAACAGCCCCCGTTTCAAGGAGCTGGTATCCAAAAGGGAGCGGTTCGCCTGGATTCTTTCAGCGATCATGCTCGGGCTTTACGCCGCTTTCATCCTTTTGATTGCTTACGGACCACACATTCTGGGCGCGAAACTTAGCCCGACATCGACTATTACCTGGGGAATGCCGATTGGGGTCGGCCTGATCTTGTCTGCTTTTGTGCTGACAGCCATCTATGTTCGCCGTGCCAACGGTGAGTTCGATGACCTGAACAACGCCATCCTGAAGGAGGCACAGCAATGATCGGGCGCCTATCAGCAGCATTCGGCCTGGCCGCTTTTGCACCGTCCCTCTGGGCGGCAGATGCGTTGACCGGCGCTGTGCAGAAACAACCCCTGAACATCTCCGCGATCGTCATGTTCGTGGTGTTCGTCGCCTTCACCCTGTACATCACTTATTGGGCCTCGAAAAAGAACAAGACAGCGTCGGACTACTATTCAGCGGGCGGCAAGATCACCGGTTTTCAGAACGGTCTGGCTATCGCCGGTGACTACATGTCGGCGGCGTCCTTTCTGGGGATTTCCGCGCTGGTGTACACCTCGGGTTATGACGGTCTGATCTACTCGATCGGCTTCCTGGTGGGCTGGCCGATCATTCTGTTCCTGATCGCCGAGCGCCTGCGTAACCTGGGCAAATACACCTTTGCTGACGTGGCGTCCTATCGACTCAAGCAGAAAGAGATTCGCACCCTGTCTGCCTGCGGTTCGCTGGTGGTGGTTGCGTTCTACCTGATCGCACAGATGGTCGGTGCCGGTAAGTTGATCCAGCTTTTGTTCGGCCTGGACTACACCGTTGCCGTGATTCTGGTCGGTATCCTGATGTGCCTGTATGTGCTGTTCGGCGGCATGCTGGCCACCACGTGGGTACAAATCATCAAAGCCGTGATGCTGCTCTCCGGTGCATCGTTCATGGCGCTGATGGTGATGAAGCACGTCAACTTCGACTTCAACATGCTGTTCTCCGAGGCGGTCAAGGTTCACCCTAAAGGTGAAGCGATCATGAGCCCGGGCGGTCTGGTGAAAGATCCGATCTCGGCGTTCTCGTTGGGCCTGGCACTGATGTTCGGTACCGCTGGTCTGCCGCACATCCTGATGCGCTTCTTCACCGTAAGCGATGCCAAGGAAGCCCGTAAATCCGTGCTCTATGCCACTGGCTTCATCGGTTACTTCTACATCCTGACCTTCATCATCGGCTTCGGCGCGATCCTGCTGGTCAGCACCAACCCGGCGTTCAAAGATGCAGCGGGCGCTTTGTTGGGTGGTAACAACATGGCAGCGGTGCACCTTGCCGATGCGGTGGGCGGCAGTCTGTTCCTGGGCTTCATCTCGGCAGTAGCGTTCGCGACCATTCTGGCAGTGGTTGCCGGTTTGACCCTGGCGGGTGCTTCGGCGGTCTCCCACGACCTGTATGCCAGCGTGATCAAAGCCGGTAAAGCCAACGAGAAGGACGAAATCCGTGTCTCGAAGATGACGACGATTGCTCTGGCAGTTGTGGCAATCCTTCTGGGTATCGCGTTCGAAAGCCAGAACATCGCGTTCATGGTGGGCCTGGCGTTCTCCATCGCTGCCAGCTGTAACTTCCCGGTCCTGCTGCTTTCCATGTACTGGAAAAACCTGACCACCCGTGGCGCCATGATTGGTGGCTGGATGGGCTTGATCAGCGCCGTGGTGTTGATGGTTCTGGGTCCAACCATCTGGGTGCAGATCCTGCATCACGAGAAAGCCATCTTCCCGTACGAATACCCGGCGCTGTTCTCCATCGCCATCGCATTCGTGGGTATCTGGTTCTTCTCGATTACCGACAAGTCGAAAGCGGCAGAGGGGGAGCGCGCCTTGTTCTATCCGCAGTTCGTACGCTCGCAGACTGGCCTGGGTGCCAGCGGTGCGGTGTCGCACTAAACAGTAGGAAGTGCTCTACAAGAAGCAGCCTTCGGGCTGCTTTTTTATTGCAGTGAGGATCTTGGTAGCGATGGCGGCTTGTCTGACACTTCGCCATCGCTGGCCTCGTAACCTCGGTGATCTCCTACAGAACAGGATTCAATCTGGAAGCTGCAGTGTTGTCGATAAGAGCACCCCGCGTTCCTGACACGGTGCTACATACACTTGTAGGAGCGCACGAGCACCGCGAGGCCGCGATGGCGATTTATCAGAAAGGACGCTCTCGCCGCCTCGCGGTACTCGTGAGCGCCTGCAGAAAACGCATTCCAAATCAGGTGGTTGAATTTTGTTTGATAGAAGTCATCGAAGTTTACGACGGCCGAGATGGAGGATTGTCAGACACTTTGCCATCAAGTGGTTAGATGAAAAGGGAATTTGGTAGTTAAGCGCTGGAAGTTATTAGTTGATATTCCAATAAAAAGCCCCGCTATAAGCGGGGCTTTTTTACTGCTGGTGCGGGAACGTTATATCCGTCCCAGCAACACCAGAATCAACAGGATCACCAGAACGGTACCGATGATGCCCGATGGACCGTAGCCCCAGCTGCGGGAGTGCGGGAATACTGGCAGACCGCCGATCAACAGCAGGATCAGGACGATGATAAGAATAGTGCCGATGCCCATGATGATTTCCTTCCTTAGTTCTTGGTAGATGGCTAGAACAGTTCAAGCTTCCGCCCGATGGCATAAAGTTTGTGCTGCTTCATTGATCCGACTGTAGGCGTTCGGAAAAAGTCCATCGGAAACGTGAGAAAGTTTACATTTTGAAAAAAGTTTATAGTTGCCTAAATCAGGTTGAACTTTAAACACCCGTAGCTGTTTTCATTTTCGTCTGCGCCCGCTGAGGACATTTTAAATGCTCTATCGTCTCGGAGCTGATGCTGTATTGGTCGTCCACCTGTTGTTTATCGTCTTCGTGCTGTTTGGCGGGCTGCTGGTTTTGCGCTGGCGGTGGGTGATGGTGTTGCATGTGCCCGCGATGATATGGGGCGCGGTGGTGGAGTTTTTTCACCTCTACTGCCCACTGACCCCTCTGGAAAACGCCCTCCGGGTACGCGCTGGCGGCGAGGGTTACGAGGCTGGCTTCATCGAACATTATCTGGTCGCGCTGATTTATCCCGCAGGCCTGACTCCGCAGATCCAGCTCTGGCTGGGTGCGATAGTGCTGACCAGTAACCTTGCGGTGTATGGCTGGCTCATCATCCGTGTATGGCGAAAGCCCGCGTAGGCCGTGGGTTTGCCCGGGTCATTCAGCGCCCTGATGGTGGGGCGAAGTGACGAATTCCGTGGTTACACTGGGCCCACGTCGTAAAAAACACGAGCCCCTAACCACAAGGCGTTTGCTATGCACAATCGCATCATGATCACCGGTGCAGGTTCCGGCCTGGGTCGCGAAATCGCTTTACGCTGGGCCCGGGAGGGCTGGCATCTGGCATTGTCTGACGTCAACGATCTCGGTTTGCAGGAAACTCTGAAGCAAGTGCGCGAGGTCGGTGGCGATGGCTTCGTGCAGCGCTGTGATGTGCGCGACTACAGCCAGCTCACGGCACTGGCGCAAGCGTGTGAAGAGAAGTTTGGCGGTATCGACATTATCGTCAACAACGCAGGTGTGGCGTCGGGTGGTTTCTTCAACGAGCTGTCCCTCGAGGACTGGGACTGGCAAATCGCGGTCAACCTCATGGGCGTTGTTAAAGGCTGCAAGGCTTTTCTACCGATGCTGGAGGCGAGCAAGGGCAAGATCATCAACATCGCGTCCATGGCCGCCCTGATGCAGGGCCCCGCCATGAGTAACTACAACGTCGCCAAAGCGGGGGTGGTGGCGCTGTCGGAAAGCCTGCTGGTGGAGCTGCGTCAGCAGGAAGTCGGTGTCCACGTGGTGTGCCCGTCGTTTTTCCAGACCAACCTGCTGGACTCTTTCCGCGGGCCGACGCCGACGATGAAAGCTCAAATCGGCAAGTTGCTGGAGAGCTCGCCGATCACTGCTACGGATATTGCTGATTACATTTTCGAACACGTCGCTCAAGGGGAATTCATGATCTTGCCCCACGAGCAAGGACGTATGGCCTGGCAATTGAAGCAGAAGAATCCCCACGCGCTGTACGACGAGATGGCAGGCATGTGCCAGAAAATGCGGGCGAAGGCGCGGCAGGTCAGGGAGTAAGTTACCAGCTGTGAATTTGATCTATGTGGGAGCCGGGCTTGCCCGCGATAAGGCTGGACGCAATTCAGGATAGATCGAGGTGCTTTTATCGCGGGCAAGCCCAGCTCCCACATGACCGCGTCCCGGTTCAACCGTCGTGGTGTTCATAAGCGCTCTCTTTTAGCCGCATGCCTTTCGTTACAGCCCATATTTTCTGATACGGTTGCCGCCATCCATTGCAACCGTTGAAGAGAATTTCTGTGCTCAATTACCTGTGGTTTTTCCTGGCGGCATTGTTTGAGATCGCGGGTTGCTATGCGTTCTGGATGTGGCTGCGGCAGGGCAAGAGCGCGCTGTGGGTGATTCCCGCGCTGATCAGTCTGACTCTGTTTGCTGTGTTGCTGACCCGGGTCGAGGCGGCGTATGCCGGTCGGGCCTATGCGGCTTACGGCGGGATCTACGTTATTGCTTCGATCGCCTGGCTGGGGATCATCGAGCGGGTCAGGCCATTATCATCAGACTGGCTGGGCGCAGCGCTTTGTGTGGTCGGCGCGAGCATTATACTGTTCGGTCCGCGCTGGTCAGCGCCGTAAATTTCCTACGTATTTCACAGCTATGTAAGACATTTCCTTCGGCTGGTTCCGGCGGGGACGAAGGACGTTACTGAATTTTTCCCGACCAATTGATGACCGTACACAGGCCATGCACTCTGCTCTCTGGTAAACAATAAGAGAGCAGGGACATGCTGGTAATAATGCGCGACATAGGAGAAGTCTTCTCCATCGGTGATGAAATCACCATCCAGATTCTGGCCATTCACGGTAATCAGATACGTTTGGGAGTCGAGGCGCCGAAGCACATCAAAGTGCACCGGGCGGAGGTTTACAAACGCATCGCTCAAAGGGTTTCACAACAGGCAAAAGCGAACCGGTCGCTTCCGGACGCAAGCTCGTGATCAGTCAAAAAACTCTTTGGGCACGTCATGCTTGAGCATGAGCTGGCACTGTTGGCTTTCCAGATCGAAAAAAATCACCGCCTGGCCTTTGCTCAATGCATGTCTCACACGCAATACGCGAGTTTCCAGCGGTGTTTCATCGCCGTTGTCAGTGCCGTCACGGGTGACGAAGTCCTCGATCAGACGGGTAAGAGTGTCAGCTTCGAGTTGGTCGTAAGGAATCAGCATAGGCGTTCTCGCATCAATTCCCGGCGATGATAGTGCCGATGCATGGAAAAAGCAGGTGGAATAATCGCGGCTTATCCCCGCCAGTAAATTTGAAACACGATTCCCTTGTGGGAGCGGTGCTTGCCCGCGATAAGGCTGGACGCGATTCACTTAAGATCGCGTCCAGCCTTATCGCGGGCAAGCACCGCTCCCACAGGGCGAATTCCAAGCCGGGTATTTGCTACTCCACCTCTTCCCGATTCTGCCCTACGAGACTGTCCACACTCGGCACGCGGGTGTCGGTTTCCATCTGCGCATCGTGCTCGATCTGATGGCTGAAGCGCTCCAGCGAAGATTGCGCGGGTTGGGCATCGCTGGCGAAGACCGGCGGGCTGAGCATGTAGGCGCCCAGCAAACGGCTAAGTGCCGCAAGGCTGTCGATGTGAGTGCGCTCATAACCGTGGGTGGCGTCGCAACCAAACGCGAGCAGGGCGGTACGGATATCATGGCCGGCGGTGACTGCCGAATGGGCATCGCTGAAGTAGTAGCGGAACATGTCGCGACGCACCGGCAGTTCATTTTCGCTGCCCAGGCGCAGCAGGTGGCGGGACAGGTGATAGTCGTAAGGGCCGCCGGAATCCTGCATGGCCACGCTCACCGCATGTTCACTGGAGTGCTGGCCAGGGGCGACCGGGGCGATATCGATGCCAACGAACTCACTCACATCCCAAGGCAGTACGCCTGCAGCGCCGGTGCCGGTTTCCTCGGTAATCGTGAACAGCGGATGGCAATCGATCTGCGGCTCGGCGCCACTCTCGACGATGGCCTTGAGCGCTGCCAGCAATGCGGCGACACCGGCTTTATCGTCCAGATGGCGGGCGCTGATATGGCCGCTTTCAGTGAACTCAGGCAACGGGTCGAAAGCCACGAAGTCACCGATGCCAACGCCCAGGGATTCGCAATCAGCTTTGGTGGTGCTGTAGGCATCGAGGCGCAGTTCGACATGATCCCAACTGATTGGCATTTCATCGACCGCAGTATTGAACGCGTGACCGGACGCCATCAGCGGCAGCACGCTACCGCGAATCACGCCGTGATCAGTGAACACGCTGACGCGGCTGCCCTCGGCAAAGCGGCTCGACCAGCAGCCAATCGGCGCCAGTGACAGGCGGCCGTTGTCTTTGACCTCACGCACGGCTGCGCCAATGGTGTCCAGATGCGCGGAAACGGCGCGGTCAGGGCTGTTCTGCTTGCCTTTTAACGTGGCGCGAATAGTCCCGCGTCGTGTCAGTTCGAAGGGGATACCCAGTTCCTCAAGACGCTCGGCGACATAGCGCACGATGGTGTCGGTGAAGCCGGTAGGGCTTGGGATCGCGAGCATTTCCAACAGGACTTTCTGCAGGTAGTTCAGATCCGGCTCGGGGATTTTTTTTGCAGTGGTCATTTGAGCTCCTTCGGAGCAGCTGCAAGTTATTAGCCGCAAGCTACAAGCTGGACCGGGTCCGCTTTTGGCTTGCAGCTCGAGGCTTGAGGCTGCTCTCAGCTATGTGCAGGCAAACTGTGCGGGAACAGCAGGTCAACGAATTTCTCTGCCGTCGGTTGCGGTTCGTGGTTGGCGAGGCCGACGCGTTCGTTGGCCTCGATGAATACGTACTCGGGCTGATCGGCGGCAGGGACCATCAGGTCCAGGCCTACCACCGGAATGTCCAGAGCGCGAGCGGCACGGATCGCTGCGTCGCTGAGTACGGGGTGCAGAATCGACGTTACATCTTCCAGGCAGCCTCCAGTGTGCAGGTTGGCAGTCCGGCGTACGGCCAGGCGTTCGTCCATGGGCAGTACGCTGCTGAATTCGTAACCGGCGTCGCGCACCGTGCGTTCGGTTTCTTCATCCACGGGGATCTTGCTTTCGCCACTGGTGGCAGCAGCGCGGCGACGGCTCTGGGCTTCGATCAGTTGACCAATCGTGTGGCGACCATCGCCCACCACTTCTGCAGGGCGGCGAATGGCCGCTGCGACTACTTCAAAACCAATCACGACAATGCGCAGATCCAGACCTTCGTGGAAGCTTTCCAGAATCACCCGCGTGTCGAACTGCCTGGCGCGTTCGATGGCGCCGTGCATTTCTTCGGGAGTGCGCAAGTTGACTGCAACGCCTTGGCCTTGTTCGCCATCCAGCGGTTTGACGACGATCTGCTGGTGTTCCTCAAGAAACGCTAGATCAGCTTCTTCGTCACCGGCCCGTTGCTGAGCGGGCAGCTTCAAACCTGCGGCTTTCAGGGCCTTGTGGGTCAGGCTCTTGTCCTGACACAACGTCATGCTGACTGCGCTGGTCAGGTCGCTCAGGGATTCCCGGCAGCGAATCCTGCGTCCGCCATAAGCCAGCGTGAACAAGCCCGCTTCTGCATCATCGACTTGCACTTCAATACCGCGACGATGAGCTTCTTCGACAATGATCCGCGCATACGGGTTGAAATCCGCCTGCGGGCCTGGGCCGAGGAAGAGGACTTCGTTGATACCGTTTTTGCGCTTGATGGCGAAGGTGGGCAAATTACGGAAGCCGAGCTTGGCGTACAGCGCTTTGGCTTGATGGTTGTCATGCAGCACCGACAAGTCCAGATAACTCAGGCCACGGCTCATGAAATGCTCAACCAGGTGACGTACCAACACTTCCCCAACACCAGGGCGTGTGCATTGTGGATCAACCGCCAGACACCAAAGGCTGCTGCCGTTTTCCGGGTCGTGGAATGCTTTGTGGTGATTGAGGCCCATGACGCTGCCGATCACCGCATTGGTCGTTTCGTCTTCCGCCAGCCAGTACACCGGACCGCCCTGGTGACGCGGGGTCAGCAGCTCCGGATCGATGGGCAGCATCCCGCGAGCGATGTATAGATTATTGATCGCCTGCCAGTCAGCACTGTTCTGCGCGCGACGAATCCTGAAGCCACGAAATACTCGCTGCGCAGGACGGTAATCGCTGAACCACAGGCGCAACGTATCCGACGGATCGAGAAACAGCTGCTGTGGTGATTGAGCCAGTACCTGCTGCGGCGCAGCCACATACAACGCGATATCACGCTCGCCGGGTTTCTCGTTGAGCAGTTCGTGAGCGAGCGCCGCCGGATCGGGATAAGTATGACCGATCAGCAATCGCCCCCAGCCGCAATGCAGAGCAAGCGGCTTGGCTTCAGTGTCGCTGCCGTCTTCGGCAAAGCGCGCCTGAAGACGTTCATAGGAGGGCGACTGACCGCGCAGCAGGCGCTGGCTGTACGTCGTCGAATGCTGTTTCATCTAATCAGAGTCCTTGTTCGCTGAGCCACAGGTTCAGCGCCGCCAACTGCCACAACTTCGAGCCGCGCAGAGGAGTCAGTTGACCTTCCGGGTTGGTCAACAGTTTGTCGATCATGGCTGGATTGAACAGGCCGCGATCCTGGCTTGGGTCTACCAGCAAGTCGCGCACCCAGCCCAATGTTGCCCCTTCAAGATGCTTGAGGCCCGGAACCGGGAAATAGCCTTTTTTACGGTCGATCACTTCCGACGGAATGACCAGACGCGCAGCTTCTTTCAACACCTGCTTGCCACCATCGGGCAGCTTGAATTTGCCGGGAATACGCGCCGACAGTTCAACAAGGCGATAGTCGAGGAACGGCGTACGCGCTTCCAGGCCCCAGGCCATGGTCATGTTGTCGACGCGCTTGACCGGGTCATCAACCAGCATGATCGTGCTGTCCAGACGCAGCGCCTTGTCCACAGCAGCGTCAGCGCCCGGCTGTGCGAAATGCTCGCGGACGAAGTCGCCGGCGGCGTCATTGGCAGTCAGCCACTTGGGCTGAACAGTCGCTGCATATTCGTCGTAGCTACGGTCAACAAAGGCATCGCGATAGGCAGCAACCGGGTCGGCTGCGCCATCCACCTGCGGATACCAGTGATAACCGGCGAACAGCTCGTCTGCACCCTGACCGCTTTGCACCACTTTGCAGTGCTTGGCCACTTCTCGGGACAGCAGGTAGAACGCGATGCAGTCATGGCTGACCATCGGCTCGCTCATGGCGCGGAACGCCGCAGGCAATTGCTCGATGATCTCGTGTTCCTGAATGCGCAACTGATGGTGGTTGGTGCCGTAATGCTTGGCGATCAGGTCCGAATATTGAAACTCGTCACCACGTTCGCCGCCTGCATCCTGGAAACCGATGGAAAAGGTCGACAGGTTTTCGACGCCGACTTCACGCAGCAATCCAACCAGCATGCTCGAATCGACACCGCCGGAGAGCAGCACGCCGACATCCACCGCAGCACGTTGACGAATCGCAACGGCTTCGCGGGTGCTGTCGAGCACACGATCACGCCAGTCTTCCAGAGTGAGGTTGGTCTCGTCAGCGTGCGGGCCATAAGGCAGACGCCACCAGACTTTCTGCTCGGTCTTGCCATGGGCGTCAATGCGCATCCAGCTGGCAGGCGCGAGTTTTTCCACACCGGCAAGCAATGTGCGCGGAGCAGGGACCACAGCGTGGAAGTTCAGGTAATGATTGAGCGCCACCGGGTCGAGCATGCCGCTGATGTCGCCGCCCTTGAGCAGCGCAGGCAGCGTAGAGGCGAAACGCAGACGTTTGTCGGTGCGAGAAAAATACAGCGGCTTGACGCCGAGACGGTCGCGAGCGATGAACAGCTCTTGTTTGTCGCGATTCCAGATCGCGAACGCGAACATACCGTTGAGTTTAGGCAGCAGATCGACGCCCCAGGCGTGATAGCCCTTGAGCAACACTTCGGTGTCGCCATCGGAGTGGAACTGATAACCCAGGCCTTGCAGCTCGGTACGCAGTTCCGGGTAGTTGTACACCGCGCCGTTGAAGGCCATGGACAAGCCAAGGTGGCTGTCGATCATCGGCTGCGCCGAACCGTCCGAAAGGTCCATGATTTTCAGGCGACGATGACCAAGGGCAATCGGCCCCTGGCTATGAAACCCCCACGCATCCGGGCCGCGAGGCGCCAGCTCATGGGTAATGCGTTCAACAGCGGCTAGGTCCGCTGGTTGATGGTCAAAACGTAGTTCACCTGCTAATCCGCACATAAGTCCTTACCGGTTTTCCGTTGGGGAGGAGGCTGAGAAAATGCAGCCACCCATGAACTGACCCATGGGAAACGGGGGAGTTTTAGATCAATCGGTTATAAGCAGGTGTTGGCTACCTGAATATCTGCAGAAGCCGAGCTCATCTGAGCCCTCACACTAACGGGTAGGAGCGAACTTGTTTGCGAGGGCGGTGTGCCTGAATCACCGCGTGAAGCCTCTCGCGAACAAGTTCGCTCCTACCGTTGATTAGTCGCATCGCTTTATTGGCTGCCACTCAAGGCGTTCGCAGGTCCATCCGCTGGAGGCACACACCCACATGCGCGGAACCGCAATCCGGTAGGAGCGAACTTGTTCGCGAGGGCGGTGTGCCTGAATCACCGCGTGAAGCTTCTCGCGAACAAGTTCGCTCCTACCATTGATTAGTCTTCTTGAAAGCGAGGGATCAATATCCGGTCATCTCCAGATAACCCACGCCCTTATGACTGCCACTCAAGGTAATCGGCCCTTCCCAGTAGGGGATCTGCAAATCCATCCAGGCCTTGGGGTTCAGCGCTTCGGTAATGATCTCCAGACCCTTGCCGGGAATCTTTACCGACCAGCGGGTCGGCATGTCGTGGCCTGCAACGCGGGTATTGGCCAATGGCGACAGGCTGATGTCTTTGGCGGTCAGCAACTGAGTGCTGCCGTCAGCGTTGATCCATGTGCCCGTCAGATACGGCTCACCCTGTTTCTGGCGCATGCGATACAGCATCAGTTCTTCGCCGCTGTCCAGGTGCACCGAGAACCAGTCCCAGCCGGTCTGGTTCGCGGTCAGCGGCTGGCTGCTCCATTCGCGATCCAGCCACGCAGGGCCGCTGACTTGATAGCGTTTGCCAGCAATGGTCAGTTCGCCCTCGGCCTGAAAGTACGGCTGGCTGTAATAGTAAGAAGCCTGGCCCTGCTCGGATTTCTGACTGAAACCCTGTGTGCCTTGCAGGACCAGCGGTTTGCTGGACGTCAGGTGAAGTTGATAAGCGAACTGCGTCCCCGTGGCCTGGAGTTGCATGTCGGCCAGCGGGTCTGCTGTGGGCGAAGTGCTGTGCAGCTTCCAGTCGTCTATCCACGCTGAAAATGGCGCGAGCGTCACGCCGGCCTGCTCGATGCCTCCTCGGGCATAACGCTCTGCCGCGTAATGTTGCGTGGCCGAAGTCACGGCGGCATGCCCCATCCAGATCGTGCCGTCGTTCCAGCCGGAGCCCTGACTGCCAGCCTCCAAAGCATTGCGGAACAGCGTCCATTGCACGCCGAAATTCTGCCCTTGCTCGTCTTTGAGATTGGCCGTGATGTACCACCACTCAATACGGAATCCCGGGTGCGGGCCATGATCCGCCGGGAAGGTGAACTCACGGCCTGGTGTGACCGGGGTGAACTGTTCGGCGTGATTACCCATCCCGGCGAACCCCTGCTCGGATTCGGCAGGTTTATCGCAGCCAGCAAGGGCCAGCAGAATCAGCAGGAGCAAGAGATTAGTTTTCACTGGCAAACGTCCTCAGCAGATCGGCCGGGCGAGTGCGGGATAGCTTCCACAGCGGCCACGCAGAGGCGAGCAGGGTGGCAAGCAGTGCCAGCGCTGCCAGTTGCAGCAACTGAGCCGGGAAGATATGCAGCGGCAAGCGCCAGCCAAAGGCTTGCACGTTGATCACTGCATCCAGACACCACGCCAGTAACAAGCCCAACGGCAACGCCAGGACCAGCGTCAGTACAGCTAGCAACCACGTCTGGCCGAGGTTGAGCAGCATCAACTGACTTCGCGTTATACCCAGCGCCCACAGGGGCGCCAGTTGGCCGAGCCGGCTTTGACTCTGGGTCAGCAGGCTGATGAACAACGCAATGCCCGCCACGGCCAGCGTCAGGCTGTTGAGGGCGGCGGTGGCGGCAAAAGTGCGCTCGAAAATCTGCTTGGACCAGCCTTTGAGCTGGCTCTGATCGATGATGTGGTTATCGTCCAGGGCGAAGCGCTGTTGCAGGTCGCTGACCAGCGCAGGCACTGCGGCCGGATCGATGCGCAGATTGAAGCGGTTGGCAGCCAGTTGCGGCCAGTGGCGCAACAAGCGTTCGGCGTTGACCAGCAAGTGGCCCTTGGGATTGCCGTAGTCGGCATAAATACCCACGATGCGCGGCGTCCATTGGCCAGCCGGCACTGGAATGGTCAGACTTTCGCCAACGCTCAGCTTGAGACGACGGGCCAGTTGCTCGCTGATCATCACGCTATCAGTCTGCACCAGTTGATCCCATGGATCGCCACTGGCGGACTCCAGCAGCGGCCAGTGCTCACGGTAGGTTGGATGATCCATCACGCCGAACAGGTCGGCTGGCCAGCCTTGCAGCTGGGTCGACACCTGCCGGTTAGGCAGCACGGCGCTGACGTTGGGCTGTTGCATAAGCCAGGCCTGCATTTCAGGGGCTTGGGCCGCGTTTTGCGGCGTGACGTACAACTCGGCGGTCAGCCGTTGTTCAAGCCAGTTGCCGAAGGTTTGCCGAAACCCGGACGTCATGCTCCCCGCGCCGATGTTCGCCGCCAGCGCCAGGAGTAACGCCATCAGCGCCAGACTGAGCGCTGGTAGTTGCTGACGGCAATCAGCCAGAAACCATTGGCCCAACACTGAACGGCTGCGCCCCAGCAAGGTATTGAGCAGACCATTGAGCAGCACCGGCAAACCCAGAGCCGCAGATAGCAACAGACTGCCCGTCAAGACGAAACCTGCGGCGAGGCTGTCGCCGATCAGCAGCGCAGCCAGTGCAACAATTGCCGCGCCGCCAGCCACCCAGCCTTGGCGGCGCAGCCAGCGACTGTGGGCCTGATGCCAGGCCTGTGGACTGGCCAGCGCGAGCAACGGCAAACGCGCCGCGCGCAGCAGACTGTTAGCCCCGGCCAGCAATGCACCCAATACACTCAAGCCAAGACCGCCCAGCCACCAGATCGGGCTCAGGCTCAGTTGGCCTGCGACTTCCGCGCCATACAAACCGCGCAGGCTGGCAGCGACATCGGGCAGCAACAGACTCGCCAACAGATAACCGCTGGCAATCCCGAGCAGCCCGCCAAGCAAGGCCAGAACCCCTAATTCCATGGCGAGCGCTGCAATCAGCATTCTGGCGCTGACCCCGCAGGCGCGCAGGTTGCGCAACAGTCCGCGCCGCTGCTCCAGTGCCAGGCCGATGGCCGCATGCACGATGAACAGACCGACGATGAAGGCCAGCACGCCCAGAGCGTTGAGGTTCAGATGGAAGCTTTCGGTGAGGCGCGTCAGATTGTTCTCTTCGCCGCTTTTCTTCAGTTGAAGCACACCGTTCAATTCCGGTGGCAACACAGGATTGCTCGCGGCGAAGTCTTTGGGCAGCAGCAGACGCGACACTTGATCAGGCATTTGCAGCAGTGGCTGAGCGAAGCCGATATCCGTGAGCAACACGCCGGGTGCCATATCGACTCGACTGTGCAGCGGTGGCAGGCGCTGGCCGTTGCTGGTCAGAGGTTGTTGCCCTTCATTGAGGCCCAGCGCCTGCAGCGTCTGGGTCGCGATCCAGGTCTGGCCGGGCGGAGTGAGGAAGTCGACGATTCCGTTCAGGTCCAGAGTCTGTCCGGCCACTGCTGTACCGCTGGGCAATGACACCGGTTCGATGCCCATCAGTTGCACACGGCGGTCTTCCAGCCCTTGAAGAAGGATTCGGCCCTGTACCACGGGCGATACCGGCCAACCTTCGCGGCGCAGGCTGATAAACACATCTTGCGAGAACGCCGCGTTGTTGGCGGTGGCCAGACTGCTTTGTGGTTCGCCGCCGATCAGTTGGCTGGCCTGGGCATAGCTCTGCCGAGCCTGACTATTGAGCGCCTGGACACCGGTCAGTAGCGCCGTTGCGAGCCAAAGCCCTGTCAATACACTGAAAAATTGCACCGGGTGACGTCGCCAGTGGCTAAGCAGGGCGCGCAGTGTCCAGTAGAAAACCCGCACCTCAGCGATCGCTCTCGGTTGCCAGGCGGCCGTGATGCAGGATCACTTTGTGAGTCAGACGCTCGGCAACCCGCGGGCTGTGGGTGACCATTAACAGACTGGTCGAGCTGTCCGCCAGCAGGTCCAGGAGTAGTTGCAGGACTTCATCGCTGGTGGCTTCATCGAGGTTGCCGGTGGGTTCGTCGGCCAGCAGCAAACCGGGTCGCGATGCCAGCGCCCGGCCAATGGCTACCCGCTGCTGTTGGCCGCCCGATAATTGCTCCGGATAGCGCTTGAGCAGATCCCCGAGACCCAGCCGCTCCACCAGTTGTGCCTGCCATTGCGGCTCATAACGCCCAGCCAGCCGCGCCTGAAACGCCAGGTTGTCCTCAACCTTGAGGCTGCCGATCAGGTTGAACTGCTGGAACACCAGGCCGATTTCCGTGCGGCGCCAGTTGGCCAGTTGTGATTCATTCATGCGGTCCAGACGCTGCCCTGCAATCTCGATCTGCCCTTCGTCAGCCTGATCAAGGCCTGCCACCAGATGCAGCAAGGTGCTCTTGCCGCTCCCGGATTCCCCCATCAAGGCCAGGCTGCTGCCGTTCTGCAAAACCAGATCCACCCCGCGCAACACCGCCAGAGGGCCTTGCGCAGTGGCGTAGCTCTTGAAGACGTTTTTTACCTCAAGCATGGGCTACTCGATTGGTGGGGTTGGAAGGGGGAGGATAGCAACAAGTTGTGTGGCAGACCGCATTCCCTGGGCGGGAGACTTCACATTGGCCTGCATGCTCAAAGGAGACTCTATATTTGCCCGAAAGTTGATTGACGACGTGGGACCGGCTTTAGCCGGGAAGGCACTAGTTCTGCACATGAAGATTCAGCGTCTTTCCCGGCCTCTTCCCGGCTGAAGCCGATCCCACGTCATGAACTGCCCCACAACAGCACCCTGAGAAGCCCTTACTTCCCGCGAATCAACTCCCGCAGCATGAAGCGGTTCGGATGGCAGGCTTCGGCCACGCTGCGGGGTAGCGGCAGCGGTTCATCGTCTAGCCAGGCAGCGAGCAGTTCGGCGCAGAGGGGCGCGGTGATCAGGCCGCGGGAACCGTGGCCGCTGTTGATGTACAGACCGTCCAGCCAGGGGCAGGGCGCTTCGGGAGTCTGTCGGGCGTCCTTGCTCAGTGCGGCATAGGACCGGACAAACGCGTCCTTGTCTGCCAGTGGTCCGATAATCGGTAGATAGTCCGGGCTGGTACAGCGAAAGGCTGCCCGGCCCTGCAACTGTTCTGTAGGCAAACGGGCGACGTCGAGACGCTCACTCAAATCCGCAGAGATCTCCTGCAACAGTTGCAGGTTGCCCAAGTGATCAGATGTGCTCGGACTCAAATCCTCATTGGTGAAATCGAAACTGGCCCCCAGCGTATGTTCACCCAGTCGTGCCGGAGCGACATAGCCTTCGGCGCACACCACCGTGCTCAGCGTCCTGCTGGCCTCAGTCTGCGCCAGACGCGTGATCTGTCCGCGAATACGCTTGAGCGGTAGCCCGGCACTCAAAGGGAATTGCTTGATATCCGCCGCACCCGCAAGGACCACGACCTCGGCGTGATCCAGCAATACATCGCCATCCCAGGCTTGCCACTGGCCGGACTCTCGACGCAACTCGACGACATTGTGATGAAGTTGCACGCGAACATTCGGATGACCTACGTGCGCACGACACAGCGCAGGCGGATGCACCCAGCCGCCTTCAGGAAAGAACAGGCCGCCGTTGTCGAGGCGCACACCGCTACGAGCTTCGGCCGCCGACTTGTCCAGGAGATGCAGTAACTCCTCAGGAAATGCAGCGGCCAGTTGCGCCTGACGCTGGGCCTCCTTGTCGTTGAAAGCCAGTTGCAGAACGCCGCAAGCATCCCAATCGACGCCCCTCTGCAGGCGCTCCAGCATACGGCGGGTATAACCAAAACCGCTGAGGATCAATTGCGACAACGCCGTGCCGTGGGCCGACAATTTCAGATAAAGCACGCCTTGCGGATTACCCGACGCTTCCTGTGCAAGGTCGCTGTGGCGCTCTATCAACGTCACTCGCCAGCCCCGTGAGGCAAGGCTTGCGGCCGTGGTGCAACCGGCCATGCCGCCGCCAATCACAATCGCTTTGCGTTCGCCGGTGAGTGGTGCAGGGCGGGCGAACCACGGCTTAATCATCGGGACGGGCGTTGCAGCTTCCGGCCAGCCAAGAAAGGTGCCGCGCAACACTTCCCACTTGTGGCCGATGCCCGGCACACGCTTCATTTTGAAACCTGCAGCGTTCAGAGCGCGACGGACCCAACCGGTGCTGGTGAAGGTGCCGATGGTCGAGTTGGGCGCAGCCAGTCGGGCCAGTTCTGCGAACAGCTCGGGCGTCCACATCTCCGGATTTTTTGCCGGGGCAAAGCCATCGAGAAACCATGCATCGATCTGCGCATCCAGTTGCGGCAGCATGTTCAGCACGTCGCCAATCAGCAGGGTCAGCGTCACGCGTCCGCCGTCGAATACCAGACGCTGAAAACCTTCGTGCACGGCGACATATTGCTCTAGCAGCGGGCCTGAAAAGGGCGAAAGCTCCGGCCAGAGGTTCAACGTACGGTGCAGGTCTGACTGGCTGAGGGGGAATTTCTCGACGCTGACAAAATGCAGTCTCGCCGAGGCGGGCGCACACTCGGCGAACAGCTGCCAGGCACAGAGAAAATTCAGTCCGGTACCAAAACCCGTCTCGCCAATCACCAGCCGACCGTCTTCCGACAATGCGCTGAAACGATCGCGCAGGTCGTTTTGCACCAGAAAAACGTGTCGGGTTTCTTCAAGGCCCGCTCCGGTCGCGAAGTAGACGTCGGAAAACTCTCGGGAGTGGGGGTTGCCCTGATCGTCCCAGTCGATCTGGGCATGGCGGGTGATGGTCACAGTCTGGCTCGGCTTGTGTGCGGGGGCGTGCATCTTAGCTCAGCAAGCACTGGACCTGTGCAGACTGTGCAGGCACTGCCGAAGGCTGCGATCGTGGCAGGTCAGGTTGAACGCTTCGCAGCCTTTGGCAGCTCCTGCAAGGACTGGGTTTACTGCATGACTGGGCATGTATCGAGAAATCAACCCCGGTATTAACTATCTACCCCCTCCAGCGCTGTAGAAACTGATCACTTGTAGACTTCTTTCATAGGAGTTTAGCAATGAACCCGACTGTCATTCAGACCCAACAGAACCTCGTCAAAAGCACCTTGCCGTCCTGGTACATCTACACCACCGCGGAGCTGCGCGAGCGGCTGCGTCGCGACATGTTGCGCAGTCACCATTTGCGAAGCCAGGTACGAAAGGCATTGAGCGGCATGCAGGACCTCATCACATTCGCAAGGCCGCGCTTGGCCAAAGCGCTGACGCAGGCGTTCGGGCCGGGGCTGGACATTGATCGTGATCACTTTCGCCATGTCCGTTTTGCAGACAGCATATGGCCCCTGCCGAGCAAGTTGGTGGAGCGCAGTTTTACCGTGCAGTCATTGCTGGAGGCGGCGCTGCAGAACTTTCATCAAGAGGAAGTCGACGAGGTCACGGCTGACTCGGTGATTTATCAGGGCCAACCCAATCTGGCGACTTTTGCGGCGGGCACCAGCTTTCCCCATCCGCTGAAAGTTAGCCCGGCGAAATTCATGGCGTTATGTCGAGCGCTGGACCTGGGCGGCCAATATCAGGCCCATCTGAAGAGCGTGCTGGAGCCGGTCGCCAGCGAGCTTCCAGCAGACGCGTTGAGCGGTGCGCAGATTAAGCATGTGCTCAGTCATCAGGTACGCAATGCGTTTTATGTCGAGGCGCATGTTGCGCACATGTTGGGCAGTGACGTGCTCTCCCACAATGCTTATCGTTCGATCCTGGCGGCGAGCGGCCATTGGGCTGAAAAAGGCCGGAGCGAGGCGGTGGACGTTCAGCGTCTGACCCTGCTGGGGTTCGCCGTACGCGACGTATTGGTATTCCAGCCCCGCAACCTGAACGGCTGCGTGGTGTATGTGCCCGGCGACCCGGTTGCGCCACTCAAGGAATACGACTCGTTGGACCAGTTCATGAAAGAACTGCGCAAAAAGCTGAGAAACGTCAGGTATCAGCAGTTTTTCGCTGGCTTGATTGCCCAGCGCCGCAGGGCTGAATTCCTGGTCAAACTCCGTGCCTGCCTGACGCCTATGCGCGAACGTCCTGTGCCAGGCGACACAGGGTTGATTCCCAGGCAGTGGAGAGTCCCCGAGGTGGACGAAAATGCTGACTTGAGACTGGCCACGGAAATCATCCCTTATTCGCTGCTTGAGTACTTTCATTTCCAGCGAATGCTGCGCATCAAGGACGATGCCCGGGTATTGGCCGTGCCTACCAGTGATGAGGACGAAGCTTCACGCAGAGCGCGCCTGGCTCACTATCTGGCGACCGGCATGAACGTGGTCAATCTGGCTGCGCTGTTTGTGCCGGTGTTGGGTGAGGTAATGATGATGGTGGCCGGTGCGCAACTCCTGGTAGATACCTTTCAGGGCGTTGAAGCCTGGGCTCAGGGCGACATGGACGAGGCTCTCGAACATTTGACCAGTGTCGCGCAAAACCTGGCGATGCTTGCGGTGTTTGCCGCTGCCGGTAAAGCCGCTTCTCCGGGGGAATTGCCAGCCATCAAAGACTCGGCGTTTGTGGGCAGGATGATCCCGGTCAGGCTGGAAAATGGTCAGATGCGATTGTGGTCACCGGATCTTGCTCCCTTCGCCACCGATGTGACGCTGCCGCAGGGCATGAAGCCCGGTGCTGAAGGGGTATTCGATCACCAAGGGGTGAAATACATCGGGCTGCAGGGCCGGTTTTATCGTATTGAGCTGGACACGGCACTCAACAGATGGCGGATCAAGGCACCCCGCACGAGCCGTTTCTCTCCGAGACTTGAGCACAACGGTGCGGGGGCCTGGAGGCATGAAGGTGAGAATCCTCTGAGCTGGGACATCAAAACCTCATTCAAGCGCCTGGGCTATTCCGTTGCATCGCTTTCTGATCAGGCGGTGGAGGGCATACTTGCGGTAACAGGGACTGACAAGAACTTGCTCGCAACGCTGCACCTGGAATCTCTACCACCGCCCTCCGCGCTGACTGACGCTATAGAAAGGTTCGGGTTGGATGAGCAAGTGTCGCAGTTGCCCGACGGTAACGCCGAACTGCAGTTTGATCGCCTGAATCAGTTACGTGAGACCAGCACTGATCCGCTGATACAACTCATAAAACGAGACTTTCCAGGCATGACGTGCGCAGCCGCGCGTGAACTATTGAGCGAAGCCAGTACCGAGCAATTGGCGAGCCTGAAAACGACACAATCCCTTCCGCTGAATCTCGTGGGCAGGGCGCGGGGTTACTTGCATCAGACGCGTATCAATCAAGCACTCGAAGGCTTTTATCTGAAGTCCAAGGCCGCCAGTCCCGACACGCTGAAACTGTCATTGCACGGTCTGGAACATCTGCCTGGATGGCCGAAGAACCTGCGTATCGAACTGCGCGATGGTGCGTTCGGTGGGGCGCTGCTCGACGGTATCGGTGAGCGCTCGGCGACTCAACGTAGGGTGCTGATCAAGCAGGGTGATCTTTACACGCCATGTGATATGGCGGGAAAGAAGCTCGCCCCTCAAGATGACTTTTTCGCATCTGTGCTGAACGCGCTGCCTGGCGACAGCGTGCGCGACCTTGGCATTAATGACCCCGTCGCGCTGCGCAAGCAGATTGTCAGGGATGCAACCAGCCAGCGCAGAAGGGTCGCGAAGACGCTGGGCCTTCAGGAAATCTCTCCCGGGTTTCGAGGCCCGACACGTCTGGCGGATCGTCGTTTTGGCTACGCGTTGAGCGGTCGCGGCACGGCGTTACCCGATTTGCCGACAGTCTCCGATGGGGTGATTGCTGCTCTGAGCGAGTTGTATCCTGAGTCTCCGGGTATTGCGATGCATGCACAGAACCTGATGTTTCGAGGATGGAGTAACGCGCAGATACTGGAGATGACCCAGGCCCGATTGCAATCCTGGGAAATGCTGCGCAGTGCGCTGGAAGGATGGGTGAACCCGGTCGGGCCAGGCCCCTCGATCAGCAGCCAACGCTTTGCGGTCCGCCAGGCCATGGCCGAAGCAATCGGACGCGCCTGGCGCTTCAGTGATTCGATGTCGCCGATGCACTCAAGCAATCTACTGTTTGAAAACCTCGACCTTACGGGCTTTTCAGATATGCCCGAGTTGCCCGCTCATTACGCTGAAATCCATTACCTGACCCTGAACAGGGTTACCGGCGGAGTCGAAGATGTAAATCGCTTGCTGGGACGTTTTTCCCACGTCAGGCGGCTTGAAATACTCGGCGGTGGCTTGACTGAGCTACCGGAAGGCCTGACGGGGATGCGGGAATTGTCTCACCTGTCACTGGAAGGCATGGGACTGACCATCGAACAGCAATCCATGGACCTGCTCATGAGAATTCAAACCCTGAACGAGCTGGATCTGTCCGGTAACGTGCTGGGAGAGATTACTGATGTGAACCGGCTTCGGGTCTCGATGCTTTGGCTTAATGATACGGGATTGACTCAGTGGCCATCCTGGATTGAAGACCTGCCGTTGCAGTCGCTGGATATCAGCGACAACCAGATAGTGCATTTGCCCGATCACATCCTGGACAACAGCATGGGGCAGCCGTCGCAACTGGTCATACATGCTTATGACAACCCCATCGACCATGAAGACTTGCGCAGATTCTGGATCAATGATCGGGGCTACGATATGACCTATCGCCTTGAGTGCGACTTTCCGGAGGACATCCGTGATCTGATCGTGGATACCACCACCAGCGATGACGAGTCCTCGTCGGATGATGGTGTAGCCTGGCATACCCATAACGCTGGTCACACACCGCTGGCTCCGCCTTTGCCGGAACTCGAAATATGGCTGGTTGACGGGCGGACTGAGCTGAATTCCCGGTTGGGTATCGCCTGGCATCAGCTGGAAGAGGCAGGCGATGCCCCTCATCTGTTGGTGTTACTGCAACGCCTTCGAGAGACTCCAGACTTCCAGCGTTTCCGCGAAGAGCTGGCCAATGACGTGATGAGGGTGCTTGAAGCGGCGGCGGAGAACCCGGCACTGCGCGCTGAGCTGGAAGTCATGGCCAATGACCGTCTGTTTGGTGCCGACCAGACCTGTGAAGACGGCGCGAGACTCATTTTCAGCGACATCCAGGTTGCGGTGTATGCCCGGAGTGCGTTGGAGGGGGTGTCAGAGGCGCAGCATACCGAAACTCTGTTCCGGGTCATGCGGGGTCTCTTTCGCCTGAATGAGGTGCAGACGATCGCCGATCTGGAAATCGCCGGTCGAGAAGCCAACGGCGTTTATGTCGACCATGCCGAAGTGCGCATGGCCTATCGAATCGGTCTGGCTCAGGATCTGAATTTGCCCGGGCAGCCCTTGAGCATGACCTGGGGGCGACTGGCGTCAGTGGACCGACAGGCAATTCTCACCGCTCGCCGGCGGGTGCTGGAGCACGAAAACGGTGATGAGTTCATCAACTATGCACTGGCTGACCGTCGCTGGAACGAGCGCCTGCGTGCCGAGCACCAAGCGGATCTGGCGCGAGTGACGGCGTCAATCAAGGAACAGATGAACGCCCTTGAGGAGCACCCGCCAGTAGATGCCGCCGAGGAATTGCGCCGCCGTACCGAGATCAATGTCCGCCTCATGGCGGCCCAGATGACGACCGATCTGGAAACCTTGGGCCGGGCAACTGTCGAGCTTGAAGAACTGACGGCCAACCCGCCCATTGATAACGATGAGTACGACCGACAGGGCCGGGCCTTGATTGCCAGCCTGAACGCGGCCGAGAAGGCCTTGCTGGAGCAGTTGACCAACAACATGCGCCAGCAGTGGTTCTGATTCATTGATCCATCTCCGGCAACTTTGCCGGGGGTGGATTAGTCTGAGGTTTGCCGGCGATTACATATCTCGTTGTTGTGGGAGCCGGGCTTGCCCGCGATACAGGCGCTGCGGTCTATCAGGCAGGCCGCGTCATCGTTCATCGCGAGCAAGCTCGGCTCCTACAGGGGGATCGTCGTTGCAGATGCTTATGTGGGTTTAGGCTAGAGGAGTCATGCATGTTCGAATCCGCTGAAATCGGTCACGCCATCGCCAAGGAAACCTACGACGCTGAAGTACCCGCTTTGCGCGAAGCATTGCTGGAAGCGCAATACGATCTTCATGAACAGGGCAAACGCCAGATCATCGTGCTGATCAATGGCATTGAGGGCGCGGGCAAGGGCGAGACGGTCAAGCTCTTGAATGAATGGATGGACCCGCGGTTCATCGAAGTACGCACCTTTGATCAGCAAACCGATGAAGAACTGGCACATCCCGCCGCGTGGCGTTATTGGCGGCAATTGCCAGCCAAGGGCCGGATGGGGATTTTCTTCGGTAACTGGTACAGCCAGATGCTGCAAAGCCGCGTTCACGGATTATTCAAGGACGCGGTACTCGATCAGGCCATCAACGGCTCGGAACGCCTGGAGAAAATGCTCACCGATGAAGGCGCGTTGATTTTCAAATTCTGGTTTCATCTGTCAAAGAAACAGATGAAGTCGCGCCTCAAGCAGCTCAAGGATGATCCGCTGCACAGCTGGCGCATCAGCCCGCTGGATTGGCAACAATCTAAAACTTACGACAAGTTCGTTCGATACGGCGAGCGCGTGTTGCGTCGCACCAGCCGCGAGTATGCGCCGTGGCATGTGATTGAAGGCGTTGATCCGTATTACCGCAGCCTGACCGTGGGTCGCTTGCTGCTTGAGGGTATGCAGGCAGCCTTGAGTGTTCCCGGGAATAAGCCACAACCCTTGAACATCGGACCATTGGCGCCTGTTCATGACGATGTGACCCTGTTGGGCAGCCTCGACATGAGCTTGAGTCTGGACAAGGACGATTACGAGGAGCAGCTGATCACCGAGCAGGCGCGACTGTCAGGCAACATTCGCGACAAGCGCATGCGCAAACATGCGCTGGTCGCGGTGTTCGAAGGCAATGACGCGGCCGGAAAGGGCGGCGCAATTCGTCGCGTAGCCGCGGCACTCGATCCGCGCCAGTACAACATCGTGCCTATTGCGGCACCTAGCGAAGATGAGCGCGCCCAGCCTTACCTCTGGCGCTTCTGGCGGCAGATTCCGGCAAGGGGCAAGTTCACTGTGTTCGATCGTTCCTGGTATGGCCGGGTACTGGTGGAGCGCGTGGAGGGTTTCTGCAGCGAGACCGACTGGTTACGAGCCTATGGCGAGATCAATGACTTCGAAGAGCAATTGACCGATGCCGGCATCGTCGTGGTCAAGTTCTGGCTGGCCATCGATGATAAAACCCAGCTGGAGCGATTCAAGGCCCGGGAGAAGATTCCGTTCAAGCGCCACAAGATCACCGACGAAGACTGGCGCAACCGCGAAAAATGGCCACAGTACCGTCAGGCAGTGGGGGATATGGTGGACCGCACCAGCACCGAAATCGCACCCTGGACTCTGGTTGAAGCCAATGACAAACGCTGGGCACGTGTAAAGGTGTTGCGCACGTTGAATGAGGCGCTGGAAGCAGCGTTCGCCCGGGACAAGAAAAAGTAGTCGTTGATGCTGAGAGGTAACTCAACCGTGGGACCGGCCTTAGCCGGGAAGGGCCTGGCGAATTTGCTACATCCTTATCGTCAGAAATGCAGCCTTCCCGGCTAAAGCCGGTCCCACGTCATCTAAAACCTGTCAGATCTTGCAGGCTCCGAAAGAGGTGTACCTCGCCACGGTTACCCTTGAAGCGTCTGTGATTCATCACTCCGGTAACGGGCCACTTCAAATACGGGCAGGTAACCGGTTTCGATGACATCTATGTGTTGCTTATCGGGAATGCTCTGAATCAAATCGGCCAACGGAATGGCCTGCCCTTGAACACTGGCTACCGCCAGCACGACGGCACCGTAGAGCGGGGTCAAATCGCGCATGAATACTTCTCCCTAAGTAAGTCTGTTCTTGTTTGCCAAAAAACTGACGATTGAGCGTTTAAAACCGTATCAGGTTTGTAACATCACAGCTAAGAACAACTTTGGGAGTTGCCAAGACGTTTTTCTCATAACCCTTATACCGAAAAAAAACCGTGATGTCGGACGGGGGCGAGGGGATAACGTGGCCTTGACTCAAGCTTTGTGCAGCGTCTTCTGCCGCAGGATATAAACCGTGACCAATACCGCACAGGCCACCATAAATACTCTTGCCCAGATGAAAGAGACGAGATAACAGGAAAACCCGATGCTGATCCACATCGTGACTATTGCGTAAACCTTACCCTTGAGCGGAATACCGTTACCTTCCAGGTACCCACGAATCCACGGGCCCAGTCGCTTATGATTGACCAGCCAGTTATAGAAACGTGGAGAGCTGCGAGCAAAGCACGCGGCGGCAAGCAGTAGAAAAGGCGTGGTGGGCATGATCGGCAGGAAAATCCCGATCACACCCAGCACCACGCTTGTCCAGCCAACGCCAAGAAAGGCATAGCGCACGAACCGATTACGACTCGTGCGTGGTGAGGCCTGCGCCATAGGCGCAGACTCAGTGGTGGCGGGGTTTGAGGATTGCCGGCTTCTCATCCGGCGCCTGGCACAGCAGGTACAGCGCCGTCAGGGCTTCCGGGATCTGCACGATCATGTCGTCCATCAGATTGGCATCTGCGGCGATATCGGAGAACTCAGGCTGCTCATCGAACAGACCCGAGCCGACCATGATCGGCAACAGCATTTCGCTGACCTCTTCCTCGGCGGTTTCGAACCAGGCGCTTTCACGCAGGAACACACCTTCCATGAAGCCAATGCACCAGCCGCGCAGATCGGAATCGTCCGGCTCGTCGCCCAGATCCAGATCGCATGGCAGTTCAAATTCTTCGTCCGAAGCCAGTTGACGCGCGATGTGCGCCTGCAACTGAATCAGCGTGCCTTCGATTTCTTCGCGCTGGGCGTCATCGGCGTAATGGGGTGGCTCGGAGAACAGCGCATCGATCCACTCGCGCTCGGGCACGCTTTCAGCACAGATCGAAAGGGCGGTCAGGTAGCCATGAGCGGCCACGTAGTCCAGTGCCTCGTCATGCAGTTCATCTGCATCGAGGAAGACTTGCAGGCGGTTGAGTTGCTCAGCGAAGGACATTGACAGGCTACCTTGAAAATAAACGATGCTGAATTCTAGGCCCTGAGCGTCCCGGGCGCCAGCGCGGAGGTAGACGCATTACGCTATAGCTTAATTTCGACCGCTTATATCCATGCCCCCCCTTGCCTGTGACACGTCGGGTATACTGCCGCGCTTTAGCAGTGCAGCAGGACATTCTGGGGTTTTTATGCTCGAACAGGCGCAACGCGTACTTAAAGACATCTTCGGCTATGACAGCTTCCGTGGTCGCCAGGGTGCCATTATTGAACGCGTGGCCAGCGGTGGTGATGCGCTGGTATTGATGCCCACTGGCGGCGGCAAGTCACTGTGCTTCCAGGTGCCCGGCCTGTTGCGTGACGGCCTTGCGGTCGTGGTATCCCCGTTAATCGCCTTGATGGACGATCAGGTCGCGACCCTCGAAGAGCTGGGCGTCTCGGCGGCGGCGCTGAACTCGACCTTGAACGCAGATCAGCAGCGCGAACTGGCCAACCGGATTCGTCTGGGCGAAATCAAGATGCTGTATCTGGCACCGGAGCGTCTGGTCCAGCCGCGCATGTTGGCGTTTTTGCAGAATCTGCAGATTGCCCTGTTTGCCATCGATGAAGCTCACTGCGTATCCCAGTGGGGCCATGACTTCCGCCCTGAATACCTGCAACTGGGCCAATTGGCCGAACTGTTCCCCGATGTACCGCGTATTGCCCTGACTGCCACGGCAGACAAGCGTACCCGCGAGGAAATCGTTACCCGCCTGCATCTGCAGAACGCCGAGCGTTTCCTGTCCAGCTTCGACCGGCCGAACATTTTTTATCGCATCGTGCCCAAGGAGGCACCGCGCAAGCAGCTGTTGGCGTTTTTGTCCGAGCGCCGCAGCGATGCCGGTATCGTCTATTGTCTGTCGCGCAAGAAAGTGGATGAAGTCGCCGCCTTTCTTTGTGAAAACGGTTATCCGGCGCTGCCATATCACGCTGGTCTTCCGTCCGAGACCCGTGCCGCCAACCAGAAGCGCTTCCTTAATGAGGAAGGCCTGATCATGGTTGCGACCATCGCCTTCGGCATGGGCATCGACAAACCCAACGTGCGTTTTGTTGCGCACATGGATTTGCCCAAGTCGCTCGAGGCGTATTACCAGGAAACCGGTCGGGCGGGGCGCGATGGTTTGCCCGCCGATGCGTGGATGGCCTACGGCCTGCAAGACGTGCTGATGCTCAAGCAGATGCTGCAAAACTCCGAGGGCGACGAACGGCACAAGCGTCTGGAGCATCATAAGCTGGATGCCATGTTGGCGCTTTGCGAAGAAACCCGCTGCCGCCGTCAGACGCTGCTGGCTTATTTCGACGAAGATATGCCTCAACCGTGCGGTCATTGCGATAACTGTGTTGATGGCGTACAGACCTGGGATGCCACGGAGCCTGCACGTCAGGCTTTATCGGCGATCTATCGCACCGGCCAGCGTTATGGCGTGGGTCATCTGGTCGATGTGCTGCTGGGTAAGTCCACCGAGAAGGTGCAGAGCTTTGGTCATCAACACCTCTCGGTATTTGGCGTCGGCAAGGCGCGCGCCGAGGGCGAGTGGCGTTCGTTGTTCCGCCAGCTGGTTGCCCGCGGGCTGGCTGATATCGATCTGGAAGGCTACGGCGGCCTGCGTCTGAGTGACACCTGTCGCCCACTGTTGCGGGGCGAGGTGACGCTGGAGTTGCGTCGCGATCTGAAACCGCAAACCGCCGCAAAAAGCAGCTCCGGCAGCCCGGCCAGTCAACTGGTGCGGGGTGAAGAGCGCGAGCAGTGGGAAGCGTTGCGCGCTCTGCGGCGCAAGCTGGCCGAAGAGCACGGCGTACCGCCTTACGTTATTTTCCCGGATTCGACCTTGCTGGAAATGCTGCGCAGCAAACCGGAAACCATGTCTGACATGGCCCAGGTCAGCGGGGTCGGTGCACGCAAGCTGGAGCGTTACGGCGAGGCCTTCCTTGAAGTGTTGGGCGGTGCAGCGCAAGCGCCGAAAGTCGTGGCCGATGTGCGCCACGAACTCATCAGTCTGGCCCGTGCCGGTATGACCCCTGCGCAGATTGCCGGTCAGTTGCAGTGCACCGAGAAGAATGTCTACACCATGCTGGCCGAAGCGATCGGCAAGCAGCAGCTTTCGCTGGAGCAGGCACTGGATTTGCCGGAAGACTTGCTCAGCGAAATCCAGGATGCATTCCTGGATGGCGAGGGCGAGTTACCTCCGGTAGCCGCCATCGCCGAACAGTTCACCGGGCGCGTGCCCGAGGGTGTTCTGTATTGCGTGCGCGCTGCGTTGCAGGCTGAATTCGAGGTTTGACTTTCTAAGCAGTTACAGCCCGGTGACGCCAGCTTGAATGGGAACCCTGCCTATTTGGGAGCACTGCGTTTCAGGACGTGGGACCGGCTTTAGTCGGGAAAGGGACGGTACGGTCGCAGCATATTTGCCGTCTGCTAGACAGTCTTCCCGGCTAAAGCCGGTCCCACGACACAGATGCCGCTACACAGTACCCCCCACGCAGGTAGCAGATCTCCCATTCATCTACTTACAACCCCTCACTTGCCTCAATCCTGACGTCATGGTTAGCTGACTAATAATTAGTATCGACCACGAGTTTTTCTATGCCAATGACAGATGAACATCGCTTCGGTATGCAGCTGGCCCATATGTCCCGAGGCTGGCGTGCGGAGCTGGATCGGCGCCTTGCCGATCTGGGGTTATCCCAGGCGCGCTGGTTGGTGCTGCTGCATCTCGCCCGTTTCAAGGAACCGCCAACACAGCGCGAACTGGCGCAGAGTGTGGGTGTTGAAGGTCCGACCCTCGCACGCCTGCTCGACAGCCTTGAAGCACAGAGCCTGGTTCAGCGCCATGCAGTGGCTGAAGACCGCCGGGCCAAGAAAATCGTCCTGTGCGACACCGCCTGGCCTTTGATCCAGAAGATCGAAGCCATCGCCACGGCACTGCGGGTCGAGCTGTTTGCGGGTATCGATGAAGAGGAGCTGCGGGTTTGCATGCGCGTCCATACGCGAATCCTTGCAAACCTCGAAAGATCCTGAGGCGCACGAGCTTCTTCTCGCTCATACTTGCAGCCAAGACATTGAAGTCCACGCCATATATTGAATATGCAGAGAAGCCTTCTCAGGTTTCGATAAGGGTTTGTATGCGCAACAGCTCTCCGGCGGCTACACGATCAGGTTTTGCCAGGACCGCTTTACGTCGCGGCTTGATAGTTGCGGCTTTATCTTCGGCATCGATGTTGTATTCGACGTTGGCGTCCGCATTGGGCATGGGCGACATCACCCTGCACTCGGCCCTTAATCAGCCGCTGAACGCTGAAATCGAACTGGTTGAAACAGCAGGCCTGAGCGCGGATGACATCGTCGCGAGGCTGGCTTCACCCGAAGAGTTTGCCCGCGCGGGTGTTGATCGGGTGTTCTTCTTCAATGATTTCCGTTTCACACCGATCATTCGCGGTAATCGTGGCGTGATTCGCGTGGTGTCGAGCAAACCGGTCACCGAGCCGTACTTGCAGTTCCTGGTGCAAGTCATACGGCCAGGCGGCGACATGCTGCATGAATACACGTTGCTGCTGGACCCGGCGACCTCTGCGGAAGGTCGTGCTGCGGTGGCGGGACGGCCCCGGTCGTCTGCGACGCCAGGTTCCGAGCAGTCACGAATGCCGGTTGCGCCACCCGTGGCACTGGAAGGTAAGCGTTACTCTGTAGTGGGCGGCGATACCCTGAATTCCATTGCCCGACGCATGCAGGGTACGGGCGCCGGTGCTTCGGCAGGGCGACTGGCTGACGGGATCAAGGCGCTCAATCCACAGGCCTTTCCTAACGGCGACAGCACTGCGCTGAAAGTCGGGCAGAGTTTGTTGCTGCCTGACGCAGCGGTCTTGCCCAACAGTAATCCGGCACCCGCATCAACAGCCGTCACCCCGCAACCAACTGCCGAGGCCCAGCGGGGCGCTGAACAACTCGCCGTTTCAGCCATCGAAAATCAGCTGCTGACCAAGACCGTGGAGGATCTGCGCCTCCAATTACAGGGCATGCAGGCGTCCATGGATGGCAAGGAAAAGCAGATAGTCAGCCTGCAAACCGAGCTGGCGGAAAGTCGTGCTGCCTCGGCACAACCCGTTCCGGTCGCAGCACCGCCGGGCGACGCGCCTGTTGCAGCGCCGACGGCCGGTCCAGAGCCGCAGGGTGATTCTTTCCTGACCTCACCGCTGTTGGTGGGGGCTCTGGCGATTCTGCTCTTGCTGCTCGTGCTTGCCTGGTCGGTGCAACGTAACCGTCGGAAGCAATCCGCACGCAAGCCAGCCATGGTTGATCCAGCCCTGAGCAACCCGGTCCGTGAGCCCGTTGTTCCCACTTATGACACACCAGCCGTAGCCGCCAGAGTGACCACGCCTGTTGCCACGGCTCCGGCACCTTCACGCCCGGCTCCGGCCCGTCCTGCCGCAGGCAGTACCGATGCGCTGGATGGCGTCAGCATCTACATCGCCTATGGGCGGTTTGCCGAGGCCATGGGGATTTTGCGCGATGCGTTGGCCAAGCAGCCCGAGCGAACGGACATTCGTGTGCGTATTCTCGAGTTACTGGCAGAGCAGGGTGACTCGGCAGGTTTTGCTCAGGAAGAACAGCTTGCTCTGGAGAATGGCGTGGAGGCTGAACAGGTTCAGCAAATCCGCTCACGTTATCCACAGCTCAAACCCGCCGAGCAAGCTTCCGGCGAGATGCCTACGGTACTTGCTGCAGCGCCCGTAGCGGCAGCAATCGTTGCGGCCGAAGTTGCGAAGGAGGAGCCTGCCCAGCTTGATGAGAGTGCTGCCGCAGCGCTCCACCCTGAACCTGCTTTTGATGATTTCCAGCTGAACCTCGATGATTTGTCGATGGATGCCGACTGGGATTTGGTGGATCCCTTCGACAAGCCAATGGCTGCGCGAACTGAAGCGCCGAAAGAGGATGCACCGGTTCAGGAGCCCGAGTTCTCTTCGAATCTCACCGAGCTGCCCGGCGTAGAGGAAATTCCGGATGATCGCTTCCTCAGCGATTTTCCCGAAGAGGAGGGGATCATCGAGTCAAACAGTGACGCTCTGGACGACTCATTCCTGGATGGCTTTATGGATGAATCAGGCGAATTCGACCTGCTCGATCTCGAAGACGTCCCGCTGAGTAAAGTCAATCAGGCTCAAGTGCTGATCGATGAAGGTGATATCGAGGGCGCTCGCGAGCTGCTGCAGCAGGTGATCGATGAATCTGATGAAGAACATCAACAGACGGCTCGCGATTTGTTGGCTGGTTTGTAGGCGCGGCCCTGATTCCCATGAAAACACCGCGCTGTCGCAAAGCAGGCACGGCCTTCATGTGGGAGATTCTATGTTGGCCTGCAAACTGGATCGCGACGTGGGACCGGCTTCAGCCGGGAAGAGGTCTGGACAGACGATGAATCTTCATCGGCGGAAATACCGCCTTCCCGGCTGAAGCCGGTCCCACGTCGCACCAGCACCGCTCCCACATTAATCACATCTATTCAGCGATTCATGGTTTGTTTGACAGGAAACCATTTGTGATTCGTCCCGGAGACCCTTTCCATGTCTACCGTAAAACCTGAAATCGTCATCACCTACTGCACGCAATGCCAGTGGCTATTGCGCGCAGCATGGCTGGCTCAGGAATTGCTCAGTACATTTTCCGATGACCTTGGCAAGGTCTCTCTGCAACCCGGCACTGGCGGTGTATTCATCATCACCTGTGACGGAGTGCAGCTATGGGAGCGCAAGGCCGATGGTGGATTCCCCGAGGCGAAGATACTCAAGCAGCGGGTTCGCGATCAGATCGATCCTCAGCGTGATCTGGGGCACAACGACAGGACCACGCCGGGTCAGTGAGTCGTGGCGGCTTGAAGTTTTGTCTTACTGCTCATCAAGCCGGAAACCACAATGGCGATGATGATCAGTGCGCCGCCCAGCAGCATGCTCAACGTGGGGATTTCGGCGAACAGCAGCCAGGCGAAGGTAATGCCGTAAACCGGCTCCATTGCAAAAACCACCGCGGCGGTTCTCGCCTTGATCACTGCCAGGCTGGCCACGAACAGGCTGTGAGCCAAGCCGGTGCAGAATACGCCCAGCAGACCTATCCACAACCAGTCCAGCGCCGGAACACTGCCCAGCTCAGGCGCGGCCACCGGCAGCAGGCAAGCGGCGACGATCAGGTTCTGATACAGCGCCGCCTGCACCGGCGGGACGGTTTTCGAGCTGACGCGATTGACCAGCGACAGCAACGAAAAGGTCAGCCCGGAAAAAACCGCCCACAACAGACCGCTGGTGGCCTCGCTGGCCAGATTGAATTCGGGGGTCACCAGCACCAGTCCGACACTGACCAGTACCACCAGAATGATTTCATTGCTGCGGATGCGTTCCCGAAACAGCAGCCCTTCGAGTATCACGGTGAAGGCTGGAAAGCTGGCAAAGCCCAGCGTGGCGACAGCGACACCGGCAATTTTCACCGCAATGAAAAAACTCACCCAGTGCGCGGCCAGCAGCACGCCTGCCAGGGCTAGTCTCGCCCAGTCGGCGCGCTGCAAGGTTTTCCATGCAGTCTTGCTGGCAAAGCGGGCGAAGAACGCCAGGGCAATGACAGCGAATATTCCGCGACCGAACACAATGACGTAGGGTGAGGCGCTGGCCAGTTTGCCGAATACGCCTGTCAGGCCAAACATCAATGCGCCGATATGCAAAGCGCCAAGGGCGGAGCGGGGAGTCATGGAGTTCCTTACTGGGCAGCTCTTATCAAACATGAAATGGCTATTTGACCTGTAGGAGCGCACGAGCACCGCGAGGCCGCGATGGCAGCGTATTAGGCAGAACGCTATCGCGGCCTCGCGGTGCTCGTGCGCTCCTACAGGTCCATCGTTTGTCGCCAGACGGCGTGTGTCAGGGGCGCTAGGGCAGTCTACCAGCGCTCGTCTTGAAGCATTCAGTCCAACTATTCCTGTTCATTGTCATGACATTGCCACAACCCGGTCACATTCGATTAACCGGCACCGGGCACTCTCATGCAAACCCAGCAGGAGATGGTTCATGACCAGTGCTCAGCTTGCCAAACCCAGCCGTAAGCAACGCGTTCGCACTTTGTGGATTTCCGATGTGCATTTGGGCACACGGGATTGCCAGGCGGAACACTTGTCACATTTCCTCAAAGGCTACGAGGCCGACAAGGTCTATCTGGTCGGCGACATCATTGATGGCTGGAAGCTGCGCAGCGGCATGTATTGGCCCCAGGCTCATACCAATGTGATCCGCCGCTTGCTGACCATGAGCAAGCGCGGCACCGAGGTGATCTATGTCACCGGCAACCATGATGAGTTTTTGCGCCGCTACTCGAAACTGATTCTGGGCAACATCCAACTGGTGGATGAAGCCGAGCACGTCACGGCTGACGGGCGTCGTTTTCTGGTTATCCATGGTGACCAGTTCGACGTCATCACCCGCTACCACCGCTGGCTGGCATTTCTGGGTGACTCGGCCTATGAATTCACCCTGACCCTCAACCGCTGGCTGAACCACTGGCGGGCGAAGTATGGCTACGGTTACTGGTCGTTATCGGCGTATCTCAAGCACAAGGTGAAGACTGCTGTCAGCTTCATCAGCGACTTTGAGGAAGCCATTGCCCACGAGTGCGTCAAGCGCGGCCTGGATGGCGTGGTCTGCGGGCATATTCACCACGCCGAGATGCGCAGGGTCGGGGGCGTGGAATACCTCAACTGTGGGGACTGGGTCGAATCCTGTACCGCGTTGATCGAACATCTGGACGGCACTATTGAGCTGTTTCGGCTCGCGGATGCTCATCTTCAGCGCGATGAAGTGCCTGTCGAAGAAGAACTTGAGGCCAGCGAGCCGGTGGTCTAGAACGGTACTTTGCCCGTCAGCATGTCGCGGTACATCACGAAATCGCCCAGCAGGCTGTAAAGCGGATGCTTGAATGTAGCGGGGCGGTTCTTTTCGAAGAAGAAGTGGCCAACCCAGGCAAAGCCATATCCCGCCAGCGGTACGAGCCAGATCAGGCCCCAACTGCCGCTGCCAATCACAAAGGCCAGCAGGAAAATAACCAGGCTGGTGCCGACGAAGTGCAGGCGACGGCAAGCGCTGTCGCGATGCTCCTGTAGATAGTAAGGGTAGAAATCGGCGAAGCGGGTAAACGACTTGGTGGTTTCCATGGCTGGAGTTCCTGATCGTTGGCGCTATTGGGTTTAATGCCAGCTGGCTTTTGCGTCAGCTGACATTAAACGCCATTACGATCAGTGACGCCAGAATGCCGGAATGCACAGCACCAGCACGGTGATGATCTCAAGACGCCCCAGCAGCATGCCGCCTGACAGAATCCACTTCGCCGCGTCGGGCAGGGTGGCGAAGTTACCGGCCGGGCCGATGGTCTCGCCCAGACCAGGGCCTACGCCGGACACCGTACTTGCCGCGCCCGTCAGCGCGGTCATCCAGTCGAGTCCCAGTAGCGACAGCAACAGGGCGATGCCGCAAATCGTGATGGTGAAGAAGAACGAGAACGTCAGGATCGAACGCACGATTTCGTCGTCCAGGCGGTGGCCGTTATACGTCTGCTTGAGCACTGCACGCGGGTGGATCAACTGATTGAGGTTGGCCTTGAGCAGGATGTAGGCCACCTGGAAGCGGAAAATCTTCACTCCGCCAGCGGTGGAGCCGGAGCAGCCACCAATAAAGCCCAGATAGAAGAAGAACATCAGCGCGAAGTTGCCCCACAGACTGTAATCCCCGAGGGCGAAACCGGTGGTGGTGACCACGGACGTCACGTTCAGGGCCACATGGCGCAGTGCGTCGTACCACGGCAGATCGGTGGTCGCCCAGTACCAGCCACCGAGTACCTGCCAGGTGACCAGCAACAAACCCAGCAACCCGCGCACCTGTTCATCCCGAAACAACGCGCCGCGGTTGCCTCGCAGTGTTGCGACGTACAGGGTGAACGGCAGGCTACCCAGGATCATCACCACAATGGCCACCCAATGCACTGACGGCTGTGGCCATTTGGCCAGGGACATGTCCGAGGTGGAAAAACCGCCTGTGGAAATGGCTGACATGGCGTGGTTGATCGCATCGAACAGGCTCATGCCCGCTGCCCAGAAGGCCAGACTGCCCAGCGCGGTGATGCTGACGTAGGCCAGCACGATGAACTTGGCCACCATGTGCGAGCGGGGCATGACCTTCTCCGAGCGGTCGGAAGATTCGGTCTGGAACAGACGCATGCCACCAATACGCAGCAGCGGCAGAATCGCCACCGCCATGCCGATGAAGCCGATGCCGCCCAGCCAGTGGAGCATTGAGCGCCAGATCAGAATACCCGGCGACATGGTGTCCAGGCCGCTAAGTACCGTAGAGCCCGTCGCGGTAATGCCGGACATGCTTTCGAAGAAAGAGTCGGTGTAACTGATGTGCTGGGTAAGCAGAAATGGCAGGGCGGCAAACACGCAGACGACAATCCAGCTGGAAACCGTCAGCAGATACATGTCCCGCGGCCGCAAATGCACGTGTTCCGGTCGGCCCGGCAGGATCAGCGCCAGACCGGCCATGAACGTCAGCAGACTGGCCCAGAGGAAGGATCGCAGGTCTTCAAAGCGATCGTAGATCACCAGGGTCACCATGGGCACGATCATGGCGATGGCCAGGGTGATCAGGAATATGCCGATAATGAAACCGATGATGCGAAGGGTCGGCAACGCCATGCAGTCACTCTGACTAGTTCGGGGAAAGGCGCCATTCTACCTGCGGCCCACGGCAAGTAAACCGTGGCCTGTGTGCCGCAGCATGTAAGTAATTGCCTCAGCCGTTCGTTATCCGTGTGCACAGGCTCTAGAATGGCCCATCATTTTTCAAGGAGGTAGCCCATGGAGGCGCTCGACGTATTGCTCAATCGTGTATCGGTCCCACGATTGATCGACCCGGCCCCGGATGCAGCCCAGCGTGAAATTCTATTCAGCGCGGCCATGCGTGCCCCGGATCACGGCCAGCTGCGGCCATTCCGCTTTATCACGGTGGAAGGCGCAGCCCGTGAGCGGATGGGGGACTTGCTTGCCCAGGCATTGCAGGCCAGCGGATCGGAAGTAACCCCGCAAGCACTGGAAAAAGCACGCCTCGGCCCATTGCGCGCGCCGCTGGTTGTGGTGGTAGTTGCCCGTTTGCAGGATCACTACAAAGTGCCGAAGGCCGAGCAACTGATTACCGCAGGTTGTGCGGCCCATAGCGTATTACTGGCGTCTTATGCATTGGGTGTGGGTGCGGTGTGGCGCACGGGTGAACTGTCCTATTCGCCGCTCGTCGCCAAAGGTTTTGGCCTGACGGATGACGAAGAGGTGATTGCTTTCCTGTATCTGGGCACGCCTCAGAACCCACCACGGGTAGCTGCGAAAGTGGATGTGGTGGATTTTGTCAGTGAGTGGCAGGGCTGAGTGCCTGCGCTCAAAATAGCGGCGCCCTTATCGCGGGCAAGCACCGCTCCCACAGGGAAAACGCTATCTCATGTGGGAGCGGTGCTTGCCCGCGATAAGGGCGCCACAAATTAAGAACTAACCACCTCCGCCGGCAAATCAATAATCGCCAGAAACCCGCCCTCGGGATGATTGCCCAGAATCAATTCCCCGCCATGACGTTGCGCAGCGCGGCGGGCGATTGCCAGTCCGAGCCCGTGACCCGGTGCGGTCTGACCGGGTGCGCGGTAGAACGGTTCGCCCAATTGCGTCAGATGCTCAGCCGCTACGCCAGGGCCATGATCGCGGACACTCAACTGCAAGCGATCACCCACCCGTTTCGCCTGCACGTCGACTGACTTTCCTGGCGGACTGAAGCGCAGCGCATTACGTAACAGGTTATCGGTTGCCCGTTCGATCATGTCCGGCCAGCCATGCAAATGCAGGTTGTCTTCGACATGCACATTGATGTGCTGGTCGCTGCCATCCAGTGTCGCGTCGTTCTTGAGCCTCATCAGCAGTGCCTTGAGATCAACCGATTCGGCGCTGCTCAGTTGTGCATCGAGCCGTGCCAAGGCGAGAATTTCGCTGATCAGCGCTTCCAGACGATCACATTCACGGCTGAGGCGTGGCCAGAGCTTTTCCCGTTCGGCCGGTTCCGCCCGTTCTGCCAGCGCCAATGCGATACGCAAGCGAGCCAGCGGCGAACGCAGTTCATGGGATACATCGCGCAGCAACTGACGCTGACTGCCGATCAGACTCTGCAGCCGCGCGCCCATGCGGTTGAAGTCATTGGCCAGCACGCCAAATTCATCCCGGCGGTTGGCCAGTTGCGCGAGGCTGTTCTGTTGATAAGTGGTTTGCCCAAGATCATGCACTGCGCCGCGCAAACGGCTGAGCGGGCGAGTGATGGACAAGGTCACCAGCAGGCTGAACAAGGTCAGCACCACCAGCGAAATACCCAGCGCACTCAGCGGCCACATCAGACTGTCACGGTGCCACGCATCCAGCTCCGGGTGAGGGATACGATAGATGAACAGGTAGGTTTCGCCGGTTTTTTCGCTGGTGTATTCACTGGTCAGGCGACGCCACGGAAGCTGTCCCGGATCATCGCCCTGACGTGCTTCAAGTGCTGCAGCACGAGGTGAGAAGGTACCGCGCACCACCGGATCGCCATTGTCGTTGAGGACCTGAACGTCCATGTGATTTTTGCGTTTGAGGCTTTGCAGGTAGTCCTGTGCGGCATCTGCACCCTGGTTTTCATACTGCTCGGTCCATGTCTGCGGCAGATGACTCAGCAGCGGGTGACGGCTGAGGATCCACGCGTCTTGATTAAGCATGTGGCCGAGCAGGATCGACAGCCCTGCAACCAGGGCAATGGCCAGCCAGAAGCTCGCCAGGATTCGCCAAAACAATGAACGCACGGGAAACCCTCAAATAGGAAAACCCGGCACGCTTGGGGAGTGCCGGGTTCAGGTGGATCAGTAGCTTACTGGGCTTTTTGTGCCTTTTGCGCTTTCCATGCTTCGAATTCAGCGCGTTCGGCCATTTTTGCTGCGCGCTCTTTCTGCATTTCGTCGAATTCCTTCTGCTGGTCAGGCTTGAGCAGCGCACGGATATCGCTATCGGTTTTGGTGCGCTTGGCGTCCAGTTCGTCTTTCATGGCTTTCTGGTCCGCGGGCGACAGCTTGGCCAGGTACTTCTCAGTGATGTCCTTGCGGTCGTGCATTCGCTCGCCCATCAGTCTGCCGATCTGTTGACGCTGTTCGGGGCTCAGGTCCAGCTTGCCGAAGGGGCCGCGGTCATGATGCATGCCTGGACGTGGACCTTCAGGACCTGGACCGAAACCAGGGCCATCGACAGGTGCAGCCATTGCAACGGTAGGCAGTGCAGCAGCGAACATCAAAGCGATCAGAGTCTTGCGCATGGTGTATCTCCTTGTCTCGAATCCGGCTCGTTGCCGGTTGAGGCCAGTTTAGGGAGATCAAGGTCAAGAGCGGTCAGGCTACTGTAAAGCTTGGGTAAAGAGGGAGGGGAGCAGTTATCAGTTTCAAGCTACAAGCTTCAAGAGGTACAGCTCATGTGCTCCATGCTCTTCTTGCAGCTTGCAGCTTGCAGCTTGCAGCCTGGTCGTCAGACCGCGTAGTAATAACCGCGGCTACGCAGCGCGACGATTCTTGGACGACCGTCAGGGTGCGGGCCGATTTTCTTGCGCAGGTTGCTGACGTGCATGTCCAGGCTGCGGTCATACAGGGTCAGTTTGCGGCCCAGCGCCAGTTGCGCCAGTTCCTGCTTGTCCAGCGGTTCACCCGGCTGGCGCAGCAGGGCTTCGAGCAAACGGCTCTCCGACATGGTCAGGACCAGTTCCTGATCATTGATGATCGCCACGCCGCGCACCGGGCTGAAGCTCAGGTCGCCCAGTTCGAGTTGGGTCGATACGGCCGTAGGATGGCTGCGACGCAACACGGCGCGCAGGCGTGCAGTCAGTTCACGAGGGTCGCAGGGTTTGGCCAGGTAATCATCGGCACCCAGTTCCAGGCCCAGAATCCGGTCCAGCGGCTCGCCGCGGGCCGAGAGCATCAACACTGGCAGATCAGGGTGGTCGCTGCGCAATTGCTTGAGCAATTCCAGGCCGCTGCCGTCGGGCAGCATGACATCCAGAACCACCGCAGCTGGCGCGGATTCGGCGAGGGCGCGACGGGCACTTTGGCCGTCATGGCAGGCACGAACCAGAAAACCTTCCTGGCTCAACCAGCTACTCAGAAGCTCACACAGCTCCTGATCATCATCAATAAGTAACAGCTCGCTCATGTCTCACTCAATTTAGCCACTGTCGACGCTGCTTACGTCCACCGCGGGCAAAGATACCGCACAGGAGGGCTATCAGCGCAACACCCCCTCCGGTGACGAACCATTGTTGCTGTTCGCTCAGGATACGTTGCGGTTCAGCCGATTGTGCTTCTTTGAGCTGCAACTTGAGCCTTTGGTTCTCTTGACGCAGACGACTGAGCTGGGCGCTGTCGCGGGCGGCGTCAGCGTTCTGTACCTGTTTGAGAAGATCTTCGCGCTGGCGCTCGCTTTCCTTGAGGCGATGCTGGAGATCACTGATCTGAGTGGCAGTGGTCGGCAGCGGCAACTCATAGGCGTTACCGGAACCGTTTGTTTCCTCGGCCTGGGCCGCAGTAGCACCCATTACCAATACAGCAACCAGCAGACATGCCCGCATCTGAACTCCTGTTTCAGCGTCCGTGTTTCCAACGGCCGCATTTCTGGACGGCAGTATTTTTATAGAACATTCAGCAGGTTGTCGGCAGGGCGTTGAGAATGATTAGCGTCAGAGCGGAGAATGTGCAGTCGCCGCCCCGGCGGGCAGCGATTACACCGTACAGGCGGGGATTAAGGCAGGACTTTCTTGAAAGGCTTCACGACGACATTGGCATAGACGCCGGCCTTGACAAACGGATCCGCCTCAGCCCAGGACTTCGCCGCGCTCAGGGACTCGAACTCGGCAACGATCAGGCTGCCGGAAAAGCCTGCTGCGCCAGGGTCGTTGCTGTCTACCGCCGGGTTGGGTCCGGCCAGGATCAAACGGCCTTCATCTTTGAGCGCATTGAGGCGATCCAGATGGGCAGGACGTACGCTCAGGCGTTTTTCCAGGGAGTTTTCGACGTCTGTGGCAATGATTGCGTAGAGCATGTCAGTCCTCGGTTTTTGTCGGTGGCGGTGTGGAAGCAGGGTCTTGCATGTGCCTGGCAAGGTACAGGCCCTGAGCGATCAGGAACACCAGGGTCATGCCCAGGCTGCCGAATACCTTGAAGTCCACCCAGAATTCCTGATAGGTGAACGCCACATAAAGGTTGGCCGCACCGCAGAACAGGAAGAAGATGATCCAGGCAATGTTCAGTCTGGTCCAGATTGCCTTCGGCAGACTCAGCGCATGACCCATGATTCGCTGGATCAGCGGGCGGTCGCCAATGAAGTGACTGCCGGCAAACGCCAGCGCAAACAGCCAGTTCACCACCGGAGCTTTCCATTTGAGAAAGGTCTCGCTGTGGAAGGCCAGAGTCAGGCTACCGAACACCAGGCAGGCGACCAGTGTCAGCCACTGGCTTTTTTCCAGCTTGCCCTGTTTGAAAAACAGAATGCCGTAAACCACCACCGAACTGATGATCAGCATGGCGGTCGCACTGAAAATACCGCCCAGCGTGTAGCTGTTGCCGAGGATTTCCACAGCACGAGGCTCTATTTTGTAGACGATGAAAAACAGCAGCAGCGGGATGAAGTCGATGAATTGTTTCACAATGGCAGCCAGAAGCAGGATGTGGCGGCATAATAACAAACATCAATGACAGCGAAAGCGCTACCTATGAATGTTGACCTGCACTGCCACAGCACCGCCTCCGATGGCGCCCTTGCGCCTACGGCTCTGGTCGCCCGTGCTTATGAAAACGGCGTGCGCGTCCTTTCCCTGACGGATCACGACACCCTCGAAGGTCTTGAAGAAGCCCGTACTGCGGCGCTTTCACTGGGCATGCAACTGGTAAACGGGGTCGAGCTTTCCTGTACCTGGGGCGGTGCGACCATCCATGTTCTTGGCTATGGCTTTGCCATGGATGCACCGGCTCTGGTGGCGGCTATTGCTCGTTTGCATGACGGCCGCTGGTTGCGGGCTGAAGAAATCAGTCGCAAATTAGCGATCAAAGGTATGCCCGGAGCGCTGGAAGGTGCCCGGGCCATCCAGCAAGAACTCGGTGACAGCGGTAATGCACCGGCTCGTCCGCACTTCGCGGACTTCATGGTGCGTGCCGGGTTCGTCAAGGATCGCGCCGAGGCTTTTCGTAAATGGCTGGGGGCGGGCAAGCTGGGTGATGTGAAACAACATTGGCCCACGCTTGAAGAAACCGTCGGCACATTGCGGGAATCCGGGGCCTGGGTCAGTCTTGCTCACCCCGTGCATTATGATTTCACCCGTAGCAAACGCCGTAAGCTGGTCGCCGCCTTCATTGAAGCAGGCGGCCATGCGATTGAAGTAGTCAATGGCCTGCAACCTGCCGAGCAGGTTGGAACCCTGGCCATTCTGGCGCGTGAATTTGGCCTGCTGGTCTCCGCCGGCAGTGATTTCCATGCTCCTGGTGGCTGGTCCGAGATAGGCATGTATCGTCCGGTGCCCGAAGACCTGCCACCCCTTTGGTCTCGGTTCAAACATGATCAGTCTACTGCTGCCTTCTGAACAGGAAGATACCGTGAGTCAATTTTTCCAGGTCCACCCGGAGAACCCGCAAGCGCGCCTGATCAAACAGGCCGTGGAAATTATCAAAGCGGGCGGTTTGGTGATCTATCCCACAGATTCGTCATACGCATTGGGCTGCCAGCTTGGCGATAAAAGCGCCATTGAGCGCATTCGCCGTCTGCGGCAACTGGACGACAAGCACAACTTCACGTTGATGTGCTGTGATCTGTCCCAACTGGGGCTGTTCGCGAAAGTCGATACCGGTGCCTTTCGGGCGCTCAAGGCCCATACGCCGGGGCCATACACCTTCATTCTCAATGCCACTCGCGAAGTGCCGCGGCTGATTCTGCACCCCAAGCGCCGAACCATCGGCCTGCGGGTACCGAAGCACCCCATCGCTCAGGCGTTGCTGGAAGAGCTGGGCGAGCCGCTGATGAGCGTCAGCCTGATCCTGCCGGGGGAGAGCGTGCCAATGAGCGATCCCTATGAAATGCGCCAGACCCTTGAGCGTCAGGTCGATCTGATTATCGATGGCGGTATGGGCGGTATTTCTGCGTCGACAGTGATTAACCTGACCGGCGACGAGCCTGAGGTGGTCCGGGTCGGCTGCGGCGATCCTTCACCTTTTGGTGTAGAGGCTTAATGACTACGGTAGAAGCCGTCGACACTCAGGCCGACGCTCAGCAGGAACTGCCTTTCGCCATGGTCTATGGCCAGGCGGTCACACAGATGCCGATGGACCTGTACATCCCGCCGGATGCGCTGGAAGTCTTTCTTGAGGCGTTCGAAGGGCCGCTGGACTTGCTGCTGTACCTGATCCGCAAGCAGAACATCGACATTCTTGATATCCCGGTGGCCGAAATCACCAAGCAGTACATGGGTTACGTCGAGCTGATGAAGACGGTGCGCCTGGAACTGGCTGCCGAATATCTGGTGATGGCCGCCATGCTGGCCGAGATCAAGTCGCGCATGCTGCTGCCACGTTCGGCCGAGGCCGAGCAGGAGGAAGACGACCCCCGTGCCGAGCTGATCCGTCGTCTGCAGGAATACGAGCGCTTCAAGGTGGCCGCCGAAGGTATCGACCAGTTGACGCGTGTCGGTCGTGACGTCGTCGTGCCCAGGCTTGATGCACCTGAAGCGCGGGCTCGCAAGCTGTTGCCTGAAGTCAGCCTCGAAGAGTTATTGATGTCCATGGCGGAAGTGCTGCGCCGTGGCGACATGTTTGAAAGCCACCAGGTCAGCCGCGAGGCCCTGTCCACCCGCGAGCGTATGAGTGATGTGCTGGAACGACTCAAAGGCGGCGGCTTTGTGCCGTTTGCCGAGCTGTTCACCGCCGAGGAAGGGCGCCTGGGTGTGGTGGTGACATTCATGGCCGTCCTCGAGTTGGTCAAGGAGTCGCTGGTGGAGTTGGTACAGAACGAACCGTTTGCAGTCATCCATGTACGGGCGCGAGCCGAATAAAATATCACCCTTCATCCCTGATTTAGGCTGCGGGATTTACCGTGGGATCACGTCGTGGGACCGGCTTCAGCCGGGAAGGGGGCGGTACATCCGACACATATGTGGTGTCTGCAAAATAGCCTTCCCGGCTAAACCCGGTCCCACGTCAGTGAACTGAAACCCCATGAACCCGGCCGCTATGTGTTGTTTGACAGGAACTGATCAATGAACCTCAACGAACCCCGCGAGCTGGCTCCGCTGCTCGAAGCTTTCCTGTTGGCCTCGGGTAAACCGCAATCGCTGGAACGTCTCTACGAGTTGTTCGAAGAAGGTGAGCGTCCTGAGCCGCCGGTGTTCAAGAAAGCGCTGCAATTGCTGGGCAAATCCTGCGAGGGCAGGGCCTTTGAACTCAAGGAAGTGGCGTCTGGTTATCGCCTGCAGATTCGCGAAAAGTTTTCCCCTTGGGTCGGTCGTCTCTGGGAAGAGCGTCCGCAGCGCTATTCCAGGGCCATGCTGGAGACCATGGCGCTGATTGCCTACCGCCAGCCGATCACTCGGGGCGAAATCGAGGACGTGCGCGGGGTGGCGGTCAACAGCCATATCGTGAAGACCCTGCTGGAGCGCGAGTGGATCAGGGTGGTGGGGTATCGGGAAGTACCGGGCAAGCCTGCGATGTTTGCCACCACCAAGGCGTTTCTCGATCACTTCAACCTGAAGAATCTTGATGACCTGCCGCCGCTGGCTGATCTGCGTGAGCTGGAACCTGATCCGGTTCTGGACTTCGAAGACGCCCCAGTGCCTGCGCACCTGCAAGCCCTCGCTGACGCCAGCGCCGATCCTGACGTCGAACCCGAGCCGCCGAGGGACGAAACCAGCTTCCGCAGCTTATTGGTCGAACTCGACTCGATGGAGCAGGGTCTGAAGATCGACTTTGATGATTTGCTGCCGGATGAGCCTGATGAAAAAGCCAAAGACGACGCAGACCACTTGTAGGCGCAGTGCCCTTGTGGGAGCGGTGCTTGCCCGCGATAGGGGCTCTGCGATTCTGTTGTCGGACCGCAGTGCTCTTATCGCGGGCAAGCACCGCTCCCACAACATATCGTGCAGTACTTATGCGGCGTACCTCTGATGAGCGACACCAAGAACCCCTGCATCAGCCTCTGTAAATTCGACGCCGATATCTGCATCGGCTGTGGCCGTAGCAAGAAGGAAATCAAGGCCTGGAAGAAAATGGACAAGGACGAGCGTCGTGACGTGCTCAAAGAAGCTGCCGTGCGCATGAAGGGTTTTAAAAGTGCCGGTCGGCGGAAAAAGAAGTAAGGCGCAAATTTTCGTCTAGCGTCTAATGCGCAAAACCTTGTGTGAGCGTATCATTCGCGACCTTTTGGCGATTCTGCTCGTGATGAGTTTAGCGCCAGAAGTTTTTCAGTATTACGCCTCGTGGCTATCCACAGCCCAGGCACCAGGTTGCGCCGGTCCTCGGCGCCCCCTGAATCGACACACCGGGAGGTGCCCAGATGAGTGAACAAGACAAGCAGGACAGCCAGGAAATCGGACCCGCAGGCGAAAAGCTGCAGAAGGTTCTGGCACGTATTGGCGTAGGCTCGCGTCGCGACGTTGAAGCCTGGATCAGCCAGGGCCGAATCAAGGTCAATGGCAAGGACGCGACCCTTGGTCAACGCGTAGATCTGCACGATGCGATCACCGTTGACGGCCGCGTCATCAAACGCGAAGAGGCCGCCGAAACGGTGCGCCGCGTGATCATGTACAACAAACCGGATGGTGAAATCTGTACCCGTGACGACCCTGAAGGTCGCCCGACGGTGTTCGATCGCCTGCCGCGTCCAAAAGAAGGCCGTTGGGTCAACATCGGTCGTCTGGACATCAACACCACCGGTTTGCTGATGTTCACCACCGATGGTGAGCTGGCCAACCGCTTGATGCACCCGTCCTTCGAAATGGACCGCGAATACGCTGTGCGTGTGCGTGGCGAAGTGGACGATGACATGATCGCGCGGCTCAAAGCTGGCGTTGTTCTTGAAGACGGTCCGGCTCGCTTCACCGACATCCAGCAAGCGCCGGGCGGTGAAGGCTTCAACCACTGGTATCACTGCGTGGTGATGGAAGGCCGTAACCGTGAAGTGCGTCGTCTCTGGGAATCCCAAGGGCTGGTGGTCAGCCGTCTGAAGCGCGTGCGTTACGGACCGGTGTTCCTCAATTCCGACCTGCCGATGGGTCGCTGGCGCGAAATGAGCCAGTACGAAGTGGACATCCTCAGCGCTGAAGTGGGCCTGACCCCCGTGGCTCAGCCGCAGATGAACGCCAAGACCAAGGACAAGATGGAGCGCTTGCAGCGTCAGTCGTCTCGTCCATTGGGCAAAAGCGAGCGCGTGCGCACTCTGCGCCCGGCGAAGGACGGTGCTCCGACTGGCGATCGTGCTCCACGTCAGCCGCAAGTGACCGGCAGTGATCGCGATCGCGCCCAGCGTCCAGCTGCACCGCGTACGGATTCCGGCCGTGGTCAGCGCAACGACCCTAACAAGTCGTCGCCGCGCACGCCGCGTCCAGCCAACGGTCGCAGCGACACCCGCAATGACAACAGCCGTGGCACGCCAGTGGCTGAGCGTCCAAGCGACATGAACAAGCGTCCGGCCAAGCCGTCGCCGAAACGTCCAGGCATCACCCTGGTCGATGACGCGCCGTCCGGCAAGCGCCGTGGCCCGGCATCGGGTTCGGGTCAGCGCCCGGGCTTCGGTCGTCGCAAGCCCCAATAACGCATAAGCAATTAGCAGCGCGTCAGTAGCTAAAGAAACGCCCCTCGAAAGACGGGCGTTTTTTTTCGTCCCGACATACCCCGCCCAAAACCTTGTGACACTTGATCCCGACATCTTCACCTCAATGAGCTAAGCCGTAGGGGGACCTTCGACGTTATCGGGATGAGCTGCTTATGCGCACAGGGATGTTCGCGCTGGCCTTGGGTTTACTGGCATTACGCTTTTTACCGGCATTGCCGCCGGGGTGGCTGTTGCTGTGCATGCCGCTGCTGGCCTTGATGCTGTTGCCATTTCGTACATACCCCGTGGCTTTCTTTCTATTTGGATTCACCTGGGCCTGCGTTTCGGCTCAATGGGCACTGGATGATCGTCTTTCACACCGGCTGGATGGCCAGACAGTGTGGTTACAAGGCAAGGTCGTCGGTTTGCCGGCAGTCGCTGAAGGCGTAGCGCGCTTTGAGCTGGAAGATCTGCAATCTCGACGCTTTGGTTTGCCGGAGCGCATGCGGGTGGCCTGGTATGGCGGCCCGGAGATACGCAGCGGCGAGCGCTGGCGTCTGGCGGTCAAGCTCAAGCGGCCGGGCGGATTGGCCAATCCACATGCCTTCGACTACGAAGCCTGGCTGTTGGCCCAGCGTATCGGTGCTACAGGCACAGTCGCCGATGGACAGAAGCTGGCGTCCGCCGGTTCAGGCTGGCGGGATGTGATACGCCAGCGTCTGCTGGCGGTTGATGCGCAAGGTCGAGAAGGCGGTCTGGCCGCACTTGTTCTGGGTGATGGCTCGGGACTCAGCGCGGTCGACTGGCAGATCCTGCAAGACACTGGCACCGTGCATCTGCTGGTTATTTCCGGGCAGCACGTGGGCTTGCTGGCGGGTGTGATGTACGCGCTGATCGCTGGCCTGGCACGTTGGGGGTTGTGGCCGCGCGCGCTGCCTTGGTTGCCATGGGCATGCGGACTGGCATTCAGTGCCGCGCTCGGGTATGGCTTGCTCGCAGGCTTTGAAGTGCCGGTGCGCCGGGCATGCGTTATGGTCGGCATGGTCTTGCTCTGGCGGCTGCGCTTTCGGCACCTCGGGGCTGTCTTGCCGCTGCTGCTGTCGCTGAATGCCGTGCTGGTGTTTGAACCGTTGGCCAGTTTGCAGCCGGGTTTCTGGCTGTCCTTTATCGCTGTTGCAATCCTGATGCTGATATTTGGTGGGCGGCTGGGGGCGTGGAGCTGGCTGCAAAGCTGGACCCGGGCACAGTGGTTGATTGCCGTTGGTTTGTTGCCGGTGTTGCTGGCATTGAACCTGCCCATCAGTCTGACGGGTCCTTTAGCCAATCTTGTTGCAGTACCGTGGGTGAGTTTTCTGATCCTGCCACCTGCGCTGCTCGGAACCTTGCTGCTGCCTGTTCCTTATCTGGGTGAAGGGCTGCTATGGCTGGCGGGTGGCGGGTTGGAGTGGTTATTCAGATTTCTCGGGTGGGTCGCCGAGTGGCTGCCCGCCTGGATGCCGAGCGTCATTCCGTTCTGGGCCTGGGTGCTGAGTGGATTGGGTGGCGTGATGTTGCTGTTGCCCAGCGGCGTGCCGTTTCGTGGACTGGGGTGGCCGCTGTTGCTGCTTTGCGTGTTCCCGCCCCTGAAAAGCGTGCCTCACGGGCAGGTCGAAGTTCTGCAACTGGACGTAGGGCAGGGGTTGGCGATTCTCTTGCGCACCCGGCATCACGCGCTGCTTTACGACGCCGGACCGCGCTTTGGAGAGTTTGATATAGGTCAGAGGGTCGTATTGCCCGCCATCCGCAAGACCGGCGTGCGTGAACTTGATCTGATATTGATCAGCCATGCCGACGCCGATCATGCCGGTGGTGCGCAGGCGGTCCATCAGGGCTTGCCGGTCAAGCGGGTGCTGAGTGGCGAACTGGAAAGGCTGTCGCCGTTGCTGAAAGCGCAACTGTGCGCCCACGACGAACGCTGGGAATGGGACGGGGTACTGTTCTCGACCTGGCGTTGGGGTAAAGCCCGGGAGGGGAATCAGGCCTCGTGCGTATTGATGGTCGAGGCTCAAGGCGAGCGTTTGTTGCTGACAGGGGATATTGACGCCGAGGCCGAGCAAGCCCTGATCGACAGCGGTCGGGATGTGCGCGCCGACTGGCTGCAAGCGCCGCACCACGGGAGTCGCACCTCTTCCTCGAAAGGCTTTCTGCGAGCTGTCGCCCCGCATGGCGTGTTGATTTCCCGTGGTCGCAATAATGCCTTCGGGCACCCGCATCCGCTGGTCATGGCGCGCTATCAATGGTTCGGCATTCCCACTTGGGACAGCGCCGACCTGGGAGCCATCAGCCTGCAACTCGGGACATTCGAAAAGCCCCGCTCCCAACGGGCTGAGAGACGATTCTGGCGTGGTTGACGCAAGGATATCGATCGCAGGCTTCGGCGAGTCGCCGACCCTATGTTAGAGTGGCGCCAATTTTTCGAGGGAGTCGTCACTGTGTGGGAACTGGTCAAATCTGGCGGCTGGATGATGCTGCCGATCATTCTGAGTTCCATTGCTGCGGTCGGCATTATCATCGAGCGCCTCTGGACCCTTCGTGCTAGCCGCATAACCCCGCCGCATCTGGTAGGGCAAGTCTGGCAGTGGATTCAGGACAAAAAACTCGACAAGGAAAAACTCAAGCAACTGCGCGCCGATTCTCCTCTGGGTGAAATCCTTGCCGCAGGTCTGGCCAATTCACGGCATGGCCGGGAAATCATGAAAGAGTGCATTGAAGAGGCTGCGGCCCGGGTCATTCATGATCTGGAGCGTTACCTCAGTGCGCTGGGTTCCATCGCCGCCATGGCCCCGTTGCTGGGCTTGCTGGGTACGGTGCTGGGCATGATCGACATTTTTGGCTCGTTCAACGCCACGGGCAACACGGCCAATGCCTCGGTACTGGCAGGCGGCATTTCCAAGGCGCTGATCTGCACGGCGTCGGGCCTGATCGTCGCGATTCCTGCGATTTTCTTCCACCGTTACCTGCAAAGCCGGGTCGATGAGCTGGTCGTCGGCATGGAGCAGGAAGCCATCAAACTGGTGGAAGTGGTGCAGGGCGATCGTGAAGTCGACCTGAATGATCCGAAGATTGACCTCAAGTCCCAGGCCCGGGGCGAGGGTCGCAAGAAGTGAAGTTTCGTCGTCGCAAGGCCAGGGAAAACATCGATATCAACCTCGTTTCGTTGATTGATGTGGTGTTCATCCTGCTGCTGTTCTTTATCGTGACCACTACCTTCACTCGCGAAACCCAATTGCGCGTCGACCTGCCGCAAGCGGTGACCGGCGCTCCGGAAACCGACGCAGATCTCAAGCATCTGGACATCACCATCAATGCTGATGGGGTCTTTTCGGTGAACAATCAACTGCTGCCGAAGAACGACCTGCAGACCTTGATTGATGCGCTTCAGCGTGAGTCTGCCGGCGATACCAGCCTGCCGCTGTCGATCAGCGCCGATGGTAAAACCCCGCATCAGTCGGTGATCACCGCCATGGACGCCGCAGGCAAGCTGGGTTTCAGCCACCTGCGCATGACCACGGTCGAAGCTGCACCCGCTAACTGATGGCCTTTTCTGATCGTTTGCTCGACGCCTGGTACAAAGGCCATCCGGCGCTGACGCTGTTGCGTCCGCTGGAGAGCCTTTATCGGCGAGTCGTGCAGGGCAAGCGTGAGCGTTTTCTGGCGGGGCAGGGCGAGATTTACAAGGCGTCTGTGCCGGTCGTGGTCGTGGGTAACATTACTATTGGAGGCACCGGCAAGACCCCTCTGATCCTGTGGATGATCGAACATTGTCACCGCCGCGGCTTGCGGGTCGGGGTGGTCAGCCGTGGTTACGGTGCCAAACCGCCGAGCCTGCCGTGGCGCGTGACCGCAGAGCAAAGCGCCGCTCAGGCGGGGGACGAACCTCTGCTGATCGTACAGCGCAGCGGCGTACCGTTGATGATCGATCCGGATCGCAGTCGTGCGGTGCAAGCACTGCTCGACAGTGAGCCGCTGGATCTGATTCTTTCCGATGACGGTTTGCAGCATTATCGGCTGGCGCGGGATCTTGAACTGGTGTTGATCGATGCTGCCCGGGGGCTGGGCAACCGCCGTTGTCTGCCCGCTGGACCGCTGCGCGAACCGGTGGAGCGCCTCAAGAGTGTCGATGCGTTGCTCTACAACGGAGCCAGTGCTGATCGAGACGACGGCTATGCCTTTCAGTTGCAACCGTCGGCGCTGGTCAATCTGCGCAGCGGCGAGCGCCAGGCACTGGATTTCTTCCCGGCCGGGCATGCAATTCATGCCGTCGCAGGTATCGGTAATCCACAGCGTTTCTTCAATACCCTTGAAGGGCTACACTGGCGACCGGTCACCCACGCGTTTGCCGACCATGCTGTTTTCAGTGCTCAGGCGCTGACTTTTTCTCCGGCGTTGCCCGTTGTCATGACCGAGAAGGATGCCGTGAAATGCCGGCCCTTTGCGGCGGATGACTGGTGGTACCTGGCTGTGGATGCCGTGCCATCCGATGCTTTCGTCAGTTGGTTCGATTCGCAGTTGTTACGTCTTTTGCCATGATTCGCTCAGGATTTCCTATGGACACCAAATTACTCGACATCCTCGCTTGCCCCGTCTGCAAGGGCCCGCTGAAACTTAGCGCCGACAAGACCGAGCTGATCAGCAAGGGCGCAGGTCTGGCTTTTCCGGTTCGCGACGGCATTCCAGTGATGCTGGAAAGTGAAGCGCGTACGCTGACCACCGACGAGCGTCTGGACAAATGACCGCAGTGTTTACTGTTGTCATCCCGGCACGCTTCGGGTCCAGCCGTTTTCCGGGCAAGCCGCTCAAAGAGATCGCGGGCAAGCCGATGATCCAGCATGTCTGGGAACAGGCACGTAAAAGCAGCGCGGCGCGGGTTGTGGTCGCCACTGACGATGCGCGCATCGTTGAGGCCTGTAAGGCCTTCGGCGCTGAAGTGCTGCTGACCCGCGAGGATCACAACTCCGGCACCGATCGTCTGGCGGAAGTCGCCACGCAACTGGGTCTGGAAGCCGACGCTATCGTGGTCAACGTTCAGGGCGACGAGCCGATGATTCCGCCTACGGTGATCGATCAGGTCGCTGCTAATCTTGCTGCTCACCCTGAAGCACGCATGTCGACGCTGGCCGAGCCTATCGATGACGTGGCGGCGCTGTTCAACCCGAACGTTGTCAAAGTGGTGTCCGACATCAACGGCCTGGCGCTGACGTTCAGCCGAGCGCCGTTGCCTTGGGCGCGGGATGCATTGGCCAGGGATCGCGAGCAATTGCCTGCGGGCGTGCCGTATCGTCGGCATATCGGCATTTACGCTTATCGCGCAGGTTTTCTGCATGATTTCGTCAGTTGGGGCCCATGCTGGCTCGAAGACACGGAAAATCTGGAGCAGTTGCGTGCGCTCTGGCACGGCATACGGATCCACGTGGCTGACGCGCTGGAAGCTCCACCAGCTGGTGTTGATACCCCTGAAGACCTTGAGCGCGTGCGCCGCTTGCTGGAGGTTTGACGTTGCAATTGCAGTCCGCTGTTTCACTCAAGCCTTTCAACACCTTTGGCGTTGATGTCACGGCGCAGCTGTTTGCCGAAGCCCATAACGACGATGACGTGCGCGAGGCCCTGGCCTATAGCGCGGAGCATGACCTGCCATTGATGGTCATTGGCGGCGGCAGCAATTTGCTGTTGACCGGTGATGTTCAGGCATTGGTTCTGCGCATGGCCAGCCGTGGAATCCGGATCGTCCGGGAAGATTGCAAGCACGCGGTCATCGAGGCTGAAGCAGGCGAACCCTGGCATCCTTTCGTGCAGTCGTGTCTGGAGTTGGGGCTCGCGGGGCTGGAAAATCTCAGCCTGATCCCCGGTACGGTTGGGGCTGCGCCCATGCAGAACATCGGTGCTTATGGGGTCGAGATCAAGGATGTGTTTCACAGCCTTACCGCACTTGATCGCCAGACCGGCGAGCTGCGCGACTTCTCCCTTGAGGAGTGTGGGTTCGGTTATCGCGACAGCCTGTTCAAGCATGAAACGGGTCGCTGGGTGATTTTGCGCGTGCGCTTTACCCTTAATCTCAGTGCGGAGTTGCATCTGGACTACGGTCCTGTGCGTCAACGCCTGGAAGAGCAGGGTATCGCGCAACCAACGCCTCGCGACGTCAGTAAAGCAATTTGTGCCATTCGCAGTGAAAAGCTGCCGGATCCTGCCGTATTGGGCAACGCGGGTAGTTTCTTCAAGAATCCACTGGTGCCTGCCGAACTGGCCGAGCAAATCCGCTTCAAGCACCCCGGGCTGGTGGGTTATCCACAACCCGACGGACGGGTAAAACTCGCGGCGGGCTGGCTCATCGAACAGGCAGGCTGGAAAGGCTACCGCGAAGGCGACGCTGGCGTGCATCGTTTGCAGTCGCTGGTGTTGGTCAACTACGGTCACGCCACGGGCGTGCAGTTGCATGCTCTGGCTAAACGTATTCAAGCCGACATTGCCAAGCGCTTCGGTGTCGAGCTGGAAATGGAACCTAATCTTTATTGAACTGAATTAAAAAGGATTCTTGTAGGAGCACACGAGCAACGCGAGGCCGCGATGGCGGTGTGTCAGGTAGACCGCCATCGCGGCCTCGCGTTGCTCGTGCGCTCCTACAGAATCTACGTTTGCTTCACGACAGATATGTACACAAAAACCACTGTCAATGTTGTGTAGTGACCTATGCCCAGGAAGGGAGTAACCATGACCAGCACTGTTTGCGCCGTCGTGCTCGCTGCCGGAGAAGGTACTCGGTTTCAAGCCATTGCCGGACAAGGTCAGAGCAAGTTGCTGGCTCGTTGTATCGGTCGCGATGGAGTCGAGCGTCCGGTGCTGGAGCACGCTCTCGTCAACCTGCAAGGGGTTGTCGACAAGGTTCTGGTGATTACCCGACCTGATTGCTCACAAATCATCTCACTTGCCCAACGGTACCGCTGCGAGCTGGTCATGCTGGCCTCAGCGGGTATGGGCGACAGCATCGCTGCAGCGGTGGCTGCCGAGCCCGATCATCGTGCCTGGTTGATCGTTCTGGGTGACATGCCGTTTATCCTGCCTCAGACCCTGCATAAAGTCGTTGCCTCGCTGAAGGAAGGTCGGATTTCTGTGCCTGTCCTGAACGGCGAGCCCGGTCATCCGGTGGGTTTTGGTCGTCAGTATGGCCCCGCGCTGATGGCATTGAATGGCGATCAGGGCGCACGACGGTTGTTCAAGGATGGCTGCGTTGAGCAGGTCGAGGTGAATGATCCAGGTGTGCTGTGGGATGTGGATGTGCCGGACCGGTTGGTGTTTATTCTATAGGTTTATCTCAATCCTGTAGGCGCTCACCGAGGTTACGAGGCCAGCGATAGCGGTTAGCCTGACACACCGCCATCGCTGGCCTCGTAACCTCGGTGAGCTCCTACAGGTCCGGGCAACTTTTGGATACGCTGCATTTTATGTAGGAGCTGCCGAAGGCTGCGAAAGCGGCCTTCCTGATACACCGCCATCGCAGCCTTCGGCAGCTCCTACGGATCACTCGTCCACAAAAAAGCCCCACCTGCTTTCACAGGTGGGGCTTTTTATTCAGTCAAGGATCAAGCGAGGGGTTTAGGCTCGGTGCTTTCTTCCTTGGCTTCGTGGTGCTGCGTGACTGCGTGATCCACCGAATGCTGATTCTCATCAGCCACCGGAGCAGCTTCAACTGACTCGACTGCTGGTTGAACCGCTTCGACTTCAGCAGCTACAGGAGCAGCAGCGGTGTTGGCTGCGGCTTCTTCGGCTTCCTTCTTCAGACGCTCTTCTTCACGCTTGCGGCGACGCACTTCACGTGGGTCGTTTGGCGCGCGGCCGTTGCTGCTCACCGGCAGTGCAGGGGCTTCAGGGGCGACAGCCACTGCTGCTTCCGCGGTAGGCGGTGTTGCAACAACTTCCGGAGCAGCGTAAGGCGCAGGCTCTTCAGCCACGACTGGCGCAGGAGTAGGCAGTTCAGCCGATTCAGCGGCCGGAGCCTCTTCGCGGACTGGAGCGACCTCTTCAACCTGTGGTGATGGTGTGGACGGCTCTGGCGTTGGCGTGAACGGTACAACACGTTCAGCGTGTGGCGCTTCGAACATCTCGGTCTGCGCTGCCAGGGCAGGTGCCTCTGCAATCACTTGCGGAGCCATTTCAACAACCTGCTGCACTTCTACGTCCGGAGCGGTTTCAGCTTTCGGCGCCTTGTCAGCAACCGGTGCTTCTACAGCCGGTGTTTCAACGGCTGGCGCTTCGAACGCTGGAGTCTGGATCGAAGGGGTTTCGATCACGGCTTCCGGTACGAACGAGGAGTCAGCTGAGTCAACGGTTGCAGTCGCTCGCTCGGCCTGACGGTGAGCTTCGGCTTCTGCAGGTGCGCTGATGACGCTGCTGGCAACGGCTGCGGTTGCTGCGGTGATAGCCAGACCGGCTGCCACTTCAGTGTTGGCGGATTCAGTGTTACCGGATTCGCTGCCTTCTTCCTCGCTGCCTTCCGAACCTTCGATCACATTGCCGTTTGCGTCACGCTGACGCTCACGACGGTTGCTGCGACGACGCTGACCACGGGAGCGGCGGCGAGGGCGATCGCCTTCTGCACCGTCCTGATGGTCTTCGGTTGCCAGTTCTTCGTTGTTCAGCACTTCGTCTTCGCTAACCTCGGCAACGGCCTGCTCGGCGCGAGGCTGGCGTTCTTCACGAGGGGCGCGTGGTTGACGTTCTTCACGTGGTGCACGCTCAGGACGCTCTTCACGCGGCGCTGCATCGGCTGCCGGAGCGGCATCCAGCGGCTCGCGCAGTTCACGAACGCGTTCTTCACGAGGCTTGCGGTCTTCACGACCTGCGCGTGGTGTACGAGGCGCACGCTCTTCACGTGGAGCACGGGCCGGACGCTCTTCACGTGGCGCTGCACTGTTTTCTTCAACAACGGCTTCGCGTGGAGCGCGCGGTGCGCGCTCTTCACGAGGCGCGCGTTCCTCACGCGGTGCACGCTCTTCGCGTGGAGCACGTTCGGCACGTTCTTCACGTGGCTTGCGCTCTTCATCGCGACGGTTGTTGCGGCCACGGCTCTGTTGACGACCGTTGCGGCGCTCTTCGTTGCGGGCAGGACGTTCGGCAACTGGTTTTTCAACGACAACCGGAGCGGCTGGCTCTTCCTTGGTGGCGAACAGGCTCACCAGGGATTTGACCAGACCCTTGAACAGGCTTGGTTCGTGCGCAACCGGAGTTGGCGCGGCAGGAGCGGCTTCAACCGGAACCGGAGCGTTGGCACGCGGCGGAGCGGTTTTAACGGCGGCTTCCTGGCGAACCAGAGTGCGGGTTGCAGCGGCTGGCTGAACTTCTTCAATTTCGGCGGCAGCGGCAGCGATTTCGTAGCTGGACTGCAGAGTGTGAGCTTCCGGGCTGTCATCACGCAGGCGCTGAACTTCGAAGTGCGGCGTTTCGAGGTGATCGTTCGGCAGGATGATGATGCGGGCGCGGGTGCGCAGTTCGATCTTGGTGATCGAGTTGCGTTTTTCGTTGAGCAGGAAAGCCGCAACCGGAATCGGCACCTGGGCGCGTACTTCGGCAGTGCGGTCTTTCAGGGCTTCTTCTTCGATCAGGCGCAGGATGGCCAGCGACAGCGATTCAACGTCACGGATGATGCCGGTGCCGTTGCAACGCGGGCAGACGATACCGCTGCTTTCGCCCAGAGATGGACGCAGGCGCTGACGGGACATTTCCAGCAGACCGAAGCGCGAGATGCGACCGACCTGAACGCGGGCACGGTCGGCCTCCAGGCTTTCGCGGACTTTTTCTTCCACGGCGCGCTGGTTCTTGGCCGGGGTCATGTCGATGAAGTCGATAACGATCAGGCCGCCGATGTCACGCAGCCGCAATTGACGGGCGATTTCTTCAGCCGCTTCAAGGTTGGTCTGCAGAGCCGTTTCTTCGATGTCGCTGCCTTTGGTGGCGCGAGCCGAGTTGATGTCGATGGACACCAGGGCTTCGGTTGGATCGATAACGATGGAGCCGCCGGAAGGCAGTTCAACGACGCGCTGGAAGGCGGTCTCGATCTGGCTTTCGATCTGGAAACGGTTGAACAGCGGAACGCTGTCTTCGTACAGCTTGATCTTGCTGGCGTATTGCGGCATCACCTGACGGATAAAGGTCAGTGCTTCTTCCTGGGCTTCGATGCTGTCGATCAGCACTTCGCCGATGTCCTGGCGCAGGTAGTCGCGGATGGCGCGGATGATGACGTTGCTTTCCTGATAGATCAGGAATGGAGCAGCGCGATCCAGCGAAGCTTCTTTGATGGCGGTCCAGAGTTGCAGCAGGTAGTCGAGGTCCCACTGCATTTCTTCGCTGCTGCGGCCCAGGCCGGCAGTGCGAACGATCAGGCCCATGTCAGCTGGAGCGATCAGGCCGTTCAGCGCTTCGCGCAGTTCGTTGCGCTCTTCGCCTTCGATGCGGCGGGAGATACCACCGGCACGCGGGTTGTTTGGCATCAGGACCAGATAACGACCGGCCAGGCTGATGAATGTGGTCAGGGCCGCGCCTTTGTTGCCGCGCTCTTCCTTCTCGACCTGAACGATGACTTCCTGGCCTTCGCTCAGGACGTCCTTGATGTTGACGCGACCTTCAGGGGCTTTCTTGAAGTACTCGCGGGAGATTTCTTTGAGAGGCAGGAAGCCGTGGCGCTCAGAGCCGAAATCGACAAAGGCAGCCTCAAGGCTGGGTTCGATGCGAGTGATCCGGCCTTTATAGATATTGGCCTTTTTCTGCTCGCGGGCACCGGACTCGATGTCCAGGTCATATAAGCGCTGGCCGTCTACCAGTGCAACGCGCAACTCTTCGGGTTGAGTTGCGTTAATCAGCATTCTTTTCATGTAGTACCGTCGGTTTCCGGGCTGCCGGAAACGGCGTTCGGCACACACGACTTCTCACGGTCGGTGTCAGGGCACGTCAGGAGTGGTTGGACACTCCAGTGTCTAGCGAGATTACCGGCCAACGGGGCCGGAGTCGCGACGACGTTTCCTGCTTGCTGTGGTGACAAAAAGACACCCTTTCAGCAAAAGCTTTGTCAGGAGGAGGAATCGACCATCGGTAGCGGACGAGATGAAGCGTCTAAAACAAGCCTTGTGCTACACAGTCCGATGGTTGTGCGTCTCCACCCTACACGTATCCCTGATAATTCGGGTGCTGCCGCGCGCAGAATCCGCAACGGGTTGGCATTTACCGCAGCCTTCCAGAGGGAAGGTTGCGCATCATGGCTTAAGGCGTTTGTTTCCGAAGCATTCGCCCGGACCGTCTGTAAACGACTGCACTTTGTGAACTGGCCGTGATTTATTAGCTCTGAAGGCGAGTGATAACTCTGCGATCTGGCGTGTATCAGGCCTCATGTCACCTGCGCTTGTAACGTTTGCAGCCCATCCGTTGTCACCGAAAGCCCCGTAGGACGGCCTCGCGTCCTCGTGAATTGCGTAGGGCAGGGTCGGTCATAAACCGTTTGTCCGCTGTCCAGGCCGCTTTTGGCGGCGTTCGCGACTATAGCAGCAATCATTAAGTGCTTCAAATCCATAAAAAATTGTTATGATTTGCGCCATGACGAATATCACCCCTCCAACCCCCGGCGTCCAGCTGGTAGAGGTTGCGCCGGAATATGCCGGTCAACGTATCGATAACTTTCTTGTCACTTTCCTCAAAGGCGTGCCCAAGACCTTGATCTATCGCATTTTGCGCAAAGGCGAAGTGCGGGTGAACAAGGGGCGGATCAAGCCCGAGTACAAGTTGCAGGCAGGCGACATTATCCGGGTTCCGCCGGTGCGCGTGCCTGAGCGTGACGAACCTGTGCCTGTGGCCCAAGGGCTTTTGCAGCGGCTTGAAGCGGCGATTGTCTATGAGGACAAGGCGCTGATCGTGCTCAACAAGCCTGCGGGTATCGCCGTGCATGGCGGCAGTGGCCTGAACTTCGGTGTCATCGAGGCCTTTCGCCAGATGCGCCCGGATGCCAAGGAGCTCGAACTGGTACACCGCCTGGATCGCGACACCTCCGGGCTACTGATGATTGCCAAGAAGCGCAGCATGTTGCGCCACCTGCATGAGGCCTTGCGCGGCGACGGCGTGGACAAGCGCTACATGGCGCTGGTCCGCGGTCGCTGGGACACCGCTCAGAAACGTGTCAGCGCCCCGTTGCTCAAGAGCAACCTGCGTTCCGGTGAGCGCATGGTCGAAGTCAACGACGAAGGCAAGGAGGCACTGACGATTTTCAAAGTGCTGCGCCGCTTCGGTGATTTTGCCACCATGGTCGAGGCCAAACCGGTCACCGGTCGTACCCACCAGATTCGGGTGCACACGCTGCACGCCGGGCATGCGATTGCGGGCGACACCAAATACGGTGACGAAGATTTCAGTCGCGAGATTCGTGACATGGGCGGCAAGCGCCTGTTCTTGCACGCTTACATGCTGACCGTGCCGCTGCAGGATGGTGGCGAGCTTAAATTGCAGGCCCCCGTAGATGAGATGTGGGCTAAAACAGTGGAGCGTTTGAGTGCGACCTGATTCTGAATCGTCGAAGTATGATTTATTGATTTTCGATTGGGATGGCACGCTGGCTGACTCTATCGGCCGTATCGTTGCTGCCATGCGCGCTGCTGCTGTCGAGAGTGGTAGACCGGAACGTGACGAAAATGCCATCAAGGGCATTATCGGCTTGGGTTTGCCCGAGGCGATTCGCACGCTTTATCCGGATATCACGGCCAATGACCTGATCGACTTTCGCCAGCATTACGCCGACAGCTACATGGCCATGGACAATGACGTTGCTTCGCCTTTGTTCGAAGCGGTGCGCGAATCCATTGAAGGTTGGCGGGCCGAGGGTTACAGGCTGGCCGTGGCCACTGGCAAGGCGCGTCGCGGCCTTGATCGCGTGTTGAAGGCGCATGACTGGCTTGACTACTTCGACATCACCCGGGCGGCGGATGAAACCGCCAGCAAGCCTGACCCTCTGATGCTGAATGAAATTCTTCAGCATTGCGGCGTTGAGCCGGGGAGGGCGTTAATGGTGGGTGATTCCTCTTTCGATCTGCTGATGGCGCGTAATGCGGGTATGGACTCCGTGGCAGTGGGCTATGGCGCCCAATCGCTGGATTCATTGCGTACTTATGAGCCGCAGTTGGCTATCGAGCATTTTTCCGAGCTGCGTACCTGGTTGGGTAAGCGCAGCGATCAGTCTTCATTGTTGGGGTAGTCAGTAAATGTCGGACGAATGGAAAGCACCGGTTTCCCGTGACGAGGAAGAGGTCGTAGACAGCAAGGCTGATGCGAAGAGCTGGAAATTACTGGAAAAAACCCTGCTGGCGGGGATTCAGGAGCAGCGTCGTTCACGCCGCTGGGGCATTTTCTTCAAGTGCCTGACTTTCCTTTACCTGATCACGGCATTGTTTCTGTTTACACCGTTGGGCGATTTCGAGAAAAGCGCTTCGGGCAGTGCACATCATACTGCGCTGATTCAGATCGAAGGCATGATTGCCGACAAGGAGCCTGCCAGCGCCGATAACATCGTTGGCAGCCTGCGCGCAGCCTTCGAGGACCCGAAAACCAAGGGTGTGATCCTGCGCATCAACAGCCCGGGTGGCAGCCCTGTGCAATCGGGCTATGTTGCTGATGAAATTCGTCGCCTGCGCGCCGAGAAGCCGGAGATCAAGGTCTACGCCGTGATCACCGACCTGGGCGCCTCAGGTGCTTACTACATCGCCAGCGCGGCTGACCAAATCTACGCCGACAAGGCCAGTCTGGTGGGTTCCATCGGCGTGACCGCGGCAGGCTTCGGCTTTGTGGGTGCCATGGAAAAGCTGGGTGTTGATCGCCGGACCTACACATCAGGCGAACACAAGTCGTTCCTGGACCCGTTCCAGCCGCAAAAAGCAGACGAAACCGCATTCTGGCAAAGCGTGCTGGACACTACTCACCGCCAGTTCATCGCCAGTGTAAAACAGGGCCGAGGCGATCGCCTCAAGGATAAAGATCACCCTGAACTGTTCTCCGGGCTGGTCTGGACGGGCGAACAAGCCCTGCCGCTGGGCCTGATCGACGGCCTTGGCAGTGCCAGCTACGTAGCACGGGACGTCATCGGCGAAAAAGAAATGGTCGACTTCACCGTCCAGGAATCCCCGTTCGATCGCTTTTCGAAAAAACTGGGCGCCAGCGTGGCTGACCAAATCGCAATGTGGGCAGGCTTCAAAGGGCCGACGCTTCGCTGATTGCGATTCGTAGCCAACAAAAACCCGACCATTGGTCGGGTTTTTTATTTCTCGCTGAGCTATTACCGCTGTGTACCAAGTAGCTCAAACAAACAGGTCGGCTATCAGGCCGCCAAGCTTTTGATTTTGATCTGAGGCGCCCCGTTAAACCACGCCGGCCGGAATTCGATATTGCTGCGTGGGGCAAACCGGCAGGGATGCCGGTTTAGCCGCCTCAGGCCATGGATGGCCGGTGGCGGCGGCCCCACGCAGCAATGTCGGATTACGGGTATGCCGAGCGACAGCGAGGCACCCAGTGGTGGGGTAAGAGCGTTTTGCTTACTTTTGCGCTCTATCAAAAGTGAGGCGCTGTAAAAGCGCAACCAATATCAGCCACGCCCGCGGTAACGGATATGTACACAAGAAGAAGGGAGTGGAGCCGGCGCCAATCACGGCACCTGCACACCTTCCTTTATAAGCATATCCACCAACCGAATTAGCGGCAGCCCAACCAGACTCGTAGCATCACTCCCCTCAGTACTCTGAAACAAACTGACACCCAACCCCTCAGCCTTGAAACTACCCGCACAATCAAAAGGCTGCTCCGCATGCAAATAACGCTCAATACTTCCCTGATCCAGCGTGCGCATATGCACCGTAAACGGCACATGATCAACCTGACAGCCACCTGTCGAACTATTAAACAACGCAAGACCCGTCAGAAAGACCACACTGGAACCGCTGGCCGCACCCAGCTGCTCCCGAGCGCGCTCAAAAGTATGAGGCTTGCCAAGAATCCTGCCGTCCAGAACAGCCACCTGATCCGAACCAATGATCAAATGGCCAGGGTATGCGGCCGCAAGGGCTCGAGCTTTCTCCTCAGCCAGGCGACGAACCAGCTCAATCGCACCCTCATCGGGGCGGTGACTTTCATCGATATCAGGCGAGGCGCAGACGAACGGCAGCCGCAGTCTGGCAAGCAATTCCCGGCGATAAGGTGAGCTGGAAGCAAGAAGCAAAGGCAACATGCGGTTCTCCAATAAGTGAAAACCGATTCTAATCAGTCTTGTGCAGGATTATTGGCCTGAATTTCCTTTGACATGCCTTGGGGTCGTCCCTAGAATGCTGCGCCTATGTTGAATGACCCGATTCCACCTCACGTTGACCCGCGCAAATTGGCTGATCGTGGCACTACCCTTCAAGGTGAAGTGTTGCTGGCTGATTTGGAGAGACTCTGCGACCCGCTTTCCGACACTGTCGGTTCGGTGCAGGCCAAATTCATTTTTGAGCGTGACGAACGTCGCTCCGTGGTTATCCACAGTGCAATTGACGTCGAAGTCAAAATGGTTTGCCAGCGTTGTCTTGAGCTGGTCACCCTGCCGATTCACAGCGAGTGCAGTTACGCTGTGGTGAAGGAGGGTGCGAATACCCAGTCGTTACCGAAAGGTTATGACGTGCTGGAACTGGGCGAAGATCCATTGGATCTGCTGGCATTGATCGAGGAGGAGCTTTTGCTCGCCTTGCCCATTGTGCCTGCTCATCATCCGGAAGAATGCCAGCAGCCGGCGGGTCTCGATGAGCCCGAACCGAGCGTGGACGAGGTAACGCGGTCCAACCCGTTCAGTGTATTGGCGCAGTTAAAGCGTGACCCAAACGTTTAGGAGTTAATCAATTATGGCTGTTCAGCAGAACAAAAAATCCCGCTCTGCCCGTGACATGCGTCGTTCGCACGACGCTCTTGAGGCAAGCACTCTGTCGGTAGAAAAGACCACTGGTGAAATTCACCTGCGTCACCACGTTTCGCCGGAAGGTGTTTACCGTGGTCGTAAAGTGATCGACAAGGGCGCTGACGAGTAATTTCTTGTCCGCTCCGATCATCGCGATCGACGCAATGGGCGGGGACTTCGGTCCCCGCAACATTGTTCAGGCCAGCCTCGCGTGCCTGTCTGCTACGCCCTCGCTTCATCTGATCCTTGTGGGTCAAGCCCCTCTTATTGAAGAACTCATTGCCCGCCATTCTGGTGTGGATCGCTCACGTCTGCGCATTGTGAATGCCAGCGAAGTGATCGCCATGGATGAGCGGCCGTCTCAGGCGTTGCGTGGCAAGCCTGACTCTTCGATGCGAGTGGCGCTTGATCTGGTGGCGGGCGGGCAGGCTCAGGCGTGCGTCAGTGCGGGGAATACCGGTGCATTGATGGCGCTCTCGCGTTTTGTCCTGAAAACTCTGCCAGGCATTGATCGCCCGGCCATGGTTGCGGCCATTCCTACCCAGCGTGGCTATTGTCAGTTGCTGGATCTTGGGGCGAATGTCGATTGCAGTGCTGAAAATCTTTATCAGTTTGCCGTGATGGGCTCGGTGGCCGCCGAGGCATTGGGTGTGCAGCGACCAAAAGTCGCACTGCTCAATGTGGGCACCGAAGACATCAAGGGCAATCAGCAGGTCAAGCTGGCTGCAAGCCTGTTGCAGGCTGCGCCGGGCTTGAACTATACCGGTTTTGTCGAGGGTGACGGGTTGTATCGCGGCGAAGCCGATGTGGTGGTCTGTGATGGTTTTGTCGGCAACATCGTGCTCAAGTCCAGCGAGGGTTTGGCAAGCATGATTGCTGCACGAATTGAAACCTTGTTCAGGCAAAATCTGCTGTCGAGGACGGTGGGGGCGCTGGCAATGCCGTTGCTCAAGCGTCTTCAGGCTGATCTTGCGCCTGCGCGGCATAACGGGGCGAGCTTTCTCGGGTTGCAGGGCATTGTGGTTAAAAGCCATGGCTCTGCCAGTGTGCAGGGCTTTCAGAGTGCGATTCAGCGTGCGCTGATCGAGATTCAGGAAAACCTGCCTCAACGCTTGCACGGGCGTCTTGGCGAGCTGTTATAGGCTTTCCATGGCGACGTTTGCAGCCCGCGTCGCTAGAATGTGACGCTGCTGACTGACCGGTCATCAAAACCGGCAAGTGGCTGTAATAGAATTTCTCGCGCTCAGCCAAGAAGGCCGGGCGTTTATTTCGACGACCATAATCAGGGGCTTGTTTAATGTCTGCATCCCTCGCATTCGTCTTTCCGGGTCAAGGATCGCAATCGCTTGGCATGCTCGCCAATCAAGGCGCGCAGCATCCGTTGATCCTCGATACTTTCGCGCAGGCATCCGATGCCTTGGGTTATGACCTCTGGGCGCTGACTCAGGAAGGTCCTGTCGAGTCGCTCAATCAAACCGATAAGACCCAGCCGGCAATTCTCACTGCTTCAGTTGCCCTGTGGCATGTGTGGCTGGCCGAAGGCGGCACTGTTCCTGCTTTTGTCGCCGGTCACAGTCTGGGCGAATACAGCGCGCTGGTCGCGGCTCAAAGCCTGAGCCTGGCTGATGCGGTCAAGCTGGTCGAACGTCGTGGTCAGTTGATGCAGGAAGCTGTTCCGGCCGGTCAGGGCGGCATGGCTGCCATCCTCGGTCTGGATGATGCCGATGTCATCGCTGCCTGCGCTGAAGCGGCTCAGGGTGAAGTGGTCAGCGCGGTCAATTTCAACTCGCCAGGTCAGGTGGTCATCGCCGGTTCCGCCGAGGCCGTAAAACGCGCCATGGAGCTGTGCAAGGCGCGTGGCGCAAAGCGTGCGCTGCCATTGCCGGTGAGTGTTCCTTCGCACTGCGAGCTGATGCGTCCTGCGGCCGAGCGTTTTGCCGAATCGATCGAAGCCATCGAGTGGCAGGCCCCCCAGATTCCGTTGGTGCAGAACGTCAGTGCAAGTGTCGTGACGGATCTCGCCACGCTGAAAACCGATTTGCTGCAACAGTTGTACAAGCCGGTCCGTTGGGTCGAGTCGATCCAGGCCCTTGCTGCAAATGGCGCTACCCAGCTGGTTGAGTGTGGTCCTGGCAAAGTGCTTGCCGGCCTGAACAAGCGTTGCGCCGAAGGCGTGACGACCTACAACCTGGATACCCCAGACGCCTACGCCGCCGCCCGTGCGGCACTGGCCTGATTAGGAGAGCTTGCATGAGTCTGCAAGGTAAAGTTGCACTGGTAACTGGTGCCAGTCGTGGTATTGGTCAAGCCATTGCCCTGGAATTGGGTCGTAATGGTGCTGTTGTGGTCGGGACAGCGACTTCCGAGTCGGGTGCCGAGCGCATCAGCGCGACGTTCAAGGAAAACGGCATCGAAGGCTTCGGTCTGATGCTGGACGTCTGCAGCGCCGAGTCCGTGGATTCCGTGCTGTCGCAGATTCAGGAGCGTGTTGGCGCACCGTTGATTCTGGTCAATAATGCCGGCATCACCCGTGACAACCTGATGATGCGCATGAAAGACGACGAGTGGAACGATGTCGTCAACACCAACCTGAACAGCCTTTTCCGTCTGTCCAAGGGCGTTTTGCGTGGCATGACCAAGGCGCGTTGGGGTCGAATTATCAGTATTGGTTCGGTTGTGGGTGCCATGGGCAACGCAGGCCAAGTAAACTATGCCGCCGCGAAAGCGGGTCTGGAAGGTTTCAGTCGCGCTCTGGCGCGTGAAGTGGGTTCGCGTGCGGTAACCGTGAACTCGGTAACTCCTGGTTTTATCGACACCGATATGACTCGCGAGCTACCTCAGGCGCAACGAGATTCCCTGACGGCGCAGATTCCTCTGGGTCGCCTGGGGCAGGCAGAAGAGATTGCGCATGTTGTCGCTTTTCTTGCCTCGGAAGGTGCAGGCTACGTTACCGGGGCTACAATCCCCGTCAACGGCGGCATGTATATGTGATCGCCCGTTTTAAAAAAATGTAATACGGGCTGTCTAAAATCCGTTATAAAGCTGAAATCTTTTAATGGGCAGAAGGGGGATGGGCGTATCGGGAATTGCGTTGAGCTTGAAATTCGCAAATCCTCTTCTATACACTTACCCATCGGCCAGCTGCCTGAATTTGTCTACTAGGAGTTAAAACACGGTATGAGCACCATCGAAGAGCGCGTCAAGAAAATCGTTGCCGAGCAACTTGGCGTCAAATCTGAGGAAGTTGTTAACACTGCTTCTTTCGTTGAAGACCTGGGTGCCGACTCCCTTGACACCGTGGAGCTGGTAATGGCTCTGGAAGAGGAATTCGAGACCGAAATCCCTGACGAAGAAGCCGAGAAGATCACCACTGTTCAAGCTGCTATCGATTACGTTACTGCCCACCAGGCGTAACATTCAGTAATCGTTGCTGGGTCATGGGAAAACCGCACTGCCTTACCGGCGTGCGGTTTTTTCTTTAAAACGATGTCCTGTGATGTCCTGTCGTAGTCAATGAGAGAAAAGGAGAGTCCTGTGTCGCGTAGACGCGTCGTGGTCACCGGTATGGGTATGCTGTCGCCATTGGGTACGGATGTGCCGAGCAGTTGGCAGGGTATTCTGGCTGGTCGCAGTGGCATTAACCTTATCGAACACACAGACCTTTCGGCTTACACGACCCGCTTTGGCGGTTCGATCAAGGGCTTCAACGTCGAAGAGTACCTGGCACCCAAAGAGGCTCGCAGGCTCGATCTATTCATCCAGTACGGTCTCGCTGCCAGCTTTCAGGCTGTGCGTAATTCCGGTCTGGAAGTCACCGATGCAAACCGTGAGCGCATTGGCGTTGCCATGGGTTCCGGAATCGGTGGCCTGACCAATATCGAAAACAACAGCCGTTCTTTGCATGAGCAGGGGCCGGGGCGTATTTCGCCGTTTTTCGTGCCAGGTTCCATCATCAACATGATTTCCGGTTTCCTGTCGATCCATCTGGGCGCACAGGGACCTAACTATGCCATTGCGACCGCTTGCACCACGGGCACGCATTGCATTGGCATGGCTGCACGCAACATTGCCTATGGCGAAGCCGATGTGATGATTGCGGGCGGCGCTGAAATGGCGGCCTGTGGGCTGGGCATGGGTGGCTTCGGTGCCTCCCGTGCGCTGTCGACCCGCAATGACGATCCAACCCGCGCCAGTCGTCCCTGGGACAAAGGTCGCGACGGTTTTGTCCTGTCCGACGGTTCCGGTGCGCTGGTGCTTGAAGAGCTTGAGCATGCCAAGGCCCGTGGCGCGACTATCTATGCCGAACTGATCGGCTTTGGCATGAGCGGCGATGCATACCACATGACTTCGCCGCCAGACGATGGTGCCGGTGCTGCCCGCTGCATCCGCAATGCGCTGAAAGACGCCAGGGTCAACCCTGATCAGGTTCAGTACATCAATGCCCATGGCACTTCGACCATGGCGGGCGACCTTGCCGAAGCCAATGCGATCAAGAATGTGTTTGGCGATCATGCCTACAAGCTGGCGGTCAGCTCCACCAAATCCATGACCGGTCACTTGCTGGGCGCGGCCGGTGCTGTTGAAGCCATCTTCAGTGTGCTGGCGATCAACGGTCAGGTGGCGCCGCCGACCATCAACCTGGACGAGCCGGGTGAGGGTTGTGATCTGGACTTCGTGCCGCACGAGGCGCGTAGCATGCCCATCGACGTGGTGGTTTCCAACTCCTTCGGTTTTGGTGGAACCAACGGCTCACTGGTGTTCCGCCGGTTCGCTGAGTGATGTCAGGCTGGGTCGATGGACGTCCAGCCGACACGCTTTCTGTCAGAAATAGAGGGCTGGCTTATGGTGATGGTCTCTTTGAGACCATTGCGGTAAGGGCAGGGCGACCATCGCTGCTGGATCAGCACTTGCAGCGCTTGCAGCTAGGCTGCGATCGTCTTGGTATTGCGGCTGATCGGGTTCTGATTCGTGAAGAGCTGCTGGCCTTTGCCCGGCAACTTGGCGAAGGCGTCATGAAGCTGATTCTTGCCCGTGGCGATAGCCAGCGCGGCTATGCGCCTGATCCACACTCCCAACCGCTGAGAATTCTTCAGGGCAGTCCGCTGCCTGTCTATCCCGCTGCCCATGCGGAGCAAGGCATTCACCTGTTTCCCTGCGTCACGCGTCTGGCCGAGCAGCCTTTGCTGGCAGGTTTGAAACATTTGAATCGCCTCGAACAAGTGCTTGCCCGCTCGGAATGGCAAGGCCCGGAGTTTGCCGAAGGGCTGATGCGCGATCTATCCGGCCGCGTTATTGAAGGGGTTTACAGCAATCTTTTTGTGGTCCGCGATGACCTGTTGCTCACGGCTGACCTGAGTCGTAGTGGTGTCGCCGGTGTCATGCGTGGCGCGTTGCTGGAGCGGTCGCCGGAGCTCGGCATTCATGTCGAGGTTCGTGACCTGCATATGGCTGATCTGGAACACGCCGACGAAGTATTTGTCTGCAACAGTGTCTATGGCGTCTGGCCGGTGCGTGGCTTCGAACAGCTTCGCTGGTCGGTTGGTCCGCTCACCCGTAAACTGCAGCGCACAGCTCTTGCCCTTCTGGATATCGCTTAGTGATTCGAAAATTTTTGCTGTTGCTGGAAACGGGTCTGGTCCTGGCGGGTTTGGCGCTGGGTTATGCCTACTGGCAGCAGAACGAGGCTCTGCATCAACCCTTGAATGTCACCCAGGAACAGATGCTCGACGTTCCTGCCGGTTCGACGCCGGGTGGTTTGCTCAATCGCCTGCAAACCGAGGGTGTAATCAAAGATTCCTTCTGGTTGCGGTTGTACTGGCGCTTCAATCTGTCGGGGGAAGCCCTGCACAGCGGCGAATACCGCATGACGCCGGGCATGGACGCGCAGTCTCTGCTTGGTCTTTGGCAGCGCGGTGAAGTGGTCCAATACAGCCTGACGCTGGTGGAAGGCTGGAACTTCCGTCAGGTGCGCGCAGCACTCGGCAAGCAGCCCAAGCTTGAACAAACCCTGGGTAATCTCAGCGACGCTGAGCTGATGACTAAAATTGGTCATCCGGATGTGTTCCCCGAAGGCCGGTTCTTTCCGGACACCTACCGTTACGTGCGGGGCATGACCGACGCTGAAATTCTCAAGCAGGCCTACAAGCGTCTCGACGACGTGTTGGAGGAGGAATGGGCCAAGCGTGCAGCGGATGTGCCGTATACCGATGCTTATCAAGCGCTGATCATGGCGTCGCTGGTTGAAAAAGAGACCGGTGTCCCGCAGGAACGTGGGCAGATCGCCGGCGTTTTCGTTCGCCGGTTGGCCCTGGGCATGCTGCTGCAGACAGACCCCACAGTGATCTATGGTCTGGGCGAGCGCTACAACGGCAAGTTGACCCGCGCTCATCTGAAAGAGCCAACGCCTTACAACACCTACGTCATCGCCGGTTTGCCGCCTACGCCCATTTCGCTGGTAGGCCGTGAAGCGATTCACGCCGCGCTCAACCCGGTGGCGGGGCGCAGTCTTTATTTCGTCGCCCGGGGCGATGGCAGCCACGTATTTTCCGATGACCTGGACGCGCACAATGCCGCGGTCCGTGAGTTTCAGCTCAAGCGTCGCGCTGACTACCGATCGAGCCCGGCGCCGGCCGCAGCTCCGGTAGTCGTTCCGGCAACCCCGGCAGAGCCCGCCCCGGCCGTCGAGCCCAATCCGGCGGTGACTGATGAATCGAAAGCTGAAGAAAACACCGCGCCGAGCGAGCAAAAATCACAATGAATTTTACTGAGTACAACCTGTGACCGGCCTGTTTATCACCCTTGAAGGCCCGGAAGGTGCGGGTAAAAGCACCAATCGTGAATACCTTGCCGCGCAACTGCGCGCCGAAGGCATTGATGTACTGCTGACACGTGAGCCGGGCGGTACGCCGCTGGCTGAACGCATTCGCGAGCTGCTGCTGGCACCCAGCGATGAGGCCATGCACGCCGATACCGAATTGCTGCTGGTGTTTGCTGCGCGAGCGCAGCATCTGGCGGAAGTGATTCGTCCGGCCCTGGCACGTGGCGCGGTTGTCCTGTGTGATCGTTTCACGGATGCCACCTACGCCTATCAGGGCGGCGGCCGTGGCTTGTCCCATGAGCGGATTGCTGCGTTGGAGAATTTCGTACAGGGCGATTTGCGCCCGGACCTGACGCTGGTATTCGATTTGCCGGTAGAAGTGGGGCTGGCACGCGCCACGGCCCGGGGGCGGCTGGATCGTTTCGAGCAGGAAGGCCGAACCTTTTTTGACGCCGTGCGCAGTACGTATCTGAATCGCGCCAATGCTGAACCTGATCGTTATCGCCTGGTGGACGCTGCGCAATCCCTGCCTGACGTGCAGCGTTCCCTCGACGCATTGTTGCCCGAGCTGTTGAGTCTGCACCGTGGCTGAAGCTTATCCCTGGCAGGAGCAGCTCTGGCAGCAATTGGCCGGTCGTGCTCAACACGCCCATGCGTATTTGCTGCATGGGCCGATCGGCATTGGCAAGCGAGCGCTGGCTGAGCGGTTGATGGCCAGTCTGCTGTGCCAGCGCCCGGAAGGTCTGGAGGCGTGCGGCCAATGCAAATCCTGCCTGTTGTTGCTGGCGGGAAGTCACCCGGACAATTACGTGCTGGAGCCGGAAGAGGCGGACAAGGCGATCAAGGTCGATCAGGTCCGCGATCTGGTGAGTTTCGTGGTCCAGACTGCGCAAATGGGCGGTCGCAAAGTGGTGTTGATCGAGCCGGTAGAGTCGATGAACATCAATGCCGCCAACGCCTTGCTCAAAAGCCTTGAAGAGCCTTCGGGCAATACCGTTCTGCTGCTGGTCAGTCATCAACCCAGCCGACTGTTGCCGACGGTCAAAAGCCGTTGTGTACAGCAGGCCTGCCCGCTGCCCAGTGAAGACATGAGTCTCACCTGGCTGGCCAAGGCACTGCCGGAGAGCAGCGAGGATGAGCGGCGCGAGTTGCTGACACTCGCCGCCGGTTCGCCGCTTGCTGCTGTCAGTCTTCAGACCCAGGGCGTGCGTGAGCAGCGTGCTCAAGTGGTGGATGGCGTGAAGAAGCTGCTCAAGCAGCAACAATCGCCAACCCAGCTGGCTGAGGGCTGGAAAGATATCCCGCTGTTGCTGCTGTTTGACTGGTTCTGCGACTGGTCGCACCTGATTTTGCGATATCAACTGACCGGGGACGAGCAAGGTCTGGGTTTGGAGGATATGCGCAAAGTAGTGCAGTATCTGGCGCAGAAGTCCGCGCAGGGCAAGGTGCTTGAGATTCAGGACTGGATTCTGGCTCAGCGTCAGAAAGTCATGTCCAAGGCCAACCTGAACAGGGTATTACTGCTTGAGGCTTTGCTGGTTCAATGGTCAGGGTTGATCAGTCAGCGCTAGCGTTTAGTCGTTAGACAGAAATGCATTTAAATTCAGCTGGTTATGTTTGTTTGATAGGAGTTGTCATGAGCTTGCCGCCGAGTTCCGGTCCACGAAATGGCATTTTGTCTCTGACCATCAAGGACAAGTCCGTTCTCTACGCAGCCTATATGCCCTTTATCAAAAATGGCGGGCTGTTCATCCCTACCAGCAAAAGCTACAAACTGGGGGATGAGGTATTCATGCTGCTGAACCTGATGGAAGAACCGGAAAAAATTCCGGTGGCGGGCAAGGTGGCGTGGATTACCCCCAAGGGTGCGCAAGGTAATCGTGCGGCTGGCGTCGGCGTGCAATTCAATGACGGCGACACCACCGCTCGTACCATGATCGAAACCTATCTGGCCGGCGCTTTGAAGTCCGACCGTCCCACTCACACGATGTAGTTGCCTATTCCATGCTTGTAGATTCCCACTGCCACCTTGACCGCCTGGACCTTGCCGAGCATTCCGGATCGCTGGATGCTGCCCTTGAGGCGGCACGTGACCGGGGTGTCGGACACTTTCTCTGCATTGGCGTCAGCGCTGATAACGCCGGGGCGGTCAAGGCGCTGGCTGAACGATACGACGACGTTGATTGCTCGGTGGGCATTCATCCACTGGACCTGACCCCGGGCGAAACGCCGGCGCTGGACTGGTTGCTCAAGGAACTGGATCACCCGCGGGTGGTAGCGATTGGCGAAACCGGCCTGGATTACCATTACGAGCCTGAAGCGGCGGAACTGCAGCAGGCGTCGTTTCGGCTCCATCTGCAAGCCGCGAACATGACTGGCAAGCCGGTCATAGTTCACACCCGAGGCGCGCGGGCCGACACCTTGAGCCTGCTGCGCGAGGCTGCGTTGCCCCAGGGCGGGGTGCTGCATTGTTTCACCGAAGACTGGGAAATGGCCAAGGCAGCGCTGGATCTTGGCTTTTACATATCCCTGTCCGGAATCGTCACCTTCCGCAACGCCGATGCGCTGCGAGACGTGGCACGTCAGGTGCCAGCGGATCGGTTGTTGGTAGAAACGGACTCGCCTTATCTCGCGCCGATCCCGTACCGAGGCAAGCCTAACCTGCCTCAGTACGTGCGTGAAGTGGCTGAGTTTCTGGCCATGTTGCGCGGTGAGTCGTACGAGCAGTTTGCTGAAATGACGACTGCAAACTTCGCCCGACTGTTCCCCTTGGCGCATCTGAGGGCTTAACAGAATCGCGGGCAAAAAAAACCCGGGTTCTGGGGGGGGAATCCGGGTTAAGACCATTAGGAGTAAAACAAAGGTGCGCTATCCATCGGCACCTTTATTGGCACGCCACTTGGGGGAGATGTCGCGCCAACGTAATAAGTATTGGTCATGATCTGCCTGCGTCCAGTAGCTTCTGTACGTTTTTTAAACAGATTTGGAATAGCGCCAGGGTTCTTGAGTACATTTGAGTTTTGAGTCGATCTTATCGCGGGCAAGCACCGCTCCCACATGGAACCGCAACCTCATGTGGGAGCGGTGCTTGCCCGCGATAAGATCGACGCCATTCTCTCCTTGAAATGAAGTCCCGGATTGTCCGACACTTTCCCGTCAAAAAACGCACTTCACGCATTTAACGCACCATGATCGGATGATCCGTGCAATTTCGCGCGGGTTAGGCATAATGCAGAGCTTCGATTTTGAGCCGTGCAGACCTTCTTAATATGCAAAAAGAACCTCGTAAGGTCCGTGAGTTTCGCCGTCGTGAGCAGGAAATCCTCGACACGGCGCTTAAGTTATTTCTTGAAGAAGGCGAAGACAGCGTTACTGTCGAGATGATTGCGGACGCCGTCGGTATTGGCAAAGGCACCATCTACAAGCACTTCAAATCCAAGGCGGAAATCTATTTGCGCCTGATGCTCGACTACGAGCGTGATCTCAACGAGTTGCTGCATTCTGCGGATCTGGAAAAGGACAAGGAGTCGCTCTCGCGCGCCTACTTCGAGTTCCGCATGCGCGACCCGCAGCGTTATCGCCTGTTTGATCGTCTTGAAGAGAAGGTCGTCAAAGGCAATCAGGTACCGGAGCTGGTGGAAGAGCTGCACAAGATCCGCGCCTCGAACTTCGAACACCTGACGCTGCTGATCAAAGGCCGGATCAACGAAGGCAAGCTGGAAGACGTCCCGCCGTATTTCCATTATTGCGCCGCCTGGGCGCTGGTCCATGGCGCGGTTGCGCTGTACCACTCGCCGTTCTGGAGCAACGTCCTTGAAGATCAGGAAGGCTTTTTCCAGTTCCTGATGGACATTGGCGTGCGGATGGGCAACAAGCGCAAACGCGATACCGACGCAATTGCCGACCCTAAGCCGGATTCGACAGATCAGTAACCGGGTTGCTACAGGGCGCTGTTTCAGGCGCGCTTCGCATTAAAAACCGCATTATTCAGCTTCCCGACGCGGTCTGGCGCGGAAGCTGCATCCGACGACCATTCGCCGGTTTTCCGTCACCGGCATTTGGGAGGGGAATAATGCGTAGCCTGGTTCTGTTACTGGCGCTGTTGGCGTTGAGTGGTTGCATGAGTGTCAGCGATCTGGCCCAGGGCACCAAGGATCAACTGAGTGATGCCGGGATTCTTGACCACGGCGAAACCCGTCGTATCGGCAATTGGCGCATACAGGCCGACTCGTTCATCTATATCGCTCAAGGCGCGTTCGTACCGCCTAATTCCAGCCCCCATCCCAAGCAGAACGTAGTGGCTGAAGAGGCGTTTAACGGCTTCGTCGAATATTTTCCAATGGTCCGCCGTGCCCGTGCACCGCTTGGGCTGGATGAGGCAATGACCGAAGCCCGTGGGTTCGGCGCGCATTACTTGCTCTACACTCGTTTTGCCAAGGCTGATGATCGTATCGGCAACACGGATGAATGGTCCGACCAGGAAGCGCTGGACCGACTCGGCATCGATAACGGCGTGATCCAGTTGATGTTGATCGAAACCAGCACTCGCTATCTGATCGACACTGCCCGTATTCGTATTCGTGGCGGATTGCTGACGTTCTACGACAATAAACCAGAAGATCTGCTCGGCCCGCCGCTTGAGGAATATGCTCGCAGTCTGTTGGGTTTGAGCCGCTAAGGAGAAAAAATGACCGGTCCGGGCAAGGCCAATGATCTGTTTGCGCAGATCCCCAAGAGCAAGGGATTACCACCGGTTCATCTATGGAATCCGGATTTCTGCGGCGATATCGATATGCGTATCGCGCGGGACGGCACTTGGTACTACCTGGGTACGCCGATTGGTCGCAAGCCCATGGTCAGGTTGTTTTCCACGATCATGCGCCGTGACGGCGACGATTACTTCCTGATTACTCCAGTGGAGAAGGTCCGGATTCGCGTCGATGACGCCCCATTCGTTGCGGTCAGTCTGGTGGTGGAAGGCGAGGGCGAGCAGCAGATTCTGCGCTTTTCGACCAATGTCGAGGACGACACCGAAGCCGGTCCGGATCACCCGTTGCGCGTGATGGTCGATCCACAAACCGAAGAGCCTGCGCCTTACATTCATGTGCGGGCCAACCTTGAAGCGCTGATTCATCGCAACGTGTTCTACCAGTTGGTAGAACTGGCGGTTTCCCGTGACATTGACGGTCAGCGCTGGCTGGGCGTTTGGAGCCACGGGGAGTTCTTTCCCATAGGCCTTGAGCCGTGAACCAATAAGTTGCCGGTCAATTGCTTGCTTTGTACTCGGCGGTTAAAGTGCCGCTCCCCGTTTTACCTGAGGTTTTTGCATGAATCAGTCCTTTGATATTGCCGTTATCGGCGCCACCGGTACTGTCGGCGAAACCATCGTCCAGATTCTCGAAGAGCGTAACTTCCCGGTTGCGCAGTTGCATCTGCTGGCCAGTATCGAGTCGGCAGGTCATTCCGTGCCGTTCAGGGGTAAGAATGTGCGCGTGCGTGAAGTCGACGAGTTCGATTTCAGCAAGGCGCAGGTCGCATTCTTTGCCGCTGGCCCGGCGATTACCCGCAGCTATGCTGAGCGTGCGACTGCCGCCGGCTGTTCGGTCATTGATCTGTCCGGCGGACTATCCCCGGAAGAAGCGCCGAACGTGATTCCCGAGATCAATGGCGCGCTGATCGAGTCGTACGGCAAACCGTTTCAGGTGGGTAGCCCGAGCCCTTCCGGCGCAGCGCTGGCGCTGACACTGGCGCCTTTGCTGGCGGTGTTGGACATTCAGCGGGTCAGCGTCACGGCCTGCCTGGCGGTATCGAGTCAAGGGCGTGAAGGCGTCGCCGAACTGGCGCGCCAGACGACGGAGTTGCTCAATGTTCGTCCGCTTGAGCCGCGTTTTTTCGATCGGCAAATGGCCTTCAACCTGCTGGCCCAAGTGGGCACGCCGGATACAGAAGGGCATGTCCCACTGGAAAAGCGTTTGGTCGCGGAGTTGCGAGAGTTGCTGGCTCTGCCTTTACTGAAGGTTTCCGCGGCAAGCGTGCAGGCACCGCTGTTTTTTGGCGACAGCTTCACGGTTTCGCTGGTAACGGCGGCACCTGTAGATCTCGGAGCGGTCAACAAAGCACTTGAGTCGGCGGCTGGAATCGAGTTGGTCGAAGCCGGTGATTATCCGACTGCGGTCGGTGATGCTGTAGGGCAGGACGTTGTTTATGTAGGACGCGTGCGGAGTGGAATCGACGACCCTTGTGAGTTAAATCTGTGGGTTACGTCGGACAATGTACGCAAAGGGGCCGCTCTCAACGCTGTGCAGCTCGCTGAATTGTTGATAAAAGACTATGTGTAAAAGATACTTGGCGGCAATTTGAAGAATCATTCTAGCCAGGCGTGTCCTCCAAGCTCCTGAGATGAGTACTTTTACCTCTCGGATGCCGAGGAATTTTTTAACAAGGGATGGGCTATGGTTCAGGTTCGCAAACTGGTTTTAGCAATTGCTGCGGCTTCCGCGCTGTCATCTGGAATGGCGCATGCGCTGGGGCTTGGGGAATTGTCGGTCAAGTCGACCCTGAACCAGCCATTGGTAGCCGAAATCGAACTCACGGAAGCGCAGGGCCTTAACGCCTCGCAAGTGGTGCCGAGTCTGGCAACGACCGCCGATTTCGCTCAGGCCGGTGTCACCCGTCAGGCGTTTCTCAACGACCTCACGTTTACTCCGGTGATCAACGCCAATGGCAAGAGTGTCTTGCGTATCACCTCCAGCAGGCCGGTACGCGAACCCTTCGTGAAATTCCTCGTTCAAGTGTTGTGGCCAAACGGTCGCTTGCTGCGCGAGTACAGCCTGCTGCTTGATCCGCCTAAATATTCCCCTGAAGCGGCGGCCGCTGCTGCGACCGCTTCAGCTCCATCTGCTGCAACCCAGTTGCCATCTACGGCGCCGGCTGCGGAGCAACCGGCTGTTCCTCCGGCACCCACGCCAGCCGCAGAGACACCAGCCGCTCCAGCGCCAACTGCGGACACCAGTGCCAAGCCAGCTCTCTATACCACCAGCAACAACGACACGTTGTGGGAAATTGCCGAGAAAAATCGCAACGGCGGCACCGTGCAGCAGACCATGCTGGCGATTCAGGCGCTGAATCCGGATGCATTCATCGGCGGCAATATCAACCGACTGAAGAAAGGTCAGGTGTTGCGTTTGCCTACGCCGTCGCAGTCAACCACCATGCCTCAGCCCCAGGCGATCACTGAAGTGGCCGCGCAGAATCAGGCGTGGCGTCAGGGACGCAGAACGCCTTCCGGCACGCGCCAGGTGGATGCCACTCGTCGTGATCGTGCCGGAGAGGCACCTTCCCGTGTGGAAGCAGGCGATAACCTGAGCCTGGTATCAGCAGGTTCAAATGCTGCGGGCAAAGGTTCGGCAGGCGAAAAAGAATTAAGCAACAAACTGGCTGTGGCTCAGGAGAACCTGGACACCGCACGTCGTGATAACGCGGAGCTCAAGAGCCGCATGAACGACCTGCAAAGCCAACTGGACAAGATGCAGCGTCTGATTCAGTTGAAAAGCGATCAACTGGCCAAAATGCAGGCTGCCGGGGGCGTAGTTCCACCTGCAACCCCGGGTGCGGCCCCTGACGCAACAGCGGCTGCGAATCCTGCTGACTCGGCAATGCCTGCAACAGTGGTTGGCGCGCCGGGTACGCCTGAGGCTGCCGCCAAACCGCCAGGTGAAATTGCCCCTGAAGATGCGCTACCCGCCGGTGCCGCTCAGGTCACCGCGCCGGGTGCAGATCAACCGTTGGCCGTTGAGCCGGTAGTCGCGCCGGAGTCCGATGCGGATAACGCTTTCAAGCAGTTGCTCAACAATCCAATCGTGCTCGGCATCATTGGCGGCGCTGTGGTGCTGTTCCTGCTTCTGCTGATGCTGTTCCTGGCCCGTCGTCGCAATGCCAAGGCCGAAGCCGAGAAGCATAAGCGCATGGCGCGTGCGCTGGCTGAAGAGTCTGATTTTGTGTCTGATATGGACATGGAGCTGCCGCAAGCCAGTTTCGAAGGGTTGGGCGTCGCTTCGCCTAATGTGGCAATGACGCCACCGCCTGCTGCTGGCGGTCCGAAAGAACGTCCTGCTGATCCGCTGGTTCAGGCTGAAATCCATATCGCTTACGGCCGTATGAATCAGGCCGTCGAGCTGCTGGAAGAAGCAGTCAAGGAAGATCCTGATCGTGATGATATCCGTCTGAAACTGATGGAAATCTACGCCGAGCAGGGCAACAGCAAAGCCTTCGCCGCGCACGAGCGCAAAGTGGTGGCACGGGGAAAGCATGAAGCTGAGGTCGAGCAGCTAAAGAGTCGTTACCCGACCATGGTTACCGCAGCTGTTGTAGCTGCGGCGGCAACAGCGACGGCAGCAGCAGTGGCGGCCGAGCTGGATGCGAAATACGTCGAGGAACTGTTGCTCGACGAAGAAGAGCCGCAGCCGCCTGTCGCTGACGTACAGCCAGAGCCAGAGCCAGAGTTGGCTTCGGAGCCGGAGCCGGAGCCGGAACTGGAACCTGAGCCAGTTGTGGTAGCGCCAGCCCCTGAATCTGAAGTGTCGGCTGCTGAGGCTGATGACTTCGAGCACGATTTCGACCTGAGCCTGGACGATCTGGAGCAGGCTTCGCCGGAACACGTCGTTGATCTGACTGCGCCAGCTGAAGCGAATGATTTTGAACTGGATGCGCCGACACCTGAGCCGCAAGAGCCAAGTTTTGAGTCGCTCTTGAAGCAGCAGACCGAAGCGCCGGTGGTCAGCACGCCTGATGATCTGGAGGATTTTGATCTGGATCTGGCGGAAGACGAGCCAGGGTTGACCACGGAAGATGAGTTCCTGCTCAGCCTCGACGAGGAACCGTTGGACCTGGGTGAGCCTGCGCCTGTGGTGGCAGCTGCTCCTGAGCCTGAACTGGAGCACGATCTGGATTTGCCGGATGACTTCGACCTGTCGCTGTCTGACGAAATCGAGTCTGATCCTGCTGCCCAGGCGTTTGCTTCGGAGATCGAAGACGTCAACGCCGAGCTGGAGCGTTTGTCGCAGAATCTTGAACACCCGCCGATGGCAGAGCCTTTCGAAGCGCCGAGCTTCACCGCTGATGACATGGCATTGATGGACGATGAGCCGGAGTTCGACTTCCTGTCCGGCACCGACGAAGCTGCCACCAAGCTCGATCTGGCCCGCGCCTACATCGAAATGGGGGACAGCGATGGTGCTCGCGATATCCTCGATGAAGTAGTGACCGAAGGTGATGACGGTCAGAAGACCGAGGCGCGGGACATGCTCTCTCGTCTGGTCTGATTCGTTACCGCTGTATTGCAACGGCCGCTTATGCGGCCGTTTGCTTTTATAGCGTCGGGCACATGGCGTCTTTTTTCGACGGCCCTATAATGGCCGCCATTTTGCAATCCGACAGGCTTTTACCTCTTGGCGAACATAGATAACCCGGCAGCTGAAATGGCTGCTGAAGGCTTTTCCCGAATTGCGCTCGGAGTCGAGTACAAAGGCTCGCGTTACTCAGGTTGGCAGCGTCAGGCATCCGGCGTGCTGACGGTTCAGGAAACCCTCGAAGACGCCTTGTCGAAAGTCGCCGACTCGCCAGTCTCGTTGATGTGTGCCGGACGAACCGATGCCGGTGTACATGCGTGCGGACAAGTCGTGCATTTTGATACTCAGGCCCAGCGCTCCATGAAAGCCTGGGTGATGGGCGCCAATATCAATCTGCCTCATGACATCAGCGTCAGCTGGGCCAAGATCATGCCTGCAGATTTTCATGCGCGCTTCAAAGCCATTGCGCGCCGGTACCGCTACGTTATCTATAACGACCAGATCCGTCCCGCGCACCTGAATCAGGAAATCACCTGGAATCATCGCCCGCTGGATGTCGAGCGTATGGCGCAAGCAGCGCAGTACCTGGTCGGTACCCATGATTTCAGTGCTTTCCGTGCCGGGCAGTGCCAGGCCAAGTCGCCTGTCAAACAGCTGCATCATCTGCGAGTTACGCAGCACGGCAAGATGATTGTCATTGATGTGCGCGCCAATGCGTTTCTGCACCACATGGTTCGCAACATCGCTGGCGTGCTGATGACCATTGGCGCAGGAGAGCGGCCGGTCGAGTGGGCGAGCGAGGTACTGGAAAGCAAGGTTCGTCGTACGGGCGGGGTGACCGCTCACCCGTTCGGGCTGTATCTGGTTCAGGTGGAGTATCGCGATGAGTTTCCGTTGCCGGAGCGTTATATCGGTCCGCACTTTCTCACAGGGTTCTCGGAACTTGACGGCTGACGCCTGTAGCAGCATTTGTTAACATCCGGGCCTTTCCCGAAAGGCTTGAGGTTTTCTTTACATGTCAGCCGTTCGCAGCAAGATCTGCGGGATTACCCGCATAGAAGATGCATTGGCTGCCGTCGAGGCGGGGGCCGATGCCATCGGCTTCGTGTTTTACGCCAAAAGCCCGAGAGCGGTAAGCGTTCAGCAAGCGCGGGCAATCATTGCCGCCTTGCCGCCGTTCATCAGCACGGTCGGTTTGTTCGTCAATGCCAGTCGTTGCGAGCTCAACGAAACTCTGGATGCTGTGCCACTGGATATGTTGCAGTTCCACGGAGATGAGACGCCTGAACAGTGTGACGGCTATCATCGTCCGTTCATCAAGGCGTTGCGGGTGCAGGCCGGTGACGATATTGCTGCCAGTTGCCGTCTTTACTCGAGGGCCAGCGGTATCCTGCTCGACACGTTCGTCGCGGGCGTTCCCGGCGGAACGGGCGAAACCTTCGACTGGGCGCTGATTCCGAGCGGTCTGGAAAAGCCGATTATCCTGGCCGGTGGTCTGACCTCTGCCAATGTGGCTCAGGCCATTACCCAGGTTAGGCCTTACGCGGTGGATGTCAGCGGCGGGGTAGAGAAGAGCAAAGGCATCAAGGATCATGACAAGATTCGTGCATTCATGAGTGCAGTGCACGGCTGCTGATGGCGGTTCGATGTGACGGGATTTCGTCGGCCACCGTCCATAATCCTGTCTGTGCGACAGGCAGCCAGCCCCGGATAAGCGGGGGAGATTTTTTACGGGTGAGGTTCGAATGGCCTCGCCACGGTTGTTGAATCGCGATTGAAGCTGCGCGGCTGGCTGGCCAGGACAAGATATGTGTCAGCCACAGGCAAGCTGCTTCGATTCATTTACGAATTAGTTAAAGGGCATGCGCAGGGTGCTGAGTCACCCGGCGTTCGAGCCACCGGTACTGGAGATATAAAGCATGAGCAACTGGTTGGTAGACAAACTGATCCCTTCGATCATGCGTTCCGAGGTCAAGAAGAGCTCGGTTCCTGAAGGCCTCTGGCATAAATGCCCATCCTGCGAAGCGGTGCTCTATCGTCCAGAGCTGGAAAAGACCCTGGACGTTTGCCCGAAGTGCAATCACCACATGCGTATCGGCGCTCGTGCTCGTCTGGATATCTTCCTGGATGAAGAAGGCCGTTCCGAAATCGGTGCCGATCTGGAGCCGGTTGACCGTCTCAAATTCCGCGACAGCAAAAAGTACAAGGACCGTCTGGTCGGTGCTCAGAAGCAGACCGGTGAAAAAGATGCTCTGATTTCCATGAGCGGCTCCCTGTTGGGCATGCCGGTCGTGGTCTCGGCGTTCGAGTTCTCCTTCATGGGCGGCTCGATGGGCGCGATCGTCGGCGAGCGCTTCGTTCAGGCTGCCAACTATGCTCTGGAAAAACGCTGCCCGATGATCTGCTTCGCCGCTTCCGGCGGTGCGCGCATGCAGGAAGCGTTGATCTCGCTGATGCAAATGGCCAAGACCTCGGCCGTGCTGGCCCGTCTTCGCGAAGAAGGCCTGCCATTCATTTCCGTACTGACCGATCCGGTTTACGGCGGTGTTTCTGCAAGTCTGGCGATGCTGGGTGACGTGATCGTCGCTGAGCCAAAGGCGCTGATCGGCTTTGCCGGGCCTCGCGTCATCGAGCAGACCGTTCGCGAAAAACTGCCGGAAGGCTTCCAGCGCAGTGAATTCCTGCTGGATCACGGCGCTATCGACATGATCATTCCTCGCCAGGAACTGCGTCAGCGTCTGGGTAACCTCCTGGCGCAAATGATGAATCTGCCGACACCCAAGTTCGTCGCGCCGGTCATCGAGCCAATCATCGTTCCTCCGGCGCCCGCCAACGTATGACGCCAGGATCCCTGGGCGACTGGCTCGCCTATCTTGAGCAGCTGCATCCCTCTGCCATTGATATGGGGCTGGACAGGTCACGGCAGGTCGCTCGGCAATTGGGCCTGACCCGGCCTGCGCCCAGGGTGATTACCGTAACGGGGACCAACGGCAAAGGATCGACCTGCGCCTTTCTGGCCTCGTTGCTCCGTGCCCAGGGTCTTAAAGTCGGTGTTTACAGTTCCCCGCATCTGCTGCGCTACAACGAGCGTGTGCAGGTGCAGGGTGTTGAAGCCACTGATGTAGAGCTCTGTGATGCGTTCGCCGTTGTAGAGGCCGCGCGTGGCGATGTCACGCTGACTTATTTCGAGATCGGGACGCTGGCGGCTTTCTGGCTGTTCGAGCAGGCGGCGCTTGACGTTGCGGTGCTTGAAGTGGGGCTGGGTGGTCGTCTCGATGCCGTTAACCTGATTGATTCCGATCTGGCGGTAGTGACCAGTATCGGTATCGACCATGCCGACTGGCTGGGTGATACCCGCGAGTCCGTAGCGTTCGAAAAAGCGGGGATTTTCCGTGAAGGTTGCCCAGTCTTGTGCGGTGATCCTGATCCGCCTGTGCCATTGCTGGATAAGGCCGAACAACTCAATTGTCCGCTGATGCTGCGCGGTCGTGAGTTCGACCTGTCGATCACTGAGCGTAACTGGAACTGGACGGGGCGAGACGGGCAGGGCGAGCCGGTTGAGTTGCTCGATTTGCCATTGCTCGACCTTCCTATGGAAAACGCTGCCTTGGCCTTGCAGGCTTATCTATTGCTGGATATTGCCTGGCAGCCGGAGCTGATTCGTGCTGCATTGCTCGATACGCGGATCATCGGTCGTCTGGATCGTCGCGTCTTCAACTGGCATGGCAAGCGCCTGAATCTGCTGATGGATGTGGGGCACAACCCCCATGCTGCGCAGTTTCTGGCCCAGCGCATGGCTCAGCGTCCGGTGGCGGGTAAACGTCTGGCGGTCTTTGGTCTGTTGGCTGACAAGGAACTGGAAGGTGTCGTTGCCGAGCTGGCTTCCAGTATCAATGACTGGGCCGTTGCACCGCTTCCGACATCACGCAGCCGGCCTGCGGCTGATTTGCAGGTGGCGCTTGAGAACCTTGGCGCACACGTGACGTCCTATCAGAGTGTTGCGTTGGCACTGGAAGCCCAGTGCGCGCACGCTACAGCCGATGACGAAATTCTGCTGTTCGGGTCTTTTTACTGTGTTGCCGAGGCCCTGGAATGGTTGACCCGGCACGCCATAGAGGAAGCTGCAAATGGCTCTGCTGGATAACGTATTCAAACAGCGAATGGTCGGTGCCCTGGTGCTTATCGCCGTGGCGGTGATCTTCCTGCCGATGCTGTTCACGCGTCAGGATGAGACGCGCCATGTTCAGGTCGATGCACCTGCTGCCCCGCAAGCGCCTGCAGCACCTCAAGTGCAGGTTCAGCCGGTGCCGGTGCCTGATCCTCAGGTTCCCACTCAGGAGCCTATTCCTGGCGACGATGAAATAGCCGCGCAAACCCAGGCACCGTCCATGCCTATCGCTCCGGCTCCGCCTGAAGTGAAGACTGCGACCCCGCCTGCAGCCAAACCGGCCACCAAGCCAGTGACTCCGCCAGCTCAGACGCCAGCTCCGACGCCAACACCGGCGTCGCCGCCAGCACAAGCGGCTGCCAAACCTGCCACGCCATCAGGTGTCGACGCGAACGGTCTGTCGGTAAGCTGGTCGGTGCAGCTGGCGAGCATGTCCAATCGTGCCAACGCCGACAACCTGCAGAAGACTCTGCGTACTCAGGGCTACAACGCCTACATCCGTACCGCAAACGGGGTGAACCGGGTGTTTGTGGGGCCACTGATCGAGCGTGCAGAAGCTGACCGCCTGCGTGATCAACTCGACAAGCAGCAGAAACTCAAGGGCATTGTGGTGCGGTTTCAGCCTGAGCAGGGTTGATGCTTTTCAGATGAATTCACGCCGCCCAGACTGTGTGAAAACGTAGCGAGCGACGGCAAGACAAGGCGCAACGAGCGGAGCGAGTAAAAGCCGCAGGCTGGCCCGGAGGGTGAGCGGAGCGAATCAAGCAGGCGAAAAACGGCTGGGGTCGCGTCCGACTCCAGGTGTTCTAAATGCGCATTTTTCGCCTGCTTTTAACGCAGTATTGCGTGCGTAAAAACGAAGTTTCCCAGCCTGCAGTAGTTTTCACGCAGCCTGGGCCGGAAATGTCGCTTACCGGCAGGTGAGCGCTCTGCTAAAATGCGCCGCCTTATCTGTTTGCAGGCTCAAACGTGCCCTTTACCCCGGTCGACTGGGCGATCCTCGCGATCGTCGCTATCTCCGCTCTGATCAGTCTCAAGCGCGGCTTCGTCAAGGAAGCCCTGTCTCTGGTGACCTGGATCATTGCAGGTGTCGTTGCCTGGATGTTTGGTGCGGGATTATCGGGTTATTTCGTCAATTACATCGAAACGCCGTCGTTTCGGGTTATTGCGGCCTGTACTATTCTATTCATCGCCACCTTGCTGGTTGGCGCAATGATCAACTTTCTTATTGGGGAACTGATTCGTGTCACCGGGCTTTCCGGAACCGATCGCTTTCTCGGCATGGTCTTTGGCGCAGCGCGCGGAGGCTTGCTTGTAGTAGTGGCAGTCGGGCTGTTGAGCCTGGGGCCGGTACAACAGGATCAATGGTGGCAGCAATCGAGGTTGGTGCCGCAATTTCTCATGGTCGCTGACTGGTCGAAAAACCTGATTCTCGGGATGTCCAGCAAGTGGCTCGCCAGCGGAGTCAGCGTACCTGCTGAACTGCCGTTCAAGGAACACCTCCTGCCGCCTACAATGCCGCAGGAAGTGCTCGGTAAATCCAGTTCCACTAAGTAGGGGTTGTGTCGCATGTGTGGCATCGTCGGTATCGTCGGTAAGTCGAACGTCAATCAGGCGCTGTATGACGCGCTCACCGTCCTCCAGCACCGCGGCCAGGACGCTGCCGGTATCGTAACCAGCCACGACGGCCGGTTATTCCTGCGCAAGGACAACGGACTCGTACGTGATGTGTTCCACCAGCGCCATATGCAGCGCCTGGTCGGTCACATGGGTATTGGTCATGTGCGCTATCCAACGGCAGGCAGCTCGACTTCGGCCGAAGCTCAGCCGTTTTACGTCAACTCGCCGTATGGCATCACGTTGGCGCATAACGGTAACCTGACCAACGTTGAGCAACTGGCCAAGGAGATTTACGAATCTGACCTGCGCCACGTCAACACCAATTCCGACTCGGAAGTGCTGCTCAACGTTTTCGCTCATGAGCTGGCCGTGCGCGGCAAGTTGCAGCCAACCGAAGAAGACATCTTCGCCGCTGTGACCGACGTGCATAAGCGCTGCCGTGGTGGTTACGCCGTGGTCGCCATGATCACCGGTTACGGTATCGTCGGTTTCCGCGATCCGGATGCCATCCGCCCGATCGTCTTCGGCCAGCGTCATACCGACGAAGGCGTCGAGTACATGATTGCCTCCGAAAGCGTCTCGCTGGACGTGCTGGGTTTCACCCTGATTCGCGACCTGGCGCCGGGCGAAGCGGTTTACATCACTGAAGATGGCAAGCTGCACACTCGTCAGTGCGCAACCAATCCCAAGTATGCACCGTGCATTTTCGAACACGTCTATCTGGCGCGTCCGGACTCGATCATCGACGGTATCTCGGTCTACAAGGCGCGTCTGCGCATGGGCGAGAAGCTGGCCGACAAGATCATGCGCGAGCGTCCGGATCACGACATCGACGTGGTTATCCCGATTCCGGACACCAGCCGTACGGCGGCACTGGAACTGGCGAACCACCTGGGTGTCAAGTTTCGCGAAGGTTTCGTCAAGAACCGTTACATCGGCCGCACGTTCATCATGCCCGGTCAGGCTGCACGCAAGAAATCCGTACGCCAGAAGCTCAACGCCATCGAGCTGGAATTCCGCGGCAAGAACGTCATGCTGGTGGATGACTCCATCGTGCGTGGCACCACTTGCAAGCAGATCATCCAGATGGCCCGTGAAGCCGGTGCCAAGAATGTCTACTTCTGCTCCGCTGCACCTGCCGTTCGTTACCCGAACGTCTACGGCATCGACATGCCAAGCGCTCATGAGCTGATCGCTCATAACCGCAGCACTCAGGACGTTGCCGATCTGATCGGTGCCGACTGGTTGATCTATCAGGACCTGAATGACCTGATCGAAGCTGTCAGTGGCAGCAAGAAAATCAAAATCGACAACTTCGATTGCTCGGTCTTCGACGGCAAGTACGTGACCGGTGATATCGACGAGCACTACCTGAACAAGATCGAGTCGGCGCGTAACGACGCCTCCAAGGTCAAGACCCAGGCGGTCAGCGCGATCATCGATCTGTACAACAACTAATCATCACGGAGAGGGCGCATGACTCAGGAATGGGATGCCGGTCGGCTGGACAGCGACCTTGAGGGCGTTGGGTTCGACACACTCGCTGTGCGTGCCGGTCAACACCGCACGCCGGAAGGCGAGCATAGCGATCCGCTGTTCTTCACCTCAAGTTATGTGTTCCGTTCAGCCGCCGATGCGGCTGCGCGTTTCGCAGGCGAAGTGCCGGGCAACGTTTACTCGCGCTACACCAACCCGACGGTGCGCTCGTTCGAAGAGCGTATCGCGGCGCTGGAAGGCGCCGAGCAGGCCGTTGCCGCTTCAAGCGGCATGGCTGCGATCATGGCGGTGGTCATGAGCTTTTGCAGCGCTGGCGATCACGTGCTGGTTTCCCGGAGCGTATTCGGCTCGACCATCAGTCTGTTCGAGAAGTACTTCAAGCGTTTTGGCGTTGAAGTGGATTACGTGCCGCTGGCCGAACTGGCTGGCTGGGACGCCGCTATCAAACCCAACACCAAAATGCTGTTTGTTGAATCACCGTCCAATCCTCTGGCCGAACTGGTCGATATCTCCGCTCTGGCAGAAATCGCTCACGCCAAAGGCACCCTGCTGGTAGTCGATAACTGCTTCTGCACACCAGCGCTCCAGCAGCCGCTGGCGCTGGGTGCTGACATGGTGGTGCATTCCGCCACCAAGTTCATCGATGGCCAGGGCCGTTCCATGGGCGGTGTGGTGGCCGGTCGTAGCGAACAGATGAAAGAAGTGGTGGGCTTCCTGCGTACTGCCGGGCCGACGCTGAGCCCGTTCAATGCGTGGATCTTCCTCAAGGGCCTCGAAACCCTGAACCTGCGTATGCGCGCACACTGTGCCAGTGCGCTTGAGTTGGCCGAGTGGCTGGAGCAGCAGGACGGCATTGAGAAGGTGCATTACGCCGGTCTCGAAAGCCATCCGCAACATGCTCTGGCAAAACGTCAGCAGAAGGCTTTCGGCGCGGTTTTGAGCTTCGAGGTCAAGGGTGGCAAAGATGGCGCGTGGCGTTTCATCGATGCGACACGCCTGATTTCGATCACCGCCAATCTGGGCGATAGCAAAACCACTATCACTCACCCAAGCACCACGTCCCACGGACGTCTGGCGCCTCAGGAGCGTGAAGCTGCGGGTATTCGCGACAGCCTGATCCGGGTTGCTGTAGGTCTGGAAGATGTCGCTGACCTGAAGGCGGATCTGGCGCGTGGTCTTGCGGCACTGTGAATGACTGGGTGATGGAGGCCGCCAGCACCAGTCATGGGCGGGTGGCCCTGGTAACGGGGGCTGCACGAGGGATCGGCCTGGGCATTGCTGCCTGGCTGGTTACCGAGGGCTGGCAGGTGGTGCTGGTCGATGTGGATCGCACGCGAGGCGCTCTGGTTGCTCAGGCGCTGGGTGATAACGCGATCTTCATTGCCATGGACGTTTCCAGCGAAGAGCAGGTCGCGGCTGGCGTGGCCGATGTTATCGGCCAGTTTGGTCGTGTCGATGCGCTGGTGTGCAATGCTGCGATTGCCGATCCGCATAACACCACGCTTGAAAGTCTGAGCCTGGCGCACTGGAATCGGGTGCTGGGGATCAACCTCAGTGGCCCGATGCTGCTGGCCAAGCACTGCGCTCCCTACTTGCGCGCTCACGCGGGCAGCATTATCAACCTGACCTCAACCCGGGCTCGCCAGTCAGAAGCCGATACCGAAGCGTATGCCGCGAGTAAGGGCGGTCTGTTGGCGTTGACCCACTCGCTGGCCATCAGCCTTGGGCCTGAGATTCGCGTCAATGCAGTCAGCCCTGGCTGGATCGACACACGTGATCCGTCTGTGCGCCGCGCTGAGCCGCTCTCAGAGGCCGATCATGCGCAACATCCGGCGGGCAGGGTAGGCACGGTGGATGACGTCGCGGCAATGGTCGCATGGCTGTTGTCGCGCAATGCCGGTTTCGTTACGGGCCAGGAGTTCGTGGTTGACGGTGGCATGAGCAAGAAGATGATTTATCTGTAGCAGCGGCAAGTTTCAAGCTGTAAGAGAAAGCGAGCCCTCGGGTTCGCTTTTTTGGTTCTGGCTTGGAGCTTGAAACTTGCGGCTTGAAGCTGCTCTTAAAAAAAACTTCAAGCAGGGTATTGACTTAGGTTCGTTAGGTGCGTAAATTTCGCGGCCTCAACGAAGCAAAGGGTGATTAGCTCAGCTGGGAGAGCAGCTGCCTTACAAGCAGCGGGTCGGCGGTTCGATCCCGTCATCACCCACCACTTCGTGAGTTTCAAAGTTGTAAACATAGCTACAACGGACGTAAGTCCACCGACAAGCAGCGGTAGTTCAGTCGGTTAGAATACCGGCCTGTCACGCCGGGGGTCGCGGGTTCGAGTCCCGTCCGCTGCGCCATATTTGACGGATCAGATCAGTCTGGTCTGCGATTGAAAAGCCTCAAGGCTTCTCGGTCAGGGTTACAACGAAGCAGGTTCTCGAAAGCCTGCTTCAACGATTCAAACGGACGCAAGTCCGAGCGATACGCAGCGGTAGTTCAGTCGGTTAGAATACCGGCCTGTCACGCCGGGGGTCGCGGGTTCGAGTCCCGTCCGCTGCGCCATACATAGCTTCGGGGCCCTTGAACTCCTTGAAGCGAAGAAAAGCGACCTTAACGGGTCGCTTTTTTTTTGCCTGATTTTTATGTTCAGGTATGACGCCCTCGCGGCTGAAGCCGCTCCTACGGATCTGCGCAATACCGTAGGACTGGCTTTAGCCGGGAGGGCGTTATGTCTGTCAGCGCGAATATGGCGGATGTACTGGCCCTCTCGCGGCTAAAGCCGCTCCTACGGCCTATTTTTCGGCACGCAAATCCTTGATCAACCCCTCCCAACCTCCAAACAGCGCATTCGAGCTGATCAGGCGTCTCGCCTTGCCAGCCCCGAGCACAAGCGCAGGAACACCACCGGTGCCGACCTGAGCCATGATCGCCTGCGCTAGCTTGACCCTTTCACGGGAATGACTCAGTAGCCCATCATCCTGCGCAAGCAACAGGCTGGCGGACTCGCTCAGCCCGATGTCTGTGAGAATCCGGGCAAGAGTCTCAAGGTCGGTGATGTCCAGCCCTTCAACATAGCGGCCGCGTTGCATCGCTGCCAACGCCTCCAGCTCCCGGCATGGCTCAGTCATTGCCACCGCGCTGAGGGCCCGTGTCGCAGGCCCTGAATCGAAACGGCGAGTGCGATCCTCAAGTACCTGACGTTGGTAAACCTCGCTGAATGGCTGGCCGGTCAGCGCGCCGATTCGCAGGTCGTTGGACCAGGCAAAATCAGCAAAACCGGCGTCCATCGGGCGAGAGTTGTTATCCGCGAACAAGCCGGTAGGGAGAAGCGTGATGCTGAACTCGTCCAACGCATCAATGTGCTGTAGCACTGACGAGGCTCCATAGCACCAGCCACACAGTGGGTCGAAAAGGTAAGTGACGCTGATCGGCGCACTCACCACTTCATTTCACCTTTGGCCACTTTCGCGCTCAGCACCAGCGAAGAGTCATCCGCCAGTTTCGGGTAATGCGCTTTCATCGCTGCAATCAGTGCGGCAGAGTCTTTGGCCTTGGCCGTTTCGGCATCAAAGGTTTTGATGTAGTCCGCTGTGAATGTCGGTGATTGCAGGGCGGTCTGCTCGCCCGGCAGGAAGTGGCCCGGCACAATCGTCGCTGGCTTGAGCTTTTCGATGGTCGCCAGAGTCTCCAGCCAGTCCTGATGGGATTTGGCGCTCTGGGTATCGGCCATCCATACGTGAATGTTACTGGACAGCACCACGCCGCCTATCACGGCCTTGATCGACGGGATCCAGACGAAGCTGCGGTCGGGTTGTGGACCGTTGAGGCCAATGACCTGCAGTTTCTGATCTTCCAGCTTCAGTTCAGTGCCCTGCAGTACGTCAGGCACGATGACCTTGCCCGGTGCGGCCGAACCCAGCTTGGGTCCCCAATAAGCCAGCTTGGCATGCTTGGTCTCGTTGATATGTGCGACGGTCTGGGCGCTGGCCACTACCTTGGCCTTTGGGTAGGCCGAGGTGATGGTTTGCAGACCGAAGTAGTAATCCGGATCGCCATGGCTGATGTAAATCGTGGTCAGATTTTTCCCGCTCTTGCGGATTTTCTCGACGATCTGCTCGGCTTGAGTGTTGGAAAACTGCGCATCCACCAGAACCGCGTCTTTCTCACCCGTTACCAGTACTGATGAGACCGGGAAAATGGCACCTTCACCCGGGTTGTAGACGTCCAGCTTGAGGGGCTGTGCGGCCTGGCTTGCACCCGCAAAGCCGAGCAGGGCGAAAGTGGCTAATAAGCGTCGTGCGGACAGCGAAATCATGTCGAGCTCCATCGTGGCAATGAGAAGAGCAGGCAGATTAGTTGAGATTTATAACCCGAAAAACGCTAGATTGGGCTCAGGTTTGTTTCTGAAAACGGTCGAATCATGGACAAGTTGTTGGCAATGCAGGCTTTCGTCACCGTCGTGGATTGCGGAAGCCAGACCGCGGCGGCGGACAAGCTCGGGTTATCAAGGCCGGTGATTTCCAGATTCCTCGCCGAGCTGGAGGACTGGACCGGAGCCCGTTTGATGCACCGCACCACGCGACGCCTGAATCTTACCGCTGCCGGAGCGGAAGTCTTGCCCCTGTGTCGACGAATGCTGGATCTGGTCGAGGACATGCGTGCAGTGGTTGCAGCGCCAGAGGATGAGCCGAAAGGACTGCTGCGCGTGACGGCCAGTACGTCGTTCGGTCAGGCGCAACTGATGCTCGCGGTGACTGAGTTTGTCGGGCAGTACTCACAAGTCAGTGTGGACATGGTGCTGCTCGACCGCACCGTCAATCTGGTGGATGAGCGCATGGATCTGGCGATTCGCATCACCAATGAGCTGGACCCCAATCTGATCGCCCGACGCCTGACCACCTGCCGTTCAGTGGTGTGCGCCTCGCCGGATTATCTGAAAAGGCATTCAGCGCCCAAGGCTATCGAAGACCTGACACTGCATAACTGCCTGACGCATACCTATCACAGCAGCAGCCTCTGGCACTTCACCCATAAAGGCCTGCCGAAAAGCGTTGCGGTGAAGGGTAACCTCACCAGCAATGATTCGATCACCACAATGCAGGCGGCCCTGTGTGGGGCAGGAGTGGCGCTATTGCCGACCTACCTGGCGTCGCCGCTGATTCAACAAGGTCAACTGGTTGCGCTGCTGCCGTCGTACCAGCCCATGGAGTTGGGGATCTTCGCGGTGTATGCCTCACGAAAGCACATGTCTTCAGCCTTGCGCGCCATGCTCGATTTTCTCGCGCAACGCTTCGGTCCTGAACCTGTCTGGGATCGAATCTAGTGTGCTCTTCGCGAATGTGTTTTTTTTGGTGATTTCAATGCGTTTCAGATCTCATTCGAGCCCGGTACACTGGCATAAAAATGCAACATGCAACGCGGTCTCGCAGGGTAAGGATACTTGAAACATGTTCCAGTACAAAAAAAATATAAGCTTGCTCAATACCGCAGGTCTTTTAATATTTGCGCTCTTAGCCAGTGTCGATAGCGAAGCCAATGATATGTCTACCACAAAAAAACCATTTTATTTTGGCAGGTATACATTTGAGGTGCCTACCGATGGAGCGAATATTTGGTCGGCCTATAAGATCATTGACAAGAAAATACAACTCGTTAGCCATAATGGAAAGCGCGACCTCATTGCGGAGGTTTCCGACACGATTAAAAAAATAAATATACTCCATGAGTCGGGTGCAGCAGATTATGACCGAACCGTCGAGCTGGACGGAGGGGGTGCCATTGTTGTGTCCAAATTAACCAATTACTCTATGGATATATTTTATTTGACCAAGGGTGATACGTTATATAAACAATCTGTAGGATCTATTTCTTTAGCAGGAATAAATAAGGCCATTGCACTTGCAAAAGAGGTCAATACGCTAATTCATGATCGCAATCCGGCTGAACGCCCGCCAGCCGGGACATTCGCTATTGAAGCCGGTTATCTTACTTTACCCCTTGATACTTTCGAAGAGCAGGTCTCGATCGGATTGCCTGTATCATCCGTTCCTGGTATTCATTTAATATTTGATACTCAGCGTATTGGTGAGCCAGAACCGAGCCTTCTGACGCGGTACGAAGAAAGGACGTCGGGTGTCCTGACGTCGTTATTGACTAGCGTTCTGTCCAAAACTTCTGTGCTAAGAAAATCAAAGAAAATAGTAGCCGGATTAAAATTTGAAGAGTTATTGCTCAAATCGAAGGTCGAGGGTAGAACAATCTATTCCTTCCGGCTTGAATACCCGGGCACCCCTGAGTCGAGCATGGAGCCTTACACGGCCATTGAAATGAGCACACTCGATCGGGGTGTAAGCTTCCCGAATGATAAAGAGGCATTGCGCTTCTGGGATGATCTGGTTGCAAGCTTAAGGCGGATATGAAAAGAACGTGGCCGACGCTGCTAGCGGACTGGCAGAGAAAAACGGTGTGTGCCGGTAACCCAGCTGCTTGATAAGGTTATTGAAAAGGAGTGCTGAGATGAGCCTCACGCTTTTGGAGTTTGCAAAGTCGTATGTTGCGGGAAGGCTGACATCAGAAATTTTCTCTGAGGCCTATAGTGAGCTTTGGAAAATTGAGCGAGACAGGAACGTTCTTCAACTGGATGAGCCTTCATTGAGCGAGTGCTTGTCCAGTATCTTTTGTGCTGCGGATATGTACGAACCAGACAAGTCAAGAGAAGTGTATGAACTCGACGATGAGATACTTAAGGCTAAAGTCGCGAATTTGATAAGAAAAGTAGTCGCTGATTAGCGGGTGAAAAATCAGACTGCGGTTTCAGGGCCAGTATTTCGATGTGAAAGGAGGGCTTCACGTTAATAACTTTGGTATTACGATCCGGAGATTAGAGGTTAATCCAAATGAGCTCGAAAAAAATCAATCAGGAATCCATTGAAAATACATTAAAAATCGACGACTTGGCTATACATACCGTCGAAGTATTAGAGCAGGCCAGGGCATGTCCTGAATTAATCTCTGGTGTAGACCTTGATATCTATAATGTGGATGAAGGTTCAAGCATGAGACAGTTTGTGGACTATAGAATGGGCACGCTCGGAAGAAGTGGCAGGACGCTCCATGGCGTAAAAGAATGTACGCTTAAATTAGACAGGCTCGAACCGGATCACCCCGTTAGCTGGGTCGCTAAAAAGATAGGCAATAATATCCTGATTTTAATAGTCGACCGCGAATTCGACAGCGTTATACACGCCATGTCGACCGCCTCCAAAAACGCCTGATATTAAGTAATAGAGCGCAATCAAGATATGTGTGCGGTGCTCGAAACCGCTCAAGAAAAAACAAACTATTTTTAAAACCGTGCGCTGGAGAGGCGCTGTTTTCGAGTGTTCACGGTAGCGGCGTACGACGGGTGCTGCTACCGCGATATTTCCTGAATCAAACGATCCTGTTGTCGGCTTACAGCTGGAATTTACCCACTTCACGTTGCAGGCTGCTGGCGAGGGTCTGCAGGCCTCCGCTTGTCTTGAGCAGTTCCTGAACAGACATATTGTTCTGTTCAGCCATTTGCGCCGAGCGTTCAACGTTGCGTGCCACATCCTGGCTGGCAGCGGTTTGTTCGCGCAATGCGAAGGAGATCTGGTCGACCACCTGCAGCACTTTGTTTGAGCTGTCGCGGATCTCGACGATTGCCTGTCCTGCAGTGCCGGCCATTTCTACGCCTTCGTTCACTTCCTGGACACCACCGCGCATGCTTTCAACCGTCTCCCGCACACCCGCCTGAATCTTCTCGATCATGCCGGCGATTTCCTTGGTCGACTTGCCGGTGTTCTGCGCCAGCAAGCGCACTTCATCGGCTACCACCGCGAAGCCGCGACCTTGTTCACCTGCACGAGCAGCTTCAATGGCTGCGTTGAGCGCCAGGAGGTTGGTCTGATCGGCAATGCCCTGGATAACGCTGATGATCGACGATATATGTTCGGAATGCTGGCCGAGGTCGGCTACTTGTGCCGAAGAGTGCTGCACGGTCCGGGCGATACCGTTCATGCTTGAAAGGGTACCTTCGATGACCTGGGCGCCGTCTTTCGATTGCTGACCCGACCGACTGGCGATTTCATGGGCTTCGTTGGCATTCTCGGACACGTGATGAATGCTGACCGTCAGTTCTTCGATAGTGGCGGCCATCATCGAAGCAGACGTGGATTGTTCCTGAATAGCCCCGGACAACTGTTCAGATGCACCGGAGATCTGTTGAACAGCGACGACCAGTTGGTTTGCAGCCTGGCTGATCTGCTGAATCATTTCGCGCAGGCGATTCTGCATGCGGTCAAAGGCTTTTGGCAGTTCGTCGTGGCTGCTGGTGTCGATCACGGTGTCCAGCTTGCCGTTAGCGATGGCTGTGGCGGCATCGATTGCCAGTTGCAGGCGTTTGGTGGTGCTGCTGCCGAGTACGGATGCCAGTATCAAAGCGAGTATCGCTGCACCGATGCCACCGTAGACGAGGACCATCAGTGCGAAATGCTTGGCATCGACCATGTTCTGGCTTCTTATCGCCAACAGCTTGTTTTCGGTAGCGCTGATTTCCGCCAGCGTCGCGCGCATGCTGTCCATTTTGGCTTTGTCAGCGCCGGCCGTAATGCGCTTGTCCAGCTCATCGTCGGGCTGACTGCGCGCTGTCAGATCACGGCGTAAAGCAATGATCGGTTTGATATCTTCTTCGAGCCAGCGCTTCTGGGTGTCCCCCAGAGAGGTCAAACGCCGTTGTTGTTCCGGATTATCGGCGGTCAGGCGTTTAAGTGATTCAAGTTTTTCGTTGAATTTTTGCTCGCCTGCTACCAAAGGTTCTAAAAAGGCATCCTTTGAGGCGATGACGAAGCCGCGCATGCCGGTTTCGATATTGATCAATTGCTCAAGAGCGAGCTGTGCTTCACTGAGAACCAGATAGGTATGGACGTTACTGTTGGTGGCGTCCTCAACCTCTTCAAATCCTCGATAAGCGCTTCCTACCAGCACGGCGATCAAAGCGATGATGATAAAGAAGCTGAAGTAGAGCTTTTGCGAAATGCTGAGTTTATTGAGCATGCTGTCGATCCTTGGGTAAAGCCGCTCCTTGGCCTTTAAATGTTTTATTTACCGAGAGCGGATGCTCACCTCGATCACGCCGCAAATGAGTGATGGCATAACGATATCTACTTATTCGCCCATGCTTCATTTAACTTTAAAGAAGTTCCTTACCGTTTGTCGGAAGCTCTAGACCGGGCTTTTCGATGAGTTTGCACGGTATTTTGACGCTGTAAATATGACTATTTTGCGCGGGAGTTATCAGAGGATTAATCGAGGGATCCAGGCGAAATGGCGCTGCTGTCCTGAGCCGCTAATGTGCTCATGTTTGCAGTCGGAAGGAGGGGTTTTTCAGAAGGCAGTCGTTTAAAACGCAGAATTTTTAACAGGGCTGTGTGCTGACTCGATCAGGGTCCTGGACTACCCACCTGTTTCACCATCAAAGTCTGACAACTTCAACCGTAATAGAGCGCCGCGCCTGAAAGGGTGCCAACAACGACGGGTCATCCATTTCGTGGGTGATCAGCGTCCAGGGCTGACGCAGCGGCGTCCAGTGTTGCTGGCGTGCGCGTCCAAGTTTGGTGGCGTCGGCCAGTACATAGATGTGGGCGGCGCGGGCGATCATGGTTTCTTTGAGGTATGCCTGCTCGGCGCTGGCTTCGCACAAACCCAGTTCGGCCACTACGCCATCGGCACTCAGGAATACTTTGTCGGCGCTCAGGTGCTCAAGGGCAGCCTGGGCCGTCACACCATAGGTCGACATGCTCGCACTGCGCAAATCACCGCCGAGCACCGTGATACGGCCCTCGGGAATCAATGCCAGATCCGCCAGGGCCATGAGGTTGTTGGTGATGACATGCAACCCGCGGCGCTGATTGAGGAGCTGAGCCAGCGCGCTGGTGGTGGTGCCGCCTTCAAGGAACAGCGTGTCGTGATCCTGAATATGCGCGAGTGCTGCCCGGGCGATGACGGTCTTTTCCTGGCTGTGCTGCTGGCGGCGTTCTTCCACCGAGGTTTCCGGCTCGCGCATGCCCACGTGGGCCGCGCCGCCATAGGTGCGAATGACCAGGCCTTCTTCAGCCAGCGCGGTGAGATCCCGGCGGACTGTCGCTTCCGATACGCCCAGTTGGGCGCACAGTTCATCGACGTTCGACTTTCCTGAAAGGACCAGTTCCAGTATCGATTGACGGCGATTTGCGACTTTCATGAACAGCCTTGGTAATGAACGAGGAAGACGGGGTTATCACATTAAACAGCGGTGCAATGCAACCGCAGAACCGGCGAGTCTATAGCGAGGCGCCGCCGCAGATCACCAGACTTTGCCCGGTTATTGCACCTGCGTCCGGTCCGAGCAAGAACGCCGCCATGCCTGCTACCTCAGACGGCTGCACAAACCGTCCAATCGGCGGTTTGTTGGGTGGAGTGCCGCTGCGGGCCGGGTCCAGCAACATCGGGGTTTCCGTCGCGCCGGGGGCGATCAGGTTGGCGGTGATGCCGTTGGGCGCCAGCTCCATGGCCCAGGAACGCACCATGCCTTGCAACGCCGCCTTGGTTGCCGCGTATTGGCTGCGTCCATGGGCACCTTGCATGGTGCGGCTGCCGATCATCACGATTCTCGCGCCGGGACGCAGTCTGCCATGCAGGGTATTGACCAGATGGCTGGCCGCCGCGACGTGAACCTGCCACATGGCCTGTCCGTCGTCCGGTTTCAACCGGCCCAGCGGCGCTGTGCGCATGAAACCTGCCGCGTGAACAATGGCGTCCAGCGTGTCTATGGACTGCAAGGCTTGTTCAAGCGCGTGCAAATCGCTCAGGTCGCATTCAGTCCAGTTAAAGAGAGGGTGGTCGATGTTGGCAGGGCGTCGACTCAGACCATGCACGCGCCAGCCTTCGGCCAACAGGCGCTGAGCGATGGCCATGCCGATGCCGGAACTAACGCCGGTTAGTACGGCGGTTTTTCTAGGATTAGTCATGAGAAGTGCTGCTCCTTCACAGGCGCCGCGCAATCGCGGCTAACTCGGTTTCTTGTGGGAGCGGTGCTTGCCCGCGATTGAAGCGCCGCGGTTCCCTGGACAAACCGAGGTGCCTGAATCGCGGGCAAGCACCGCTCCCACATATAAATCGCATCCATTCAATGAATTTTTTTGTTTGATTCAGCGCACGGCCGCCAACGGCAAATGCACATGTTTGATCTTCTGCCGGAAGTACGTGAACGCCACATGCAGGCTGCCATCCCGGGCCTGAATGATGCTCGGGTAGGAGAATTCGCGGTTGAGTTTTTCCTGAGAGTTGTTGGTCAGGCAGAAACCATCCCCCAACTCCAGGTCCAGGCGCACCGGCCAGCTTTGTCCGTCATCATGGGACAGCGCCAGGCTCATGGGTGCGCGGGGGATGCCCCACACTGCGCTCTTGCCATCAGCGCTCTGCCCCGGTGTCACACGGTCGTCGCCTTCATCTTCGATTTCGTCGTACAGCGACGCCCGGCGCTGGCTGTGGCCCTCGGCGCTGACCGGGTTGTAGACCAGCGCCAGTTCGCCAGTGTTGAGCCGCACGAACTGGATCGAAGAGTTGTTGTTGGGCAGCTCCGTGGCAACCGGTGCACTCCAGCTTCGGCCGCGATCCGTCGAGCGGCTGCTGTAGATCGAGTCAGCCCAGCGGCTACGAAACAGGCCGAGCAAGCTGCCGTCGGCCAGCTGATGAACGTTCATGTGTACGGCACCGGTGCTGTCCGGGACGTCATGGCGCGACCAGCTTTGCCCTTGATCGCTGGAAATCATTACCGCGCTGACGTCATGATTACCGATCCATTTTTCGCCGGGGAGGGTGATGCAATACCAGACCGGCAACAGCCAGTCGCCGTTATCCAGCACCACCGGGGGCTGGCGCACAAAGGTGCCCGGCTCATCGAACAGGGTTTCCACCGGGCCCCAGGTTTCGCCCTGATCTTCAGACAGGCGACGGCGAATGATCGCCGTCTCCTGATTGCCGGAAATCTGCGCGGTCCAGATCAGCCACAAAGGACCTTGCGGGGCCTGAAACAGGATCGGGTTCTGCTCGGAGCGAGTGTCATCCTGAGACAGTTTCTCCGGTTCGCTCCAGACACCGGTCTGCGGATCGCGGCGTGAAAGCAGCACGAAAATGTCGGCCATACCTTCCTGGGTTCCGGCGAACCAGGTGCACAGCACCGTGCCGTCTTCCAGTTCATGCAGGTTCGCGGCATGGTTCTGCGCATAAGGCGTTGGCAGAAAGGCGTCCTGACGTTGCTCACTGATTGGCATGGGAAATCCCTTGTTTGTCGTTGCCGGATTTATCCTGATTGCGAGCGATCGCTTGCGGGAACAGACGCTCCACGGCAATGACGATGGCCGGGGTGATCAGGGCGATGTACATGTTATCGATGCCGTATGGGTTATCCAGCAGGTACCAGACGCTGGTGGTGATGGACGAGGCGATCAGGCCCAGTGTCGCGCCACGGCCCGAGCCGAAGAACGGCAGATAAATGGCGATCATGGCCACGACGGCGATGGACAGGCGTAGCGCACGGGTGAAGAACGACAGGTTGAGGATTTCAGGCACGAAGAACACAAAGAACAGCGGTACAAAGCCGATGATCAGCGCGATAAAACGTGTGGCCTTGAGTTCGCGATCCACCGATGGCTTGCGCATCGGCACGTAGAAGTCCCGCACTACCAGCGAAGCAATGGCCAGGGCGACGGTGCTGACACTGACGAAGATCGAGGCGACCAGAGAAATGGTCACTACGCCCGCGAGAACCGGACTCATTGACTGCAGGAAAACAGGCAGGGCGTACAGGCTGCCCATGTCCGGATGCAGGTATTTGGACGCGACACCAATGAAGCCCAGGGCCAGCGCAATCGGGATGCACAGCAGCGAGGCGTAGAACGTCGAGCGTTGTGCTGCTTTCGAGTTCGGCGTCGAAGAAATCGCCTGAATGATGAACTGGGTGGAGAAGATCGCGCCGACAGTGCCGATGATCCACGCCATGATTTTCGAGCCGCCGATGGCGCCGTCCCAGGTGAAGTAGTGTTCAGGCATGTTCTGGATCACCGGGGTGAATCCGCCCGTCAAATTCAGGGCCACATACAGCACGATCATCACGCCGATGTACTTCACGCCAGTGTGCAGAATGCTCATATAGGCCACGCTTTTCAGGCCACCGAACACGTAATACAGGGTGCTGATGACTGCGGTGATAAACGCGGCAGTAGGCAGGTTGATCTTCATTACTGTAGCAATCGCTGCTGCGCCACTGACGTAGTTACCGACGTTCACCAGCAACAGGGCGTAGATCATGATGATCGACACGGCCAGCTTGGTGGAATTGCCATACTTCTTGGCGATGAACCCGGAAATGGTGAACTCGCCCGAGTTGTAGAGCTTGCGGGCCATGAGCAGGCCGAACAGCGGAAAGCCAATGGCAGCGGCGATCACTGACCACGAGGCGGCGAAGCCACTTTCGAACGCAGCCTGAGCCGTACCGACCGTGGATTTGGCACCGATGAATTCCGACATCATCAGAATACCGACGACGAAGGCGGGCATGGTTCGTGCGGCGACCATGTATTGCTCACTGGTTTTGCTGCGCAGTCGCAGACTCATCCAGGTGGTAATGACGATGTAAACGACGACCATGCCGATGATGATCGCAGTGTCCTGCGAGTTGAAGGTTTCCATCATTTCGCTCCATTGTTGTTTTTGTGGCGCGTTGTTTCAGAGGACTTCAGGGATTGTGCTGTTTTAAACAGCTACGGACTGGCGCGTCTCCCGCTTGCGGGTTGCCAGCTCAACGGCCTGGCGCAAGGCTTCGATCAGGCTGCGTTCGTCGGCGATGCCTTTACCGGCGATGTCGAACGCCGTGCCATGGTCGACCGAGGTGCGGATCACGGGCAGGCCGACGGTGACGTTGACCCCGGCTTCCAGCCCCATGACTTTCACCGGGCCGTGGCCCTGGTCGTGATACATGGCAACCACTGCATCGAAATCGCCGCGTCCGGCGCGGAAGAACAACGTGTCGGCAGGCAGCGGACCTTCCACACGCCAGCCCCGGGCGCGCAGTTCATCGATGGCTGGCTGGATTTTGGTTTCTTCTTCGCCATAACCGAACAGGCCGTTTTCACCGGCGTGCGGGTTGATGCCGCAGACTGCGATCAGCGGATTTTCGATACCAGCGCGTGTCAGGGTTTCCCGGCAGCGCTCGATGGTTCGCTTGACCAGGCCCGGCTCGATTTTGGCGATGGCATCGATGATGCCCATGTGGGTGGTGACGTGAATGACGCGCAAGGTCGGCGTCATCAGCATCATCGAGACTTCCTCGATGCCCAGCAGGTGCGCGAGCATTTCCGTGTGTCCGGGGAAAATATGCCCGCCTGCATGCAACGCTTCCTTGTTCAGTGGCGCGGTGCAGATCGCGTCCAGCTCGCCGCTTTCAGTCAATTGCACAGTGCGCTCGATGTAGCGAAACGCGGCGTTGCCCGCCACGGCCGACAGCTTGCCGTAGGGCATGTCCGCCGGGATCAGGCCCAGATCGATGCAGTCCACGGTGCCCAGCTCAAAACGCGCATTGGCCGGGGAGGCGATGCTGTTGACGCGCAAGCTGCCACCGACAATCCGGTTGGCGTCTTCGAGACGTTTGGCATCCCCGATCACCAGCGGCCGACAGCTGTCGTACACCGACTGATGAGCCAGGGTTTTCATGATGATTTCCGGACCCACACCGGCGGCATCGCCCATGGTGATCCCGATCACGGGACGTTCAGACATGATGGATTTCCTTTTTAATGTGGGGCGCGACCGTACTGGAAGTGCCGCGGCCATGAAGCTGTTGCCAGGCGATTGAGAGGGTGTCCGGTTGGCCGAAAGCGCCGGCTTTGGTCACCACGTTCAAGCCGGTTTCGGTTCGGGAAAGCACAACGCCGGGGGCCAGTTCGCCTTGAACCTCAAGGCGATCGATGCCCGCAGCCGTGAGAATGGCCCGGGCGGTTTCGCCGCCGGTGGCGATCAGCGAGCCCGTCACGGCAATGACAGGTTTCAACCATTCGGCAAGGGCATTGCTGAGGGGGGCCGCGACGGATGGATCACGTTCTTCCTGACTCAGGGTCAGCAAGCTGTCCTCACCATTGGCCAGCCGCAGATAGAGCAGGGTGATCAGCTGTTCACGCTGCTCATGCCGAGCGGGATCGAGCAACGTGGCGGCGTTTATTTCCAGGCAGAAACAGCCACTGTGCTCTGCCAGTGTCCGGGCCTGTTGCTGCGAGTGCTGAGACATGCTGCCGACCACGGTCAGCACTGGTGCACGGCCTTGTACGTTCATGTCGCCAGAAGCGGGCAGACCCAAAGCCTCTGGCAGATGATGGGCCAGACCTGCGGAACCGACCCAGAACAACTGGCGATACAGCGGCGCCGTTGCGCGGGCCAGACGTTGCAGGTCTGTGTCGGTCAGGGCATCACAAATCAGTGCCTGCACCTTGTTGTGCAGCGCTTGATCCAGTGCGTTGCTCAGTGCTGTTTCGTCGCGCAGGGTGTCGAGATTGATCGCTGCGCAACGCAAGCCTTCTGCACTGAGGCTTTCCAGCAGGTTGCCGGTACCGAGCAGATGTTCATTGCGCCATACATCGCTCAAGGCCACTGAGATACCGTTGACCAACTGCACCGAGTCTTGCGTGGTGCGGCCCATGGCCGGGAAGGCCGGGGCGACGATGGCCAGGCCCCGATGTACCTGTAGCGCAGCGATTTCGCTGGCGACATTACCGCGCAACGTCGAGTCGATTTTCTTGTACAGCGCTCTGTTGGCGTACTGACGCTGCTGCAATACCGCGCTATTGGCTTTCGCCGCTGCGCCCGGATCAAGTCGTCGCGAATCCACGTCTACAGCAACCACCGCGGCGCTTGATGGGAGAGTGTGTGCGTCGAACACAATCTCGGTCGCCAGTCGCCGGGCGAAACCTGCTGCGCAATCGGCGGCGCCAGACAAGTCGTCGGCAATGATCAACAAGCCCGACAGGTTGGCGGCGCTCATGGCAGCAGGCACCGGTAAAGCGTTTCGATGTCGGTCAGGCTCAGGGCCTTGGGGTTGTTGGCCATCAAGCGAGTGACTTTTGATGCGGCTACCGCCATGTCAGCCAGGTGCTCCTCGCCGACGCCAAACTCGCGCAGGTCCTGAGGGATGTTCAGGGTGGCGGTCCATTCACGGATTTGCTGAATCAGCTTTTGCGCGGCGACTTCATCGCTGTCCTGCGCTTCTGCCACCCCGCAGACGCAGGCGGCGCGTTTCAAACGTTCCGCGCAACTGTCCAGATTGAAGGCCATCACGTGTGGCAACAACATGGCGTTGGCCACGCCGTGGGTGACATGAAACTTGCCGCCCAGCGGATAGGCCATGGCATGCACGGCCGCGGTGCCTGCCGCGGTCAGGGCCAGGCCGCCGTACATCGAACCGAGCAACATGTCGCCCCGTGCGCGGACCGAATCCGGTTGCTGGTAGGCCTCAACGATGCTGCCTGCAATCAACCGCATGGATTCCAGCGCGAAGGCATCACTGATCGGGTTAGCCTTGGTCGAGATGAACGACTCCAGCGAATGCACGAAGGCGTCCATACCCGTTGCAGCAGTGATGCTGCGCGGGAGGCTGATTGTTAGCAATGGATCGAGGATCACAAGAGTGGGCAGCAAGTGACGGCTCACCACGCCAATTTTCAGCTCTTCATCGGGCAGGGTGACGATGGCGTTGGGCGTCACTTCCGAGCCGGTGCCCGAAGTGGTCGGCACCAGCACCATGGGTTTGCCGGGATGGCTGACTTTATCGACACCGAGTAAATCGCGCAGCGGCGTGTCATTGGTCAGCATCACCGAAAACAGCTTGGCGGCATCCAGCACGCTACCGCCGCCAATGGCGATCAATGCATCGGGTGCGTGAGGTGCAACGTCCTCACGAAAGACCCGCTCGATGTTTTCCAGCGTCGGTTCGATTTCGACGTTGTCGATCATATGCACGGCGATACCGGCGGCTGTCAGCTGGGCGCTGACTTTTTCGGTCACGCCCAGGTTGTGCATGGCGTTTTGCGTGACCAGTACGACGTTGCGCAGTGGTGTATCGAGCAGCGGCAGTTTTTCACTCAGTTGATCAAGGCTACCAGGGCCGTGAATGACGTGTTTGACGGTTTGGAAATGATAAGTCGACATCAGCGCGTCTCCTGGCGAGTCAGCGGTAAACCGCGAGCAGGGTTTCCAGTTTTTGCACGGCGGCAGCATCCAGTGGCTGCACGGGGGCGCGACATGGTCCAACCGGGAGGTTGAGCAATTCGGTGGCTTTTTTCAGCACCACAGGCATGGTGCCCATGGCGAAGGCGTCGCGCAGTGGGCGCAAGGCTTCCTGGGCAACCCGCGCAGCGTCGTGGTTGCCCGCCTGAAAGTGGTTCCAGATCGACATGACCAGATCAGGCACCGCGTTGGCGGTCGCGGCAATTGCGCCATCGCCACCGGCCAGCAGGTTCCAGTAGATCAGCGAGTCAGTACCGGCAAAGACCGCGAAGTCGTCGCTGCGGTATTTCATCATTTGCACCAGCGCATCGAAGTTACCGGCGCTGTCCTTGATGCCTTTGATCATCGGGTGTTGATGCAGGGCCGCAACGGCGCCAATGCCAATGGACATGCCGGTCTTGGCCGGAATGTTGTACATCATCAAAGGCAGGCTCGATGCATCAGCGATGGTTTCATAGTGCCTGATCAGCTCATTCTGGCTGATGGCATTGAAATAGGGCGTGATGACGGAGAGGGCGTCTGCGCCTATATCCGTCACTTTTTTGTTCATTTCAATCACTTCACGGGTGGCGAAGGCACCAGTGCCGATCACCACCGGCACTCGACCCGCCGCCGCCTCAACGGTTACGCGGGCGATTTCCAGCTTTTCAGCTTCTGAAAGAGTGAAGAACTCACCATTGGTGCCGAGCACGAAAAGCCCGTGCACCCCTGCTTGAATGAGGTTTTCGACGAGAGCGCGGAGGGCGTGGTGGTCAACCTGCTGATCAGCGGTAAAAGGCGTAACCAGGGCTGGAATAATGCCGCGAAATTGCATGGTGGGATTCTCGTTTTATTATTAGTGAGGTCCACAATGATTAAAACGATCACAAAAGGCAAGTAATTTTGATCGTTTCATTCATTTGTGATTGGAACGATCATTTATTTGGCCTCTTGCCACTATCTCGAAAGGCCGTGACGTGGCGGTTTGTAACAAGATCCTTTCCATCTGCGCGTTGATCCTGCGCGTGCCTTGTTGCAGACTTACCGACGTTTTCCAGTCCGCCGTCTTGCGGACCGTTTCTACCCAGGATCCTTGATGCCTAACTTAGTTAACTTTCGTACCGCATGCTGCGCTGTTGCCTTGTTGGCGATCGCGGGCTGTTCCTCGAAAAAAACCGCAGTCTACGAGCACGAGAATTTTGACGACGCGGGGACGTTTTCGAGGACTTACCCGGTCAGTGATTCAGCCTCCTGCGAAGCAGCCCGTCGCGCCTTGCTGAGCCAGGGTTACATCATCACCAGCAGTGACCCGAAGATGATCAGCGGCAACAAGAGCTTCCAGCAAACTGGCGAGACTCACATGCAGATCAGCTTCAACGTGGTGTGCGCTGCTGATGACACCACTGACAAAAGCTCGACCGTATTTGCCAACGCCCTTCAGGATCGCTACGCCCTGAAGAAGACCAACAATTCTGCCAGCCTGGGTGTTGGCGTGCTGGGTTCGGTGTCGATGCCGATCGGCTCCACCGATGATTCGATGGTCAAGGTGGCCAGCGAAACTGTTGCGTCGGACAAGTTCTACGATCGCTTCTTTACGCTGGTGGACAACTTCATGCCGCCTGAAGCGAAAAAAGCCGCCAATATCAAGGAGACCCCAAAGGCAGCCTTGGGCGTGCCCGAGCAAACAGTGCCTGCGCCAAAACCGGCGGCATTAGTTGAGCCGGCACCGGCGGCCGCTCCTGCACCGGCAGCAGAGACGACATCCGCGCCGGCCGTTGAATCCAGCCAGCCAGTGCCTGCACCGGCAGCGCCGACAGAGTCGATCCAGGCTGAACCCATGCCTGCCGAGGAAACCCCGGTTGAAGCTGCTCCGGCACAATAGTCCAGAGACGCACCGCCCTCACCGGTAGGAGCGAACTTGTTCGCGAGATGATGGACCTGTTTAAGCAGGCCTGCCGCCTCGCGAACAAGTTCGCTCCTACCGGGATCACCGTATTAGCCCAGAAACAGCTTATACGCCGGGCAGCAAATTCCCGACCATCCGCCGCACCCTACAACCCAGAAGTGCACCGCCTCGCCGGTAGGAGCGAACTTGTTCGCGAGATGATGCATCTGTGTACGCAGGCCTGCCGCCTCGCGAACAAGTTCGCTCCTACCGGGATCACCGTATTAGCCCAGAAACAGCTTATAGGCCGGGCAGCAATTTCCCGATCATCCGCCGCACCCTATAACCCAGCAGTGCACCGCCTCACCGGTAGGAGCGAACTTGTTCGCGAGACGATGGACCTGTTTAAGCAGGCCTGCCGCCTCGCGAACGAGTTCGCTCCTACCGGGATCATTTTATTAGCCATAAACAGCTTATACGCCGGGCAGCAAAGTCCCGGCCATCCGCCGCACCCTATAACCCAGAAGTGCACCGCCTCACCGGTAGGAGCGAACTTGTTCGCGAGGTGATGCACCTGCGTACGCAGGCCTGCCGCCTCGCGAACAAGTTCGCTCCTACCAGGATAATTGCATTAGCCCAAAAACAGCTTATACGCCGGGTTCTTGCTCTCATCCCAATACGGGTAGCCAATCTCGGCCAACGCCGCCGGAACCAGGTGCCGCTCGTCCTCAGGCACCACCAGCCCTGCGACCACACGGCCATCCGCAGCGCCATGGTTGCGGTAGTGGAACATCGAAATGGTCCACTGGCCGCCCAGCTTGTTGAGAAAGTTGAACAACGCACCCGGGCGCTCCGGGAACTCAAAGCGGAACACCACTTCGTCACTGACCCGCTCGGCATGCCCACCGACCATGTGCCGAATATGCAGCTTGGCCAGTTCATTATCGGTCAGGTCGATGACCGGGAAACCCTGCTCGGTGAGGCTTGTGATCAGATCTTTACGTGGGTCGGTATAGGGATGCGTCTGCACGCCAACAAAAATGTGCGCTTCGCGGTCGGTGTGATAACGGTAGTTGAATTCGGTGATCTGGCGCTTGCCAATCGCTTCGCAGAACGCTTTGAAGCTGCCTGGCTGCTCGGGGATGGTCACGGCGATGATGGCTTCGCGACCTTCACCCAGCTCGGCGCGCTCGGCCACGTGACGCAAGCGGTCAAAGTTGACGTTGGCCCCTGAGTCGATGGCGACGAATGTCTGGCCGCTGACTTCTTCCTGCTCGACATACTTTTTGATCCCGGCCACAGCCAGGGCACCTGACGGCTCGGTGATCGAGCGGGTGTCATCGTAAATGTCCTTGATCGCGGCACAGATTTCATCAGTGCTGACCGTGATCACTTCGTCGACGTAATGCCTGCAGATGTCGAAGGTGTACTCACCAATTTGCGCCACAGCCACGCCGTCCGCAAACAGGCCGACCTGCTGCAGCACAACCCGCTCGCCGTAGGCCATGGCCTGTTGCAGGCAGTTGGAATCATCCGGCTCAACGCCAATGACCTTGATGTCCGGCCGCAGGTATTTCACGTAAGCCGCGATACCGGCGATCAAACCGCCGCCGCCCACCGGGACGAAAATTGCATCCAGCGGCCCCTGATGCTGGCGCAGAATCTCCATGGCCACGGTGCCTTGCCCGGCAATCGTGTCTGGGTCGTCATAGGGATGGATGTAAACGAAGCCCATTTCTTCGACGAGTTTCAGCGAATGGGCCAGCGCCTCAGGGAAGGAATCGCCATGCAGCACCACTTTACCGCCCCGGGAACGCACGCCTTCGACCTTGATTTCCGGCGTGGTCTTGGGCATCACGATAGTAGCTTCCACGCCCAGGGTTTTCGCCGCCAACGCCAGACCTTGCGCGTGGTTGCCTGCCGAGGCAGTGACGACACCCCGGGCCAGCTCTTCCGGGCTGAGCTGCGCCAGCTTGTTGTACGCGCCACGAATCTTGAACGAGAACACGGGCTGCAAGTCTTCGCGCTTGAGCAGCACCTGATTGCCAAGCCTTTCGGACAACTGACGAGCGCCCTGCAACGGGGTTTCCACGGCCACGTCGTAGACGCGAGAGTTGAGGATTTTGCGGGCGTAGTGATTGAGCAGGTCGGTCATCGCGTCGGCCCCGTTTCATGGGTAACGATTTGCTGAGCCTTAGAAGCGAAGAGGGCGGTTTTAATAATGATCATGTCTGACTCCTGGTTCACTTTTTAGCCCAGGAGACAAGAAAAACCCGCCTCTTGGGCGGGTTGGGTGCACGCGTCGGCTAACCCGCCATGACTGGAATGGCGGTAATAATAATCTGGCCGACGAAATGCTTGGTTACGTTCATGGCTTGAAGACTATTGCGGATGCTTCGATCAAGTCAAGGCCTGCAATATCTGTCGTAGGACCGGCTTCAGCCGGGAGGAGGCCCGTAAAGTCACTACATCCTCATTGTTATAAATACCGCTTTACCGGCTAAAGCCGGTTCTGCGGGAGTGCCTGCGTATTCTAAATTACGTTTGCCGAGCCTCGTATGTTTAATGATCAAGTCATTTTTCCTTCACCTTGGCACTTTATGGTGAAGGCAGTGGTCAGTGAATGACGTCATTTAAAGAACAGCCAAGAGGGCACGCGTTATGGACGACTATCAAGAAGAATTGCTGGAATACAAAGCATTTGAACTGGACCCGCCAGAGCCAGCGGATGATGCGACTGAGTTGTGAGCGCGGCAAAGATTAGCCTGTAGGAGCTCACGAGCAACGCGAGGCAGCGATGGCGGAGTGTCAGGCAAGCCGCCATCGCTGCCTCGCGTTGCTCGTGAGCTCCTACGGAAAGCGCAACCGAATTTAGATAATTCAACCCTGCCCACGCTGGCTACGCCGAAACTCCCCGGGCGTCTGGCTCGTCCAGCGCTTGAAGGCCCGTTGAAACGCTTCAGCAGACGCGAAACCCAACAGGTAGGCAATCTCCCCGAATGCCAGATCGGTGTCGCGTATATACGTCATCGCCAGATCACGCCGTGTGTCGTTGAGGATATTGCGAAAGCCTGTACCTTCCTCGGCCAGTTTGCGCCGCAAAGTCCAGGCCGGCAGTTTCAGTCTGGCAGCAATTTCCTCCAGATCCGGTTCCCTTCCCCCATTGAGTAAAGGCCCGAGCAGACGAGTGATGCGCTCTCGCAAGCTGCGGGTGCGGGTCAGTTGCTCAAGTTCTTTTTCACACAGCTGCAGCAGATGGGTCCAGGTACTGGGGCAATGCTGCGGGTTGCGCAGGCTCAACATGTGCTGGTTCAGACGCAGCTGATTGGTGGCGGCGGCAAAGGTAATGGGCTGGACGCTCAGGTCGGCATAATCGGTGGCATAGTCGGGAGCCTCGAACTCAATCTCGATCTTTTCCGCACGCACTTCAGTTTCGCTGAGGCTGGAAAGTTGCTGCAGCCAACTGGCGATAATCGAGTCCACCACGAAGCGGTTATAGCTGTTGTACGGGCTGATCGAATAGAACCTCAACCAGGCACCTTCGGCGTCCTCGTGAAAACTCGACTGGCCGCGATAATTGGAACCGTACAGCGCTTCAAAGCGGATCAGCGTACGCGCGGCCTCGCGAACGGTAGGGGCTTGCGCCGCGGTCACACCTGCAAGACCGCACTGGCTGATGTGGCTCAAACGACCCATGCGCAAACCAAGGCCAGGCTGCCCGGTGAGTTGAATCGCGGCATGACCCAGGCGCATGTAACGCGGAATGGACAAACGCGCCTCGGCTTCGGCCAGTCTTGCCTGATCCAGACCATATTGCTCCAGCAATGGTTGCGGATCCTGCCCGAAACTGCGCACCGCATTGGCCAGGCTGTGAACAAACCCCACCGACAGATCACCAAGACGGGCGGGCGATGGGGTCATGTTCATAACCAGATATTGATCAGGCGCGCGCCCAGGTGGGCCTTGTCATCCGGCGATGGCTCGACGATGTGCTGGCCGTCGCGACTGGCGAAACTGTGTCCCGAGCTGCCTTGATCCCACAACTGGCCACGCATGAACACACTGACCCCTGCTCTCGCGGTGCTGAGTGGCGCGTGGCTGGTCAGGGTCAGACGTTGCCACGCTTCACCCTCGGTGATATTGCCAGTGTTCAGCCCTGTTGCGCCGATCAGGTCCGGCGTGCGATAGCCGCGCCACGGGCTGGCCCAGTGGCCGGTGCCAATGACAAAGGCGGGCACCGCAATCAGCTCGACGCCCAGTTTATTGAGAGTGGCGTAATTGCCGGGGTACCAGCTGTCGCTGCCAATCAATATGCCCAGTTTTCCCGCAGGAGTGTCGAACACATTCAGGTCAGTGGCCGGGTGGACATAGCGGCGTTGATAAGCCATTGGAAACAGCTGCCGTTGCGGCTGGCCGATGGGTTGGCCGTCGCTGCCGAATGTCACGCTGCTGTTATAGAGCGGGCCGCTGCCGAGCTTCAGTTTCCCGTTGTCGATGGCCGGTTCAGGCAGCACGATGGAGCCCGCAACCAGCGTGATGCCGAACTCTTTGGCCAGACCACCGAACAGCGTCTGATACTGCTCGGCCATACCGGTGGCTTTCATGCGCAGGTGTGCGTCGTCGAGCCGGTTGTCACCTTTGGCGCTGAGCACTGCCCCGAGGAATTTCAGCGGGTTGCTGAGGGATATCCAGGTCAGCGCCTCATCCATGCTGGCGGCCTGATAAACCTGATTTTTCTCGCCGCTGGCAACCAGCCAGGTGCCCACATGTTCGGGCAGCACGACGATGGTTCGGCTGTTGATCAAACCCTGCTCGCGAGCCTGTTGCAGATAGGCTGCAAGCTTGCGATGCAGGCGCTGGATACTTTGATAATCGGCGGGGAACAGTTCCGGCTGAATGCCGAGCAAATTGCCGCGCTCACCTGGCTGGCCTTCATCGACCACCAGTTTGATTCGCAGGTCGGACAAGTAATGTCCCACAGGGCGCTGCTCGGTCCAGAAGCCGTAGCCGACAAGCGCAGCCGTGAGTACGAAGCCAATGGCAATAGTGAAAAATGTACGCATAGGTAAATTGAAGTGCTGACAATCCCGAGTGGTGGCTGTGTAAGGTTATGTGTGCCGAGACTACGGGAAAACAACGGCTTAACGAACTTTTTTCCATCAATGCAGGGGTTTTCGTCGACGGGTATCAGTTCCATCACCACCGTAAGCAGCGCGCGGCATTGTCAATCGGGCAATACCCCATCGCAAATGTCTTTTCTATTCGCTAGAGTCGGGCCATATCACGTATTGGGCGAGTGTTCAGGGAAGCGTATGTCATCAGAGACCGAGTTTACCGACGAGAAAGTCAAACAGGCCTTGCAGGGCATCATCGTGCCGCCGCAACCCCAGATTCTGGTGGACCTGCAGATCGAGCAGTACATGCCGGACCCCGATCTGGCCGAGATTGCCCGCTTGATCTCTCAAGACCCCGGTATCGCAGGGGCGCTGCTCAAGATCGTCAACTCCAGCTACTTCGGTTTGAGCAACCGGATTTCGTCGATTCAGCGTGCTGTGAATCTGTTGGGCAGTCGTTCGGTGATCAACATCGTCAACGGCTTGTCCATTCGGGGTGGCATGAACGATGAGTCCATCGTGACCCTCAACCGTTTCTGGGACACCGCGCAGGACATCGCCATGACGTGCCTGGCGCTTGCCAAACGGCTTGGCTCTCAGGCCGTCGATGAAGCTTACGCCCTGGGCTTGTTCCATGATTGCGGCGTGCCGCTGATGTACAAGAAATTTCCGGGCTACATGACGGTGCTGGAGCAGGGGTACGCAGGTGCCAGTGATCAGCAACGCATCGTCGACGTGGAAAACAAAGCCTTCAATACCAATCACGCCGTAGTGGGTTACTACACCGCCAAGGCCTGGCGGTTGCCGGAACACATGTCAACGACCATCGCCCGGCATCACAATGCCTACGCAGTATTCAGTGATGACTCGGGGCAGCACAGTCAGGTCAAGAATCTGCTGTCGATTCTGAAAATGGCCGAACACATCTGCGAGTCCTACCGGATATTGGGCAAGGAAAGCGCCGATCACGAGTGGAACTCCATCAGCCACCTGGTACTCGATTATGTCGGCTTGTCCGAGTATGACTTTCAGGAGTTGAAGGCGAATATTCGGGAGTTGGGGGCGCGTTGAATAAACATCTTCGTGCTGCCTCTTCAGCGTGTCGCGTCAACTGATTCGTCTTGTAACGAGTGGAATAAACAGGCGCCGGGGCGAAAGCGTGCCCCGGCAAAAGAAGCATAAGTTTTGAAGGCATTCAGGCTTATCTAAAGTGCTGCCTGGGGACTGCGTCCCAGCACTCGCGTGTATTCCGCTTTCGCCGTCTGTTCGGTGAACTCCCCCGACCACTTCGACACCACGACCGTAGCAACGCTGTTACCGATGGTGTTGCAAGTGGCGATGGCCATGGACATGAAGCGGTATACCCCGAACAGCAGCGCCAGACCTTCGGCAGGTAACACGCCAATGGCGGTGACGGTGGCCGCAAACACTACGAAACTACCGCCCGATACCGCTGCTGCGCCCTTGGACGTCACCAGCATGATCGCGATCATCCCCAACTGTTGTTCCCAGCTCAGAGGCACCCCGTAAGCATTCGCGATAAACAGCACACACAGCGACATGTAGATCGACGTACCGTCCAGGTTGAACGCATAGCCAGTGGGCAATACCAGGCCAACGCTTTGTTTGGAACAACCGAATTTCTCCAGTTTTTGCAGCAGACGTGGCAGCGCGCTTTCCGAGGAAGCCGTACCCAGCACGATGAAGACCTCGTCCTTGATGTACTTGAGGAAGCGCCACAGGCTGAAGCCGGCAATCCGGCACACAATGCCCAATACCACAAAGATGAAGAAGGCGATGGCGACGTAGAACATCAAAACGAGGTTAGCCAACGACATGAGTACCGCAGTGCCGTTGCTGCCTACTGCATAGGCCACCGAACCAAACGCACCCAGTGGCGCGAACTTCATGATCAGGTTGATGAATTCGAAGAAGCATTCAGAGATACGGCTCAGGCCTTCTTCGATCACTTCACGACGTTCAGGCTTGAGGGCCAGCAAAGCAAAGCCGAACAGCACCGAAATCACCAGCACTTGCAGCAGTTGTCCGCCCGCGAATGCGCCGACGAAGTTGTCCGGGAAAATACCGTAGATGAAATCCATGGTCGAAGTCGGGCCATGGCCCTTGGCGACAGCGGCGCTGGCGGCGGCTGCGGTGGCGCTGCTTGGGTGCGCGTCATGCATGCCGGAGCCAATCTGCAGCAGGTTGCCCCAGATCAGGCCAATGGCCAACGCGAGGGTGGACACCACTTCAAAATAGATCAGTGCCCGCAAACCCACCTTGCCGACCCGTTTGATATCACCGGCCGAAGCAATGCCGTGGACCACGGTGAAAAACACCAGCGGCGCAACAGCGGTCTTGATCAGCTTGAGGAATATATCGCCCAGAATCTTGAACTTCGCTGCCAGCTCCGGTGCCAGAAAGCCGAACGCGATGCCCAGCACCATGGCAGCAATAACCTGAAACGTCAGGTCCCGGTAGAACGGTTTTTTTGTAGTCGTGGACATGTCTGCAATCTCGTTGTTTTTATTAGCGAGTAATGGGCAGCGGGGCGTGACACAAGGTGAGCCCCGTCCTGATTGGGTTCAGCGTTTGACGGCTCCCTGACGGGCGAGGGCGATATCGACCATTTGTGGTGCCAGGCCCAGGTAGTTGGCGGGGTCGGTGAGGCGCTTCAATTCTTCAACATCCAGTTGCGCTGTCGCTTCACCTTGCGCCAGCAGGGCTTCGAGCAGGCTGGTGCCCTGATCGTTGGCCATGCGGCAAGCGGCATACACCACGTCGTGAGCAACCTGACGGCCCAGCGCCGGGGCGAGGCCCATCATCACGGCTTCGGCAACTATCAGGCCCTGAGTCATGTCGAGGTTCTGGCGCATGCGTTCGGTGCGAACTTCCAGACCGGCCAACATGAATTTGGCCTGGCCCAAAGACGCAGCGCTCAGGGCGAAGGCTTCCGGAATTGCGATCCACTCGGCCTGCCACGGGCCGGTGGAACGCTCGAAATCCTGAATCATTGCATCGAGCATCAACCCGGCGTGCTGGCGAACGCCTTTGGCCGCGGCATACATCAACTCGCAGGATATCGGGTTGCGCTTTTGCGGCATGGTGCTGCTGGCGCCACGACCTTTGACGAATGGTTCGTACACTTCGCCCAGCTCGCTGGTCATCATCATCATGACGTCCAGCGCCACCTTGCCCAGTGAGCCTGTGACCAGACCGAGGAAGTTCAGGGTTTCCGCCAGGCCATCACGGGCAACATGCCAAGTGGCCTGAGGCACGCCAAGACCCAACTCGTCCATCAACGCTTCCTGCACATCCAGGCCCTTGTCGCCCAGTGAGGCGAGGGTGCCTGCTGCGCCAGCGAACTGGCCGATTTCCACTCGCGGACGCAGCTCGACCAGACGCTCGGCGTGGCGATCAAACATGCTCAGCCACACCGCGCACTTGTAGCCGAAGGTAATGGGCAGCGCGTGTTGCAAGTGAGTACGGCCAGCCATCGGCGTATCACGGTAGCGTTTCGCGAGGTCAGCGAGTAAACCACGTACGGCCTGAATGTCGCGCTCGACAATGGCCAGGGCCGCACGCACCTGCAGGACCACGGCGGTGTCCATGATGTCCTGGGTTGTCGCACCCCAATGCACATAGCGACCGGCTTCGCCGCAGGTTTTCGACAGTTGTTCAACCAGCGGAAGAATCGGATAACCAACGATTTCGGTTTCGTGCTGCATCAACGCGAGGTCGAGGGATTCGTAGGTGGCGAGTTCGGCGATCTGCTCGGCGGCCTGCCCAGGAATCACGCCGCAGCGAGCTTCGGCACGTGCCAATGCCACTTCTACTTCGATGTAGCGTTCGATCAAAGCCTTGTCGGAAAACACGCCGCGCATTTCAGCGGTGCCGAACATGTCGCGGAAAAGAGCGGAATCGAAGACGGTACTAGACATGAAAGCATTCCTATTATGTTGTTATTGGCCGTACATATTTAATATGTTCGTACATAATTCTTACGCTTGCGCTGATACACTGTCAACACTGTGAAAAGCCGGGACTGATCGAAGGTATGAGCCAGACACGCTATGCCGTTGTTGCAAAGGACCTGATCGAGGGAATTGCCAGCGGTCGTTATCCCGTCGGCACGCTACTGCCGACTGAATTCGAGCTCTGCGAGTTGTATGAGGTCAGCCGCCACACCGTGCGTGCTGCTATCACGCAACTGCAAAATCAGGGACTTGTTTCGCGCCGCAAACGAGTGGGCACTCGCGTCGAAGCGGCGACGCCAAGAGGGGGGTATTCACAGTCCCTGGCGTCGGTCGCCGACCTGGCGCATCTGGCTGAAACCCAGGTTCGTAGCATTCAGGATGTGAGTCATTTTGTGGCCGACATTGCACAGGCCCGACGCCTCGGCCTGGAGCCCGGCGAGCATTACTTTTGCGTCTCAAGTATCCGGGTTGATCAGGAGAACTTGCGCGCGCCACTTTGCTGGACTGATGTTTATGCCCTAGACATCTATGCAGAGGTCATCGAACTGGCGAAACAGCATCCGGATGAGCTGATTGCAGCGTTGATTGAACAGCATTTCGGTCGGCACATCGATGTGGTTGATCAGCAAGTACGAGCGGTATTGTTGACACCTGAAATCGCCAAAAATCTGAATGCTGAAACGGGGGCGCCCGGTCTGAAAATCCTGCGCCAGTACCGTGATGAGGAAGGCAAGGTGATGGTGGTTTCCGAAACCGTTCACCCCGATGACCGCTTCACGCTGGTGACCCAGATGAAGCGTGAGAAGGCGGGTTTTTAGGGGACTAGGCAAAGCGCTCGACCGGTAAGAATTGAAGCGCGATCCCTGTGTGGGAGATTCTATGTTCCCCGCAAGCTGATATGCGACGTGGGACCGGCTTTAGCCGGGAAAGCGGTATTTCAGACGACCCATTTTCAGCGCCTGTACCGGCCTCCTCTCGGCTAAAGCCGGTCCTACGACATTGCGCAGAACCTGTGGGAGCGGTGCTTGACCGCGATAAGTCTGAATGCAATAGACCTGATATCTGCGGTGCTCTTATCGCGGGCAAGCACCGCTCCCACAGGATCCGCGCAATTCCAATATTCGAGACAGGCTCTGCTCTCCAATCAACGCCGCCCCGTCCGGGTACTGACATCCACCCAAACCGCCAGCACCAGAATGCTGCCCTTGACGATCATCTGCCAGTAGCTGTCCACGTCGAGCATGGACATGCCGTTGTCCAGACTGGTGATCACCAGTGCACCGAGAAGTGCTCCGTAGACGGTGCCGGAGCCACCGCGCATTGAGGTGCCGCCGATGAAGCAGGCGGCGATGGCGTCGAGTTCGCCCATGCTTCCGGCAGAAGGCGAACCGGCCGCCAGGCGTGCGGTGTTGACCATGCCGGCGAGGGCGCACATCACGCCCATGATGCCGAATATCCACAGTTTCACGGCCTGCACGTTGATGCCGGACAGTCGCGTCGCTTCCATGTTGCTGCCCACTGAATAGACCCGTCGGCCGAAGACTGTCTGGGTGGTGACGTAGCTGAATACACCCAGCAAAACTAGCAACAGCAGCACCGGCACGGGGATGCCGTCGTAGCTGTTGAGGGTCTGGACGAATCCGGCCAGCACCGCGCCGATCAACACCACGCGCAAGACGTCTCGCACCAGTGAATGCGCAGCGAGACCGTGGACGGCGCGATTGCGGCGTTGCTTCCAGGTCAGATACAGCGTGAGTGCGAACAGCACGATGCCCAGCCCGGTGCCAACTGAATGCGGCAGATAGCCTTGCCCGACGTACACCAGTTCCGGCGATACCGGGGCGATGGTCGTGCCGCCGGTGATGCCCAGCAGAATGCCGCGAAACGCCAACATGCCGCCCAGTCCGACGATGAAAGACGGGATGCGCAGGTAAGCGGTCATGTAGCCATTGGCGAGGCCGATCATCAGCCCGCACAACGCGACAAGGCTGAGGTTTGCCAGCAGGGGGATGTGATAGACCACGTCAAGAATGGCCGCCAGTCCACCGAGCAGCCCAAGTAACGAGCCCACGGACAAATCGATCTCGCCACTGATGATCACCAGCACCATGCCGCAGGCAAGAATCCCGGTGATCGACATCTGCCGCAGTAAGTTGGACAGGTTGCGCGGGGTCAGAAATCCACCGTCGGTCTGCCAACTGAAGAACAGCCAGATGACCGCCACGGCGATGACCAGCGCAAGCATTTTGTAGCGTGTGAAGAGCTGTTTGACCTGATTCATCTACGCGGACTTCCGATCATTATTGTTGTTAGGGTCGGCGGTTTGACTGAGTGCGGCGGCGAGTAGCTGCTCCTGAGTGAGGTCGTGGTTGATGAAGTCTCCGCGCAGTTGACCTTCGCCAATGACCAGCACCCGGTCGGAGACACCGAGCACTTCAGCCAGCTCCGAAGACACCATGATGATCGACACGCCCGCAGCCGCCAGCGCTCCCATCAATTTGTAGATTTCGTACTTGGCGCCCACATCCACGCCACGGGTGGGCTCATCGAGAATCAGCACGCGGGGTTTGGTCAGCAGCATTTTTGCCAGAACGGCTTTTTGCTGATTGCCGCCCGACAGGCTGGTGATCGGCAGGAACGGGCTCGCGGTCTTGAGGTGCATGCGCGAGATCTCCTTGTCGATGCTGTCCAGCTCGGCTTCGGCGTCAATGCGGGTCAGCCTGGAGTAAGCGTCCAGCACGGCCAGGGTAATGTTCTGGCCGACTCCCAGATCGGGAATGATGCCTTGGCGCTTGCGGTCTTCGGGGACCATGCACAGGCCGGCGCGAATGGATTTCAGCGGCGTGCGCGTGTCGATCAGTTTGCCGTCCAGCCAGACTTCGCCCTCGTGGCGGCCGGGATAGGCGCCAAACAACGCCGAGACCAGCTCCGTGCGACCGGCGCCGACCAGCCCGGCTATACCGAGTATCTCGCCACGCTTGAGGGCGAACGAAATGTCGTCGACCCGTTTGCGTTTCGGGTTGTCGACGTCGTAGCAGGTGATATGGCGCGCCTCGAAAATCACTTCACCAATGTCATGGGGTTCGGTGGGATACAGGTTGCTCATTTCCCGCCCGACCATCTGGGTAATGATCCGGGTAATGTCCATGTCTGCCATCGCAGTGGTGGCGATGTGTTTGCCGTCACGGATCACTGAAATGGTGTCGCACACAGCCGCGACTTCATCGAGCTTGTGGGAGATATAGACGCATGCAACGCCCTTGGACTTGAGGTCGCGGATGATATCCAGCAGGACCTCGATTTCCGAGCGGGTCAGCGCTGATGAGGGCTCATCGAGGATCAACAGTCGCGCCTGCTTGTTCAGCGCCTTGGCGATTTCCACCAGTTGCTGATAGCCACCGCCGTATTGGGAAACCGGCAATGAGACGTTCATGTCCGGGACTTTCAGTTCGCGCATCAGGGCTTCGGCGCGGCGGGTCATGGCGGGGTAGTTCATACGCCCGCCGAACAATGTCAGCTCATGGCCCATGAAGATGTTCTCGGTCACTGACAGGTCCGGCACCAGGGTCAGTTCCTGGTGAATAATGACGATCCCGGCAGCTTCGGTTTCGCTGATCGACTGCGCCTTGAGCGGCTGGCCGTCCCAGAGGATTTCGCCTTCCCAGGTACCGAACGGATAGACCGCCGACAGCACTTTCATCAGCGTGGATTTTCCCGCGCCATTCTCGCCACACAGCCCGACACATTCCCCGGGCCTGACCTTGATATCAATGCCATTGAGGGCTTTTACCCCGTCGAACGTTTTGACGATGCCATTCATTTGCAGCAGATATTCGGACATGGCGAGTGCTCAAAATAAGCGGGTGCGGACTGCAGCCATTAACCTGTAGGAGCGCACGAGCACCGCGAGGCCGCGATGGCGTTCTGCCTGATACACCGCCATCGCGGCCTCGCGGTGCTCGTGCGCTCCTACAGGTCTAACGTTTAGCGTCCAAAGGACTTAGTTCTGCGCGTCCGGATCACTTCCCGTCAATCTGCGCCTTGGTGTAAAACCCGTCCTTTTCCAGCAGATCGATGTTGTCCTTGGTCAACGGGGTCGGCGTGAGCAGGATTGTGTCGACTTTCTTGCTGCCGTTGTCGTACTGAGAGCTGTAGGTGGGTTTCTCGTTGCGCGCCAGTTGCACCGAGAGCTTGGCGGCCTCGGAGGCAATGAGTTTCAGCGGCTTGTAGACGGTCATGGTCTGCGTGCCATCGATCACACGTTTGACCGCTGCGAGGTCAGCGTCCTGACCCGAGATCGGCACCTTGCCCGCCAGCTTCTGCGCGGCCAGTGCCTGGATGGCACCGCCTGCGGTGGCGTCGTTGGAGGCAACGATGCCGTCGATCTTGTTGTCGTTACGGGTCAGGGCGTTTTCGACAATGCTCAGGGCCTCAGTCGGGTTCCACTCTTTCACCCACTGCTGACCGACGATTTTGATATCACCCTTGTCGATTGCCGGCTGTAGCACCTTCATCTGGCCTTCGCGCAGCACCTTTGCATTGTTGTCCGTCGGAGCGCCACCGAGCAAAAAGTAATTGCCCTTGGGCGCCGCTTTCAGCACGCCACTTGCCTGCATCTCACCGACCTTTTCGTTATCGAAGGAGATGTAAGCGTCGATGTCAGCATTGAGAATCAACCGGTCATAGGACACGACCTTGATACCGGCTTTCTTCGCTTCGGCAACCGCGTTGGTCAGCACGGTGGCGTTGAAAGGCACGATCACAATGACATCTACCCCACGAGAAATGAGGTTCTCGATCTGTGAAATCTGCTTTTGCTCATTGGCGTCGGCGGATTGTACAAAGACCTTGGCGTCCATTTTTTCCGCTGCGGCGACAAAGTAATCGCGGTCGCGGGACCAGCGCTCCAGGCGCAGGTCATCAATGGAGAAACCGATTTTCGGATGGGCAGGGTCGGCCATGGCCGGAATTGAAAGCAGCGCCAAAGCGCCAACCAACAGCGTGCGTTTAAAACTGTTCATGATGGTGCGTCCTTTTATTGTTGTTCGAAGACACTTTTTTGAAGCCACTGCCTGACGATAGATATCGTGCTGGTAGAACTGTAGAGACTCGCAAGGCGCCACGAGCACAGATTTGTCGCGCGAATGTAACCGGGTTGCTGCGCCTGTGGCCCTTGATTGCAGTCAGCGATAGATGAACTGATTGACGACGTTTTCGAGCATTTCCTGCCTTCCGCTCACGGCTTGCGGATTCAGTTCCTGGGTGAACGCATGTTCAGCCAGAGACTGGAGGGTGAACTCGCCCGCTAACACTCCCTGGCCTAATGGCTGCTGCCAGCCCGCGTAGCGTTGGTCCTTGAATTGCTGGAGCCGGTCGTTCTGCAGCATGGCCGCAGCGCGTTCGAGGGACAGAGCGAGGACATCCATCGCCGCAACATGACCGTGGAACAGATCGATTTCGTCGAGGCTTTGCCGGCGGACCTTGGAATCAAAGTTGAAGCCGCCGTTCTTGAATCCGCCTGCTTTGAGGATTTCGTAAGTGGCGAGGGTCATTTCCTCGACGCTGTTGGGGAACTGGTCAGTGTCCCAGCCGTTTTGCGGGTCACCGCGGTTGGCGTCGATACTGCCGAAAATCCCTAAAGAGGCGGCCGTCGCGATTTCGTGATGGAAGCTATGACCGGCCAGGGTCGCGTGGTTGGCCTCAATGTTGACCTTGATCTCGTTTTCCAGGCCGAACTGCTGCAGAAAGCCAAACACGGTGGCGCAGTCGTAATCGTATTGATGCTTGGTGGGTTCCTGCGGCTTGGGCTCGATCAACAGATCGCCTTTGAAATTGATCTTGTGCTTGTGCTCAACCACCATGCGCATAAAGCGCCCCAGCTGATCGCGTTCGCGTTTCAAGTCGGTATTGAGCAGGGTTTCATAACCCTCGCGACCACCCCACAACACGTAGTTGGCGCCGCCGAGTCGCTGGGTTGCGTTCATGGCGCTGAACACCTGCGCAGCGGCACAGGCGAAGACTTCCGGATCAGGGTTGCTCGCAGCGCCAGCGGCAAAGCGTGGGTTGCTGAAGCAGTTGGCGGTTCCCCACAGCAGCTTGATGCCGCTTTGCTGCTGATGGCGCTCCAGATGATCGACCATCTGCGCAAAATTATTGCGGTATTCCTTAAGCGAGCTGCCTTCCGGGGCGACATCGGTGTCGTGAAAGCAGTAATAGTCGATGCCCAGCTTGGTGAAGAATTCGAACGCTGCCTCGGCCTTGCCCATCGCCACTTCCAGCGGGTCGCCGGGGCGCTGCCATGGGCGTTTGAAGGTGCCTGCGCCGAACACATCGGAGCCCGGCCAGACGAAGGTGTGCCAGTAGCAGGCCGCCATGCGCAGGTGCTCGCGCATCGGTTTGCCCAGGATGATTTTGTTCGCATCATAGTGGCGAAAGGCGAGGGGGGAATCGCTGTCAGGGCCTTCGTAGCGAATTCGGTCTATATCGGGGAAATATGGCATTCGCAATGTCCTTGTTGTTTTTATCGGTTGCTCTAATCGATCGTTCTTTTCGGTGCCTCGATACTAGCAACGGCCCTGTTGCTGCCGATTATGAAAAACGTCAACCCGGAGTGCGATTTTGCGTATTGAGATTCTGCGTCCGCGCGCCTAGTCTGTTTCGATAACCGCTGGCTGGCCCAGGACAATAACAATGAAAACTGTACCGCCTGTTCACCGCGTTGCACTGTTGTTCAACGGCGGCAAGATCTACGACCGCGGCATCATCAGCGGTATCGGCAACTACCTGAGCAGTACCCGCGCCTCCTGGGATTTGTTTCTGGAAGAAGATTTTCTCTGCCGCTTGAGAGGTATCGAGCGCTGGCAGGGCGACGGGATCATTGCCGACTTCGATGACCCTATGATCGGCGAGGCGCTGGCCGGGATCAGGTTGCCGGTGGTGGCGGTCGGCGGCTCTTATCAAAACGAGGGGGACTATCCGCGAGGCATCCCTTACGTCGCCACCGATAATCAGGCGTTGATGACGCTGGCGTACGAGCACCTTATTGAAGCGGGGCTGACTCGTTTTGCCTGCTTCAGCCTGCCCGAAGCGCAAGCCAATCGCTGGGCTCAGGAGCGAGAGAAAGCCTTTCGCATACTGATGCAGCGCGATGGGCTGCAGGGGGAGATCTATCGCGGCATGGGCACCAGTGCGCCGCTCTGGAACAGCGCTGTCGAACAGCAGATCGCCTGGCTGCAAAGCTTGCCCAAACCCATCGGAATTATTGCCGTCAGTGACGCCCGCGCGCGTCAATTACTGCAGGCTTGCCTGACCGCCGGGATTCCCGTTCCGGAGCAGGTGGCGCTAATCGGTATCGATAACGATCCTCTCACTCGCAGCCTGACCCGCGTGCCGCTGAGCTCTGTTAGCCAAGGCACCGAAACCATGGGGCGCACCGCAGCGCAGTTGCTGCATCAGATGCTGCACGGCATGCCAGCCAAGGGCACGCACATTCTGATTCCGCCGGATTCGATCAACGTCCAGGTATCGAGCCTGCATCAACCGTTGGGTGATCCCTACGTGATGCAGGCGCTGCTGTTCATCCGCCAATACGCTTGCCAAGGCATCAAGACCGCACAAGTCGCGGCTTATGTAGGTGTGTCGCGCTCATCGCTGGAATCGCACTTTCGCCAGGCTCGGGGCTGCAGCGTGCATGACGAAATCCTGCGCTTCAAACTCGATGCAGCGGCCAGCGGGCTGAAGAACACCGATTCGACCATTGCAGACACGGCACGCAGTTGCGGTTTCAAATCCGCGCAGTACCTGCACACCGTATTCCGTCGTGAGTTTGGCTGTACGCCGCTTGAGTATCGGCAGGAGGTGATTGTTTAGGAACATCGCCCGGCCGGTTCTGCGGATTGCGCCGGTTCTGTGGGAGCGGTGCTTGCCCGCGATAAGAACACCGCGTTGTATCCTTTCAGACCGCGTCGCCTTTATCGCGGGCAAGCACCGCTCCCACAAAAAACGCATTTTATTTATGTAGTTATATTTTTGACAGGAGCTGCCGAAGGCTGCGACAGCGGTGTGTCAGACACGCCGCAATAGCTGGCCTCGTAACTTCCGTGAGCTCCTACAGGCCCGATGTTTTCAGCCCTTTATTGAATATCTGGAACCTCATCAAGGCTGCGATACACCGCCAGCCCTTGCTGCTGGGCCAGCTCAACCATCAGGTCCGCGCCCTCTGACGATCCACCGATGCGCAATACGCCGTCACAGCGTTGCAGAAGCTTTTTCGCGTATTCATGAAAATGCTTCTGGAACACTTCGTCACCGATGCTTCTGCAGCCTGCCATTTGCACCAAAGGTAACGCCACCCATTCGGCCACCACCGGGAAGTGCCCGGCACTCAGTAGTTCTGCAGCGGCTGCTTGCATGGCCTGCACATTGGCTGCCAGCAAAGCGGGATCATCACCGGTGCCCGAGCGGTAGGGGCCTGCCACCAGAATCATCAGGCCGGAAGAGGGGGGCATGAGTTGCTTGATGTACTGCAGGAGGATGATGGTCTTACCGTCCATGATCCGGCCGTCGTCGACCATCTCCAGCGCCCGATCGAACGGCAGCTCCAGCACTTCGATGTCCTCACCTTCTTCGGCCAGTCCACCACCGTCATTGATGCGATCTTCCGGCTGGTATTCGCCGACAAAGAAATGCAGGCGTTCAGTCACTGAGCCCGGGCTCATGAACGCGTCATAGATCTTGCGCACCGATTTGACCCTATAGCCGGTTTCCTCTTCGGCTTCCAGGCGGATTCGCTCTTCAGGACTCGCGTTATCCAGCAGGCCTGCAGCCGCTTCGATCAAGTAACCGTCATGCCCGTTGACGAAGGCCGGGATGCGAAATTGCCGGGTAAGAATGACAGTCCGTTTTGCCAGGTTGTAGAGGCCGATCGTGGCGCCGTTGCCCCTGTCGTACACTTCCCGGGTCAGTGCCTGCCAACTGCCGTCCCGGCGTTGCATTTCGAATTCGATATTTTTCAGCAGATACCAGTTATCCGACAGAAGATGTTCGCCTGTGATTCGAACCTTGGGTGTATCCATGGATGGCAGTCCTTTGTGGTCATGTATCGCGAACGTGGGTTATTTGTCAGCTTCAAAGGCACATGGTATGTTCCGCCGCCGACATGATCTACATGCAGTTGCCGAGGCTTTTACCCGTGCAGCCCTGGCGTAGAGTTGAATTCATTGATGCATCGCTGATCAGGTTTCGGAAAATTCTCTATGGGCACTGCTTGGCCTGTAAGTGAACGCTTCAGCGCAAAACCCACACGCTGACAAGTTTCATATTTGCGCAACGGACAGTGCTATTCAAATGCCAAAAAATACTTCCCTACCTGACCCTGCCGCGCCTCCCAAGCGTCGCCATATCCCCAAGGGGGATATACGCAAACTGGAAATTATCCAGGCCGCCATGGTTATTTTTGCCAGGGATGGATTTGCGGGCGCAACGCTGACTAACGTTGCCAAGGTCGCGGGCATATCGCAAGTTGGGTTGCTTCATCACTTTCCCAATAAGCTCGCCCTGTTGCACGCCGTGCTGCAGCATCGGGATCAATACGTCGCCAGCCGCTTGCAGGAAGCTGATGAGGTGGCGTCACTGGACGGGTTTTTAGCGTTTCTGAAGTTCATCATGAGGTTCAGCACCGAGGACGCCGCCGTCAGTCAGGCTTTGATGATCATCAATACAGAAAGTCTGTCCGTTACTCACCCGGCCAATCGGTGGTTCAGCGAGCGCTTTGAGATTGTGCACGGCCATATTCAAGCTCATCTCAATCTGCTGATCGAGGCGGGCGAAATTCATTCGGACACGGATGTGAAGCAGGTCAGTCTCGAGATTGCTTCGATGATGGACGGGATGCAGATCCAATGGCTACGCGCACCGGATTACGTACCGATTGAGCGTGCCTTCGCCAGGTACCTTGAGCGTCTGGCTTCGGATCTCAAGCCGGCCGGACTCGACTGAGTACGGCCGTTTGATAGTCGGTGATCGGTGGCTGTAGAAGCCACCGATCAAGCCTCCTCAGTAAGCCTGTTCTGGCTTGACCTGAACTGCGTTGCGCAGCGGAATCGGGAGAGGGTTGGATTCACGCGTCGACAATTTCTCGCCATACAAAGCAACCACGGTGCGGTTGAGCGCCAGGTCTTCCGAGTCTTTGCCCACCAGAACCTTGAACTTGCCCGGGTCTACGATCCAGCTGACAGCGTCAGGCGAATAGTAGGCGAACGAGCGGGAGTCCAGCGGGATCGTCACGGTTTTGCTTTCGCCCGGCTTCAGATAGACCTTGGAGAAACCCTTCAGCTCTTTTTCCGGACGATCAACTTGTGGCTTTGAAGGCTGCACGTACAACTGAGCCACTTCGAAACCAGGCTTGTCGCCCGTGTTGGTCACGGTGAAAGTGGCCTTGATGGTTGCGCCGGGAGCAAGAACGTTGCTCGACAGCTTCAGATCGCTGTACTGATAGGTCGTGTAAGACAAGCCGAAACCGAATGGGTAGAGCGGCTTCGCGTGGTTCTTGTCATAACCGCGATAGCCGAGGTACAGGCCTTCGCTGTAGGTCATTTCAGTCGGCGGGTTAGGGCTGCTGAAGTAGTACGGTGCGGGGTCGGAGTACGAGGCGAAGCTCGGGTTATCCTGCACTTTCTTGTCCAGCGTGATGGGCAGCTTGCCTGACGGGTTGACCTTGCCGTACAGGATTTCTGCCAGCGCCTGACCGCCTTGTTGGCCCGGGAACCAGGCATGCAGGGAAGCCGCGACCTTGGTTGCCCACGGCTGCATGTCCATACCGCCACCGCCGTGCATCACGACGATGGTTTTCGGGTTGGCTCTCTGCACGAAGCTGATCAGCTCGGACTGAAATTGCGGCAGTTCAAACGGATGATCAAGGGACTCACCTTCGTATTCGAAGTTGCTGCCCGCCGCCACCACGACTGCGTCATAGTCAGCCAGATTGGTCGGCGGACGCAGCGATGCCCAGCTCAGTTGCACGCCGTTCATGCCACCCAGTACCGGGGTGTAATTGCCTTTGAGGCGACGATATTCCAGGCGCACGTTGTACTCGGTGCCGGCTTTCAGCGCGACAGTCTTGACGGTACGTGGCACCACAGGAATCAGGTCGAATGAAACCTGCTTGTCTTCATCCTCAACCACCAGCTCGTCGTTGATCCAAAGCTTGTAGGCGCCATCGGCACGGACTTTGAAGACGTGCGGGCCGGTGATGGTGGGTTTGATCTTGCTGGTGAAGCGAGCCGAGAATGCACCCGCTGCCGGGTTGTAGCCGGTTACCGCGCTGGTGCCGCTGTCGGTGACGTTGGTGTTGGTGATCCAGCTCAGGTTGAGGCCCGGTTCGATACGGGTCGCAACAGGGTCACCGGACAGCGTGGTGTTGGCGTAGTACTCGGCTTTCACGCCTGTGTTGCTGATGGCCTCCTTACCTTTGCCTTTACCGCTGCTCGGCTTATACCAGACCGACGACTTCGGATCGAGGCTCATTTGCGGCAGGTAATCGACATTGCTGGTGCTCGACGCCAGCTGCTTGAGGCCGCTGAGTTCGGTCACATAGCTGGCAGGCGCTGAGTAAGCGGTGCCGAATGGCGCAGTCGGTGCCTGCATCGCCAGGTCGCCAATGACAGCGATCTTTGCCGTTTTCGGCAACGGCAGCAGGGGCTTCTGTCCGTCTACAGGTTCGTTGCGCAGGAGCACAATCGACTCCCTCGCCACGTTCAGCGCAGCCAGTTGACCGTACTCGCGGTGCTCAAGAGGCTGAGCCTTGTTGATGCCTTTATCAAAGCCGTAGCTGACCAGTGCCCTGAGATTCCGGCGGACTTTGTCGTCGATGACGCTCTGATGCAACTGGCCGTTCCAGACATAGGGCAGCAGCTTGGCTTCAGTGAATTGCAGGCCGCTTGGCATGTCGATATCGGTGCCTGCCCAAGCGCCTTTGAACGCGTCCTGCACCGAGTTGAAGTCACTCATCACGTTGCCCTGAAAGCCCCATTGGCCTTTCAGGATGTCAGTGATCAGGTGATGGTTCTCACAGGCATATTCGCCGTTGATCTTGTTGTAACCGCACATGATCGAGGCAATGTTCGAGTTCTTGACCAGCGACTCGAAGCCGGGCAGATACAGCTCCTGCATCGCTCGCTCGTCAATTTTGACGTCCAGATAGTGCCGGTTCGCCTCTTGCTCATTCATCAGGTAGTGCTTGGCGGCAGACTGGACGCCCTGCACCTGAATACCGTTGGTAACGGCCGGAGCCAGCACTGCGCCGAGGAATGGATCTTCGCCACTCATGTACTCAGCGGAGCGCCCGTTGAACGGGGTGCGATAGAGGTTGATGGCCGGAGACAGCATTTGCTGACCGCCAGCGATCCGGGTTTCATAGCCAATCGCGAGACCGAATTCCTTGGCCCGGTTGATGCTCCACGTTGCGGCCAGTGCCGACGGTGACGGGTACTGCGCACCAAAGGTCTTGCCGCCTACCAGCACGCCCATCGCCGAGTCATAGGCGACGGTGCCTTGCAGGTTGAATTTGTCCAGCTTGGGAATCATGCGTCCGTCATCGACGCGCGAGAAGTTGATTTTTTCCGACTGGGTCATGTTGTCGAGCATCGCGCCAACCCGCGCTTCGACCTCATTGCCCGTCATCGGGGTGACAGCCATTACGGTGCCTGCCTGAGCAATGCTCAACGCAAGCAGACTCAGGCCTAAGCCTTGTTTGATCATGGACATGGAGCTACTCCTGAATTCGTTCGATAGGGGGTGTGCTGCGTATCAAACGAAGACTCATTTCTCGTCATCGGTCGCAGGGGCATCGTCGGTGACGACTGGGGCATCCAGCACGCGTTGGGCACCGGTTGACTGGCTTTTCGTGGCGCTTTCGGCTCCGGTGATCTGCTCGCGTTTGGCCTCGACTTCCACGCGCACATCGCTCGATGTCGAGGGCAGGGGATTTTTGTTTTCGGCGGCTGATACAGAAAGTGTGGTGAAGCCCATCAGAAAAATGGCAGCAAGAGGCAGCAAGCTTCTAGCCATCGGGAGAATCTCCAAATAGAGGTAGGTAACGAGGAAGTGTCAGCGCGTGGAGGTTTACTACAGGCTGCGACAGTAAGTCCGCAGTGTGAGCTTAAAGTTCTATGGCGGCAAAATATTGCAGTTATATATTTAAATATATCGATCTAATGGTTTTTAAAAAAATAGATTTTGTTGGTGTTTTTTGATTATTTTATTAGAAATAACGGTTTTAAAATCTGTATTTTATAATTTTTTAGCTACAAAAAATCTTTTATCAAAACAGAGCTTAAGCTCTGTTTTGAGCGGTGTTAAAGTGGTCGGGTCATAAGGGAATCCCTTCATGTCGCGTTGGCACATAGGGTGTGCATGCCACGTTGCTCATTCCAGCAGGCGAGAAAACCCACGGTGTGAACAAGGGCGGGTTTTCAGGCTAATGGTATTCAGAGGTTTATCTGTGACATCCCGAGCGAGTTCCTTTCTGTCTCATGAGGCCGGGTTAATCCCGGAGCTCACAGACCCTGTCGCGTTAGATCTGGCGATTTTAAAAGCGGTCTGGCTGCTCAGTGAGGGAAAGTCTGGCGAGAGCAAGCCACGAAAGCTGACGTGTGGGCAGATCTACATGCAGTTGGTGCGCCGTCAACCAAGCGTTCCATCCATCGTGCGCTGTGTGTTGGCGATCGATGTGCTCGTGAACGAAGGGCTGTTGGTGTCGGAGCGGGTGCTGGATGCAGATCCTGCTTTTCCCTACACCCAGCACATCATCAGCGGGCTGACCGAGATCGGTGCAGCGTCCCTGATGGTCAAGGACGCGATGAACACCACCCGACATCCAGTGCGGTTCTGATTGGCCTGGCTATGCATCAAGTCCCGATGGCGTTACTGATTGAAGGGCAGTGAAATATAGTGCTGACCCAGTTCTGTCAGCCTTCCTTCTTCGTTCAACAGGCTTGAAAAGTGCGGGTCCTCATTCATCCGACCCGTAAACCAGGCATACCGAAACACATCCGCGCGGTTCTCGCAGACCGCCACCATCTCTGTCATTTGCTGTTTTTGCTTTTCAAGCGTGTCGATCTGGACCCCATCAATCGGTGAGTGCCAGTTGGCGAACTCAGTGACCCAAAATGGTTTTCCATACTTGGACAGCCTGTCGAGCATGCCTGACAGCCCATAGTCGTACCAATGAAACGCCAGGTAGTCGATCTTCGGATCACGATTCTGATTTTGCGCACGATACGCAGCGTAGAAGGCATCAAGCCACACAACCGGGTCGCCATAACCGGACATCGTTCCCCAGTTCATTGCGGGGCCCACCAGCTTTACCCCGGTCTGCGCGGATATCTGTTCCAGTCTTGGCCAGAATTGCGCGGCGGCCTCGGGTGTCATGTTGGCCTGATCGACGAGATTGGGTTCGTTGATCACCAGCAAATAGCGGATATCCGGGTGGGCCTGCAGGTAGAGTTTCAGTTGCCCATCATCGACATTGGCATTCCAGACCATGGGGATGAAGTCGACCCCGTAGGTGGACGAATAGTTATAGGCGGCGAGCCGGTCGTGGGGCTTTGGGCTCCAGTTGTACCACCAGCTAATTCCCGAGGACAAAGCACTCAAGTCCGCAGGTGAGGCTATGTCGTAGGCGATGCCGCGCTTTGCACTTTTGGTGGCTGACCAGGCCGGCGTGGAGACTGTGGCGAGGGCAAGGCTGAACGCTGTGAGCAGGGTGAATATTCGCAGGTAGTTACGAAACTGCATGATTCGATCCTCCGTGAAATTGTCTTGCTGGAATGGCTGTGGCGTTCATTTGCTTGCAGTTCAGATGCCATCGCTTATCAATCTACTGAAAAGCCATGCCGCCAGGAGAGCTCAAGGGGGCGATTCAACGATAGTTCGGACCATGGCTGCACGTTTAAATCATCAACTTGTCACTTACGGTCATTGAGCAGGCCGCGAAGCTCGTCTTTACTGTTGCGCAATGAACAGGCCACCAAGGTCTGAATAATTGACGGCTGCCTCAGGCGGTCGCATCCCGTGACAGTTCGATGGAGTTTCTATGGCCGCCGCTCATTACCCGCACCTGCTTGCCCCGCTGGACCTGGGCTTTACCACGTTGCGCAACCGCACCCTGATGGGCTCGATGCACACCGGCCTGGAAGAGAAGCCGGGCGGTTTTGAACGCATGGCGGTGTATTTTGCCGAGCGGGCGACGGGCGGTGTGGGGTTGATGGTCACGGGCGGTATTGCCCCCAATGAAGAGGGCGGTGTTTACACCGGTGCGGCCAAGCTGACCACGGTTGAAGAGGCTGAGCAGCATCGCGTGGTCACTCAGGCGGTGCATGCAGCGGGCGGCAAGATTTGTCTGCAAATCCTTCATGCCGGACGTTATGCCTACAGCAAGAATCAGGTTGCCCCGAGCGCCATTCAGGCGCCGATCAATCCTTTCAAACCTCGCGAGCTGGACGAAGCGGGGATCGAAAAGCAGATCGCCGATTTCGTCACCTGCTCGACGCTGGCCCAAAGCGCCGGGTATGACGGCGTGGAGGTCATGGGTTCCGAAGGCTACTTCATCAATCAGTTTCTGGCGGCCCACACCAACCACCGCACAGATCGCTGGGGCGGCAGCTACGAAAACCGCATGCGTTTGCCGGTGGAAATCGTTCGCCGAGTTCGCGAAGCCGTGGGTGCCGAGTTCATCATTATCTTTCGTTTGTCGATGCTGGATCTGGTGGAAGGCGGCAGCACATGGGAAGAGATCGTGCAATTGGCTCAAGCCATTGAGCAGGCCGGTGCGACCATCATCAATACCGGTATCGGCTGGCACGAAGCACGTATCCCGACCATTGCGACCAAGGTGCCGCGCGCGGCTTTCAGTAAAGTCACTGCCAAGCTGCGTGGTTCGGTGGGCATTCCACTGATCACTACCAACCGCATCAACACGCCGGAAGTCGCCGAGCAGATTCTCAGCGAAGGCGACGCCGACATGGTCTCCATGGCGCGCCCTTTTCTGGCGGATCCAGAGTTCGTCAACAAGGCCGCGGCGGGGCGTGCTGATGAAATCAACACCTGTATCGGCTGCAACCAGGCCTGTCTGGACCATACCTTTGGCGGCAAGCTGACCAGTTGCCTGGTCAACCCGCGTGCCTGTCATGAGACCGAACTGAATTACATCCCGACGCACCAAAGCAAGAAAATCGCTGTGATTGGTGCCGGTCCTGCGGGCCTTGCGGCATCTACAGTGGCTGCCGAGCGTGGTCATCACGTGACCTTGTTCGATTCCGCAGCCGAGATCGGCGGCCAGTTCAACATCGCCAAGCGGGTGCCGGGCAAGGAAGAGTTTTACGAAACCTTGCGTTACTTCGCGCGCAAGCTGCAAACCACGGGCGTTGATGTGCGGCTCAATACGCGTGTCGCCGTTGAGGACTTGCTGGGCGCCGGTTACGACGAGGTGATCCTGGCCACTGGTATTGCGCCACGCACCCCGGCGATTCCGGGCATCGATCATCCCAAGGTGTTGAGTTATCTCGACGTGATCCTGCAACGCAAACCGGTAGGACAGAGCGTTGCGGTGATTGGTGCGGGCGGTATCGGCTTCGATGTGTCGGAGTTCCTGGTGCATCAGGGCATTTCCACCAGTCTGGACCGAACCGCGTTCTGGAAAGAATGGGGCATCGATACCCATCTTGAAGCGCGCGGTGGCGTGGCGGGGATCAAACCGGAGCTGCATGCCCCGGCGCGTCAGGTGTTCCTGTTGCAGCGCAAGGCGTCCAAGGTCGGCGACGGACTGGGCAAAACCACCGGCTGGATTCACCGTACCGGCCTGAAGAACAAACAGGTGCAGATGCTCAACAGTGTCGAATACCTGCGCATTGACGACGCCGGTCTGCACATCCGTATCGGCGAAGGTGAAGAGAAAGTGTTGCCGGTGGACAACATCGTAATCTGCGCCGGGCAGGACCCATTGCGTGAGCTTTACGACGGGCTGGTTGCGGCGGGGCAAGCCGTGCACCTTATCGGAGGCGCAGATGTCGCGGTGGAGCTGGATGCCAAGCGGGCCATTGATCAGGGTTCAAGGTTGGCGGCGGGGTTGTAGGGCTTCACTCGGTCTCACTTTAAAAAAGCAATCAAGCTCCGCTCACAGAATTCACTGATGACGTGGGACCGGCTTTAGCCGGGAAGAGGCCGGGACAGACGTTGAATTTCCATCAGCAGAAATACCGCCTTCCCGGCTAAAGCCGGTCCCACGTCGTCAACCAGCTTGCGGGCGCACATAGAATCTACAGATTGACACAAGGCTGAATTTATCGAGGCAATGCTAAACTCCCGCACTTCGTTCAGCGGCCCCATCCTCGTGTCTATCAGCCCCATCCACTGGCAACCCAACGCGCCGCTCCAACGGCTCAATCTGCCTTGGCTCGTCAGTGCCGGTGTCGAGGTTGCGGTACTGCGCCTGGACCTCATCGATCCGCTGATCAGTGGCAACAAGTGGTTCAAGCTTGCCCATCACCTGGCGGCCGCCAGTGAGGTGACTGCGAAAGGCGTTATCAGTCTGGGCGGCGCGCATTCCAATCATCTGCATGCGTTGGCCGCTGCGGGCAAGCGGTTTGGTTTTGCCACGGTCGGTCTGTTGCGTGGTCATGCTGTGGAGACGCCAACCACCATTGATCTACAGGCGTTCGGCATGCAGCTGCACTGGCTTGGCTACGCCGGTTATCGCGCACGGCATGAACCTGACTTCTGGTCGTCGTGGCTGACGCAATACCCTGATTTCTACCCGATCCCGGAAGGCGGCGGAGGTTTGCCCGGCGCGCTGGGTTGTGCCGGGTTGCTGAAGAGGGTGCGCGAGCAACTGAGCGACCTGGGATGGAGTGATTATCACGGTTGGTGGCTGGCTGCCGGGACGGGTACAACGCTGGCGGGTCTGGTCCTGGCCGAGGAGGGCGCGCATCCGGTGCATGGTGCCATGGCGGTGCCGGATGATCATGGGGTTGAGCAGAATGTCGCGGCAATTCTGGAGCATCGCAAAACCGGTAGGAGCGAACTTGTTCGCGAAGCGTCTAGCCTGACACACCGCCTCGCGAACAAGTTCGCTCGTACCGATGGCTACATTCTCATCAGCGCCTCCCGTGGCGGCTTTGCCAAAACCGATCAGCACCTGCTGGATTTCATCGCTACCAGTGAATCCCAAAGCGGCATCCCCCTCGAACCGCTGTACACCGGCAAGGCGCTGATGGCCCTGCACGATGAGGTAGTCGCCGGGCGTTTTCAGGCGGGCACGCGGCTGATTTTCGTCCACACCGGCGGCCTGCAAGGGCGACGCGCGATGGGCTTGTAATCATTGATCCAAAGCCTCTGGCATGAATCATGCGCTATCGAACAGCGGTGGGGTCGGTCCTGACTACGCGGATGACACTTTCAGAGTGAGCCGTCCCAGTGACTGTCCCGATAATCGATAGCTTCCTGATGAAATGTCGAGGTCCAGCATGACAAGCGCCGCTACAGAGCAAGTCAGCCCGAAAACGCTGAGAAAAGTGATTGTCGCCGCCGCCATCGGCAATTTCGTCGAATGGTTCGACTTCGCTGTTTATGGTTTTCTCGCCACGGCTATCGCCCAGCAGTTCTTTCCCAGCGGCGACGCCAGTGCAGCGCTGCTGAAAACGTTCGCAGTATTCGCAGTGGCCTTTGCATTCCGGCCTTTGGGCGGGATCTTCTTCGGCATGCTTGGCGACCGGATCGGCCGTAAACGCACCCTGGCAATGACCATTCTATTGATGGCCGCAGCCACGACATTGATTGGCCTATTGCCCACTTACGCGGCAATTGGCGTGATGGCGCCGATTCTGTTGACGGTCATCCGTTGTGCGCAGGGTTTTTCAGCGGGCGGCGAATACGCCGGTGCCTGCGCCTATCTCATGGAGCATGCGCCCAGCGACAAACGCGCCTGGTACGGCAGCTTTGTCCCGGTCTCGACCTTTTCCGCGTTCGCCGCAGCAGCGGTAGTCGCTTACGCCCTTGAAGCGTCACTGACGCCGGAAGCCATGGGCAGTTGGGGCTGGCGATTGCCTTTCCTGATTGCTGCACCCTTGGGGCTGGTCGGTCTGTATCTGCGCTGGAAGCTGGACGAGACGCCGGCATTCCAGGCCGTGACACAGGAGCATGACGTCGCCCATTCGCCCCTCAAGGAAACCCTGCGCAACCACGGCGCGGCAATCTGCTGCCTGGGCGCATTCGTGTCGCTGACGGCGTTGTCGTTCTATATGTTCACCACCTACTTCGCCACTTATCTGCAAGTGGCGGGTGGTCTGAGCCGTGCGGCGGCGTTGCTGGTGTCGTTGATCGCGTTGCTCTTCGCCGCCGCTATTTGCCCGCTGGCCGGGTTGTATTCCGACAAGGTCGGGCGCCGCGTGACGGTCATGAGCGCTTGTGCGCTGTTGATCGTGGTGGTCTTTCCGTCATTCCTGATGGCCAGTTCCGGCTCGTTCGCGGCGTCTATCGTGGGTGTGATGCTGCTGGCAGTCGGCGCGGTACTGTGTGGCGTGGTGACGGCCGCGCTGCTCTCGGAAACCTTTCCGACCCGCACGCGCTATACCGCTTCGGCGATCACCTACAACATGGCGTACACCATCTTTGGCGGCACCGCGCCGTTGATGGCGACGTGGCTGATCACGACCACTGGAAGCAACTTGTCCCCTGCGTTCTACCTGATCGCGGTTGCGTTGCTGGCACTAGCGGGCGGCCTGGCCTTGCCGGAGACCTCGCGAATATCGCTGCACGATGTGCCGACGGGGGAGAAGGGCGTGTCTGTTGGGGCTACGGCTTGACTGGCTCCTGCAAAAGGAAATACAGCGACTGAATTGAAATGCATTTTCTGTAGGAGCTGCCGAAGGCTGCGATTGAGGTGTGTCGGGATGAATGCTTCGCAGCCTTCGGCAGCTCCTACCGAATCAGGCATGCAAAACCAGATTTCCCGCAACAAAATGTAGCGGCCATGCCCCAAAAAATGGCACATTGGCGGACCTTGTGCCGCTGACATATCTTGCAATAACCGGGTCGTGGCACATCCAATAGCTTCGCGGATGAACTCCATGGACGTAAGCAACGCCTCCACCAGCGCAATTCCCGCTGCAACTCCCCCGACAACCAGCACCAGCAGCCCGTTGGTCATGCGCATCATCGGTGCTGTGGCACTGGCGCATCTGGTCAACGACTTGATTCAGGCGGTGCTGCCGTCGATCTACCCGCTGCTCAAGGAAAGCTACGGCCTGACCTTTACGCAGATCGGCCTGATTACCCTGACGTTCCAGATCACTGCATCGCTGTTGCAGCCGTGGGTGGGTTACTACACCGACCGCCATCCTAACCCGCTGGTATTGCCAGTCGGTTCGCTGTGTACCTTGATCGGCATTCTGATGCTGTCCGTGGTGGGCAGCTTCCCGATGATTCTGCTGGCGTCGGCCTTGATTGGTATCGGCTCTTCGACCTTTCACCCCGAAGCCTCACGCATCGCGCGGCTGGCGTCGGGGGGACGGTTTGGGCTGGCGCAGTCAACCTTTCAGGTGGGCGGCAACACCGGTTCAGCGCTTGGCCCTTTGCTGGCGGCGGCGATCATTATTCCGTTCGGTCAGGGTCATGTGGCCTGGTTCGGCCTGATCGCATTGTTTTCCGTAGGCTTGCTGTACGGCATCAGCCGCTGGTATCGCACGCACTTGAACCTGTTCAAGCTCAAGCAAGGCCAGGCTGCGAGTCATGGCCTGTCGAAAGGTCGTGTCACTGGCGCGCTGGTTGTCCTGGCATTTCTGATTTTCTCCAAGTTCTTCTACATGTCGAGCATCACCAGTTACTTCACCTTTTACCTGATCGAGAAGTTCGACCTGTCGGTGGCTAACTCCCAGCTGTACCTGTTCCTGTTCCTCGGAGCGGTGGCCGCAGGTACGTTCTTCGGCGGTCCGATTGGTGACCGGATTGGCCGTAAAGCGGTGATATGGTTCTCGATTCTCGGCGCTGCGCCGTTCACCCTCGCGCTGCCCTATGCCGATCTGTTCTGGACCAGCGTGTTGAGCGTGATCATCGGCTTCATTCTGGCTTCGGCGTTTTCTGCCATCGTGGTCTACGCCCAGGAACTGGTGCCGGGTAATGTCGGCATGATCGCCGGGATCTTCTTCGGCCTGATGTTCGGCTTTGGCGGGATCGGTGCGGCCTTGCTGGGTTATCTGGCTGACAGCCACGGCATCCTGTTCGTCTACAACCTGTGTTCGTACCTGCCGCTGCTGGGGATCATGGCGATTCTGCTGCCGCGCACTAAAAAGGCCGCCTGACGATCAGACGGGCGAAGCGGGTAACGCGATTGGCTGATCCTCAAGCTGAACCGTGTTGCTCGTATCGCCCAGCCGAGGCCAGATGTCCGAAACCAGAAACACCCGTTCGGCCTCCTCCCATTCGCCCTCGCCATTTTCTGTCAGCCGTACCAGCAGTTGCGCCGGCGCCAGCGGATCAAGCTGCTCCAGCCATTGCTGCAGTTGTGGTTCGGTCCAGGCTTCGGCGTAATGGGCAGGGGCCAGCCAGGCGTGTCGGGGCAGCAACTGCCAGCGACCTTCGGGGCGTTGCGCGGTAAACGCCTGCCAGTCCTTTTGATGCAGCCAACTGCCACGCAAGTGCTGGTCATGTGCACCACGCGGGGAGTCTGTCTGGCCGGGCCACGGATAAAGCAGATAGCCGCCCAGCCATAATTGGGCATCGAACCTGTCGACCCCCAGCGTCGCGAGCAATTCACGGCTTTCCGGGCGCGCTGAGATCGGTAGTTGATGTTGGCTCAGATGGGCAAGTTTGAGGTCAAGCCGATCACGGCAACCCGGGCCCAGCCACTGCGCAGGATCGCTGCCGTCGCCTTGCTGCGGCCCCAGATAGAGTTTTATCGCCAACTCCACGTGGTGCACGCCGTCGGCATCGCGCAGCAACATGTCCAGCTCACCCAGGGTTTGCCCGCCCAGGCGGATCGGCAGGTTCGCGGCGATCATTTCGACACCAGGAGCGTGCGCCACTGCAAATTGCCACAAGCGCTCGTAGTACAAACCCAGCCGCCGTGTCGCGGCTTGTGCCAACCAGTGGAGCAGGGCGCTGCTGTCCTGATCCAGCCTGAATAGAAAATCTGCCAATAGCTGCGGTTGTTGCACCCAGTCGCTGGCCGTCAACGGATGACGCTGCGGCCACGGCGTTTCGCCCAGCATCTGCGGCGCAAGAATCACCCAGGCCAGGTCTCGCACTTGCGGCGTGCGTAACTGGCGGGGCAGGTGGGTGAGGCTGGGGAAGAGAGTCATGAGCGGAGAGTAGCGGAAATGGGCGTGGATGCTGATGTGGAGTGATAAATGATGGAGCAGTATGGCTTCTGGCCGCGTCTCATGTATCGTCGGAATGCCGCCCAGACCAAGCACCGCTCCCACAGGATCACATTCCAGAATGAAATATCATTGATTTGGAACGCGGTCTTGTGGGAGCGGTGCTTGCCCGCGATACATGAGACAAGGCCAGAAGCCATACCCATTTATCTTTTATCACCCAAGTAAATCACAGCCAGTTTGCCGCTACCCCGGCCTTTCGCCCATAATCCCTGTCTTTAAGCCGCATCGAACCCCGCAGGAGCCCCATGGAGCAATTTCGTAATATCGGCATCATCGGCCGCCTGGGCAGTGTTCAGGTGCTTGATACCGTGCGCCGACTCAAGAAATTCCTGCTGGAAAGGCACCTGCACGTCATTCTGGAAGACACCATTGCCGAAGCGTTGCCCGGCCACAGCCTGCAAACCTCGTCGCGCAAGATGCTCGGTGAAGTCTGCGACCTGGTGATTGTGGTCGGTGGCGACGGCAGCCTGCTGGGCGCAGCCCGTGCGCTGGCCAAACACAATACGCCGGTGCTGGGCATCAACCGCGGCAGCCTGGGCTTCCTCACCGATATTCGTCCCGACGAGCTGGAAGTCAAAGTCGCCGAAGTGCTCGACGGCCACTATCTGGTGGAAAACCGCTTCCTGTTGCAGGCCGAGGTCCGCCGCCACGGCGAAGCCATCGGTCAGGGCGACGCGCTCAACGATGTGGTGCTGCACCCCGGCAAGTCGACGCGGATGATCGAATTCGAGATCTACATCGACGGCCAGTTCGTCTGCAGCCAGAAGGCCGACGGCCTGATCGTCGCCACGCCTACCGGTTCGACCGCTTACGCGCTGTCCGCTGGCGGGCCGATCATGCATCCCAAGCTGGATGCCATCGTGATTGTGCCGATGTACCCGCACACCTTGTCCGGCCGGCCGATTGTGGTGGACGGCAACAGTGAGCTGAAAATCGTGGTCTCAAAGGACATGACGATTTATCCGCAAGTCTCCTGCGACGGCCAGAACCACTTCACCTGCGCGCCGGGCGACACCATCACGGTCAGCAAGAAGCCGCAGAAACTGCGCCTGATCCACCCACTGGATCACAACTATTACGAAGTCTGTCGCACCAAGCTTGGCTGGGGTAGCCGACTTGGTGGTGGAGGCGACTGATGCTCGATCCCGCGCGTAGCTACGATTTGATCGGTGACGTGCATGGATGTGCCCATACGCTGCAAAAACTGCTCAGCGTGTTGGGTTATCGCTTTCAGGCGGGCGTGTGGCGCCATCCTGAACGCATCGCGTTATTCCTCGGCGACATCATCGACCGCGGTCCACTGATTCGCGAGTCGCTGCATATCGTCCGTGACATGGTGCTGGCCGGTCACGCGCTGTGCATCATGGGCAACCACGAGTTCAACGCGTTGGGCTGGCACACACCTGCCCCGCCGGAGAGCGGCAAGCAGTTCGTCCGGGAACACTCGCTTCGCCACAGTCGGCTGATGGGCGAGACGCTGACGCAGTTCGAAGCCTATCCGGATGAGTGGAAAGAATTCGTCGACTGGTTCTACGAATTGCCGCTGTTCATGGATGCCGGACGTTTCCGCGTGGTGCACGCTTGCTGGGATGCCAGCCTGATCACACCGTTGATCACCATGCATGGCGGTGGCTGCATCAATCAGGAGTTCGTCCAGGCCTCGGCGGTGCAGGGCAGTTTTGCCTGCGCAGTGTTCGATCGCTTGTTGCGCGGCACTGACATGCGCTTGCCCCACGGCATCACCCTGACCGGTGGCGATGGCCTGACCCGTGAGTTTTTCCGCACCAAGTTCTGGGAAGACGACCCGCAAACCTACGGCGACGTGGTGTTTCAGCCGGATGCGTTGCCGGAAGGCGTCGCCAAGACGCCACTTTCTACGACTGAAAAGAACGCCTTGCTGCGCTATGGCGCTGACGAGCCGATGCTGTTCGTTGGCCATTACTGGCGCAGCGGTATTCCCGCACCCATCCGGCCGAACCTCGCCTGCCTGGATTACAGCGCCGTGCTCTACGGCAAACTGGTCGCCTATCGGCTGGACCAGGAAACCTGCATCGATCCGGACAAGTTTGTCTGGGTTGATGTTGAACGTCCCGAGGCTGTTTGATGAGTCCTGTTGCTGTATTGCGTCTGCCATTGACCACTGACCTGAGTGGTTTTATCAGCCTGCTGAACCGTCTGCGCGTGCCCCACCGGGTGAGTGAGGAAACCGGGGAGCAAGTTCTTTGGGTGCCGGACACGCCGCAACTGGCGGACGATATTCGGGCGCTTTATCAGCAGTACCCGGAGGGCGATGAGCACTATCAACTGCCAGCGGGTGAGCAGAGCACCAGTGCGCCGCGTCCCGGTTTCGTTCAGCAACTGCGCGACAGCCCGGTGACCACGCTGGTGCTGCTGGCCTGTTTGATCGTAGGCGCCATTACCCTGCTGGGGGAAAACCTCGATGCAGTGCGTTGGCTGACCTTTCTCGATTTCCGTGTGCAGGGTGAATACGCGACGTTCCTGCCGCTGGGCGACAGTCTGGCAGCCGGTCAGTGGTGGCGGATCGTCACACCGATGTTGATTCACTTCGGCATCCTGCATCTGGCCATGAACGCCATGTGGTACTGGGAGCTGGGGCGTCGTATCGAGTGGCGTCAAGGCAGTTTGCATCTGCTGGGTCTGACGCTGTTGTTCAGCGCTGTATCCAATACCGTTCAATACCAGTTCAGCGGTGCCAGCCTGTTTGGCGGGTTGTCCGGGGTGCTGTATGGCCTGCTGGGTCACTGCTGGATCTTTCAATTGCTCGCGCCCAACCCCATCTATCGTTTGCCGCGCGGTGTGCTGGTGATGATGCTGGTCTGGTTGGTGCTGTGTCTGTCAGGGTTGGTCGGCATGCTGGGCTTTGGCGAAATCGCCAACGGTGCCCATGTCGGCGGGCTGATCATCGGTTGTGTCACAGGTCTGATTGGCGGGGCAATTGCCCGGATCAGGGCCTGATGTTGAATGCTGTTTAATGAAGAGTCAGGAGTGCGCTATGTCCTCTTTTGCCGAAATGATTGAAAACATCACCCCCGATATCTACGAAAGCCTGAAGCTGGCGGTAGAAATCGGGAAATGGTCCGATGGCCGCAAGTTGACTCAGGAACAGCGCGAGCTGTCCTTGCAGGCGTTGATCGCCTGGGAAATGCAGAACTTGCCGGAAGACCAGCGCACCGGTTACATGGGCCCGCAGGAATGTGCGTCCAAGTCCACCACTGTGCCGAATATCCTGTTCAAGTCGGATGCCATCCATTGATTGAGATTGGTCGTGGAGCAGTCAACAAAATGTCGGCGCGGCTTAATGCCTCGCAGGTTGAATATGCGTTTCGTCTGGGCGATACCGAGATTCCGGTCAACCCGCTGATTGGCAAAACGGTGCGTCTGGAGTTCCTGGGTGCGATTCATTGCAGCCATTGCGGGCGCAGGACCAAGTCCAGCTACAGCCAGGGTTACTGCTACCCGTGCATGCTCAAGCTGGCGCAGTGTGACATCTGCATCATGAGCCCGGAAAAATGCCACCACGAGCACGGCACGTGTCGTGATCCGGCGTGGGGCGAGCAATTCTGCATGACCGATCACGTGGTGTATCTGGCCAACTCGTCGGGCGTCAAAGTCGGTATTACCCGTGCCACCCAGTTGCCGACCCGCTGGCTGGATCAGGGCGCCAGTCAGGCGCTGCCAATCATGCGCGTTGCGACCCGCCAGCAATCCGGTTTCGTCGAGGATCTGCTGCGCAGCCAGGTGGCCGACCGCACCAACTGGCGCGCGCTGCTTAAAGGCGATGCCCAGCCGGTGGACCTGGCCGCCATTCGCCAGCAACTGTTCGACAGTTGCGCTGAAGGTCTGGCCGGACTGCAAGAACGATTCGGCTTGCAGGCCATCCAAATGCTGCATGACGTCGAACCGATCGAAATCCGTTACCCCGTTGAGGCGTACCCGACCAAGATCGTCAGCTTCAATCTGGACAAGAACCCGATCGCCGAAGGCACATTGTTGGGCATCAAGGGCCAGTACCTGATCTTCGATACCGGCGTGATCAATATTCGTAAATACACGGCTTATCAGCTCGCCGTGCATCAGTAAGAGGACTCATCATGCGCACCGAACAACCGCAAATGATCTACCTGAAGGACTATCAGGCTCCTGAGTACCTCATCGACGAAACGCACCTGACGTTCGAGCTGTTCGATGACCACTCGCTGGTTCACGCGCAATTGGTGATGCGCCGCAACCCAGAGCGCGGCGCGGGCTTGCCGCCGCTGGTGCTGGACGGTCAGTTGCTGGAGCTGCTGTCGGTCAAGCTGGGCGACGTCGAGTTGAGCGCCGCTGATTACCAGTTGACCCCGGACCACCTGACCCTGCATCCCACCGCTGAGTCGTTCACGGTCGACACCAGCGTGCGCATTCACCCGGAAACCAACACCGCACTGGAAGGACTGTACAAATCCAGCGGCATGTTCTGTACCCAGTGCGAGGCCGAAGGCTTCCGCAAGATCACCTATTACCTCGACCGCCCGGACGTGATGAGCAAGTTCACCACGACCCTGAGCGCCGATAAGCATAACTTCCCGGTCTTGCTGTCCAACGGCAATCCGATTGCCAGCGGGCCGGAAGATGACGGTCGGCACTGGGCCACCTGGGAAGACCCGTTCATGAAACCGGCGTACCTGTTTGCGCTGGTGGCCGGTGATCTGTGGTGCGTCGAAGACAAGTTCACTACCGTGAGCGAGCGCGAAGTGACTCTGCGCATTTACGTCGAGCCGGAAAACATCGACAAATGCCAGCACGCCATGACCAGCCTGAAGAAGTCCATGCGTTGGGATGAAGAAGCCTACGGCCGTGAGTACGACCTGGATATCTTCATGATCGTCGCCGTGAACGACTTCAACATGGGCGCCATGGAGAACAAAGGTCTCAACATCTTCAACTCCAGCGCCGTGCTGGCCCGCGCCGAAACCGCCACCGATGCCGCGCACCAGCGGGTCGAGGCCATCGTCGCCCACGAATACTTTCATAACTGGTCGGGCAACCGTGTCACCTGCCGCGACTGGTTTCAACTGTCCCTGAAAGAAGGCTTCACTGTTTATCGTGATTCCGGGTTCTCAGCAGACATGAACTCGGCCACGGTCAAGCGTATTCAGGACGTGGCCTATCTGCGTACTCACCAGTTCGCCGAAGATGCCGGCCCGATGGCCCACGCTGTGCGCCCGGACAGCTTTATCGAGATTTCCAACTTCTACACCCTGACCGTGTACGAAAAAGGCTCGGAAGTCGTCGGCATGCTTCACACGCTGCTGGGAGCACAAGGCTTCCGCAAAGGCAGTGACCTGTACTTTGAGCGCCATGACGGCCAGGCAGTGACCTGTGATGACTTCATCAAGGCCATGGAAGATGCCAATGGCGTCGACCTGACCCAGTTCAAACGCTGGTACAGCCAGGCTGGTACGCCGCGTCTGGCGGTCAGCGAGTCTTATGACAGCGCTGCGAAAACCTACAGCCTGACCTTCCGTCAGAGCTGCCCGACTACACCGGGTCAGCCGGGCGAGAGCAAAAAACCTTTCGTGATTCCGGTAGAGCTGGGCTTGCTGGACAAGCAGGGCGGCGAAATTCCATTGCGCCTGCAAGGCGAAGACGTTGCTGCTGGCAACACGCGGGTGATTTCCGTCACCGAAGCCGAACAGACCTTCACCTTCGTTGATGTCGCTGAACAGCCTTTGCCATCGTTGCTACGCGGTTTCTCGGCACCGGTGAAACTCAGCTTCCCGTACAACCGCGACCAGTTGATGTTCCTCATGCAGCATGACAGCGACGGCTTCAACCGCTGGGATGCGGGCCAGCAACTGTCCGTGCAGGTGCTGCAGGAATTGATCGGCCAACATCAGAAAGGCCAGCCGCTGGTGCTGGATCAGCGTCTGATTACCGCATTGGGCACCGTTCTGGCGGATACCTCGCTGGATCAGGCGATGATTGCTGAAATGCTTTCGTTGCCGGGCGAAGCCTACCTGACCGAAATCAGCGAAGTGGCGGACGTCGATGCCATCCACGCTGCCCGGGAGTTTGTTCGCAAGCAGCTTGCCGACAGTCTGTTCGACGGTCTGTGGGCGCGCTACACAGCTAATCGCAAGGTGTCGAAAGCCACCGAATACGTGGCTGAAGCCGAGCACTTTGCCCGGCGCGCTCTGCAAAACATCAGCCTTTCGTACCTGATGCTCAGCCAGAAACCGGAAGTGCTGGCCGCCACCATTGAACAGTTCGACACCAGTGACAACATGACAGAACGGTTGACGGCCCTTGCAGTACTGGTCAACTCGCCGTTCACTGCCGAGAAAGACAAGGCGCTGGCGGTGTTTGCCGAGAACTTCAAAGACAATCCGCTGGTCATGGACCAATGGTTTAGCGTTCAGGCAGGCAGCCCGCTGCCGGGTGGCCTGGAACGGGTCAAGGCGTTGATGCAGCACCCGGCGTTCAACATCAAGAACCCGAACAAGGTCCGTGCGCTGATCGGCGCTTTTGCTGGCCAGAACCTGATCAATTTCCACGCGGCGGACGGCTCTGGCTATCGCTTCCTGGCCGATCTGGTGATCCAGCTCAACGGCTTCAACCCACAGATCGCCTCCCGCCAATTGGCGCCCCTGACCCGCTGGCGCAAATACGACAGCAAACGTCAGGCGCTGATGAAAGCCGAACTGGTACGCATCCGTGATTCGGGCGAGCTGTCCAGTGACGTGTACGAGGTAGTGAGCAAAAGCCTCGCTGAATAACGGCAGCAGCAACTGTTGCTATAGGGGCCTTCCGTGCAAGTGGCGGGCCCTTTTTTATCGGGTTAATCCGGTCCCACTGGGCTGGCAAGCTCTGCGCTCAGATGGGGTTAGCTGATGACGTGGGACCGGCTTCAGCCGGGAAAGGGCCAGTACAATCGCTGCATCTTTATCGTCAGGTATTCAGCATTCCCGGCTAAAGCCGGTCCCACTTTCAGGATCAGCGTGAATCTCAGGCATATACGTAGGGGATTTCCAACACTCTACGTGGATGTTTCACACGTCGAGCAATGCATCCGACTGGCAGAGACGTCCTGCAAACTCGCCCATCCTTTCGACCCCGTGTTGCGTGAGCTATGGCTAATCAGTTCTGACCTTGGCAGGCCGGAGCGTCAAACCCTGCCTACACTGGGATGGCCCCATTTCCTGTAGGAGCTGCCGAAGGCTGCGAACGCGTCAGTTCAGATAAATCGCTTTCGCAGCCTTCGGCAGCTCCTACAGAGGCGAGTATTGCCTGCATCACCCCAACTGATAACCCACCAATCACACAAGAGACCTCGACCAAAGATAGCCATATGTCGATTGTCATGAGTTTCCAAAGCTGGATAGGATAGGTCGGCTTCCAGAAGCCTAAGGCTAGAGCGCTTGGCCTCGGCTAACCTAATAAAAATAAAATGGGAAAGGGGACGCTTCATGAGTGAGCCTGTAAATCGGCGCACGCAGTCCGGTGGGCATACGGCCGTCGGTCGGCCATTGGCATTAAGGATAGGCAAACCCCTGGCGGCACTCTGTTCGCTGCTTGCTGCGTTGACTTTGTCGAGTGCACCCACGTTATCGATGGCGGCCACTGAAAGCGCGCCTGAAAAGGCTGACCCAGCTCAAACCACGCTGTACTCCATCGAATCCGCACGAGCCTCTCGCAGTCTGCTGCTGGACGTCGCCCATGCCGGTGCGCGTCTGGTCGTAGTGGGCGAGCGCGGACATATTCTGTATTCCGACGACCAGGGCAAGACCTGGATTCAGGCCAAAGTACCCACCCGTCAGCTCCTGACGGCGGTGTATTTCGTCGATGACAAACACGGCTGGGCCGTCGGTCATGATGCGCAGATTCTCGCCAGCAACGATGGCGGTGTGAGTTGGGTCAAGCAATTCGAAGACCTGTCCCGTGAAGCGCCGTTGCTGGATGTCTGGTTCAAGGACGCTTCAACCGGTTTTGCAGTGGGGGCCTACGGTATGTTGCTGACCACGCTGGATGGCGGCCAACACTGGGAAGACGTCAGCGACCGCCTCGACAATGAAGATCAGTACCACCTCAATGGCATCACACAGGTTGCGGGCAGCGGCTTGTTCGTTGTGGGCGAGGCGGGCGCCATGTTCCGTTCGGGTGACGATGGCGAATCCTGGGAAAAGCTTGAAGGGCCTTATCAAGGGTCGCTGTTCGGCGCCATGGGTACCGGTCAGCCCGGCACGCTGCTGGTTTACGGGTTGCGCGGCAATCTCTATCGCTCCACCGACTTCGGCGATACCTGGGAACCCATTGAACTGAAAGCTGCCCGCGGGCCGCTGGAATTCGGGCTAGCCAACGCGACCTTGCTGGACGACGGTTCGCTGGTGCTGGTGGGTAATGGCGGCAGCGTGATGCGCAGCACCGACAATGGCCTGAGCTTTCAGGTGTTCAACCGTCCCGACCGGATTTCGCTGTCCGGAGTGACGGCCGATGCGCAGGGCAATCTGATTCTGGTTGGACAGGGAGGCGTACGCGTCACCTCGCCGACGGGCGCCGAGTCTAGCCAACAATAAGAACGATCAGGGCGGGGAAAATCCGGCATGAGTAATCTGCACGACACTCAGCAGCACAGCGACGACAAGGCAACCTTTCTCGAACGCTTGATCTTCAATAATCGGCCTGCAGTCATTGTCATCTGCCTGCTGGTCAGCATTCTGTTGTTCTGGCAGGCAACACTGGTTCGGCCATCGACCAGTTTTGAAAAAATGATCCCGCTGGATCATCCGTTTATCCAGAACATGATGAAGCACCGCAACGACCTAGCCAATCTGGGCAACACGGTACGCATCTCGGTCGAAGCGCTGGATGGCGACATCTTCTCAAGGCAATACATGGAGACCCTGCGGGAAATCAACGACGAGGTGTTCTACATTCCCGGTGTTGACCGTTCAGGCCTGAAATCCCTGTGGAGTCCCAGCGTGCGCTGGACGGAAGTGACGGAGGAGGGCTTTGCCGGTGGTGAGGTCATCCCGCAGAGCTACGACGGTTCCGACGATAGCCTCGATCAGTTGCGTAACAACGTGCTCAAGTCCGGGCAGGTCGGGCGTCTGGTGGCCAACGACTTCAAGTCGAGCATCGTGGATGTGCCCTTGCTGGAGTCCTACCCGGACCCTGCAGATCAGGGCAAGCTGCTCAAGCTGGACTACCAGCAGTTCTCTCATCAACTGGAAGAGAAAATTCGCGACAAGTATCAGGCGCAGAACCCGAACATCAAGATCCATATCGTCGGCTTCGCCAAGAAGGTCGGCGACCTGATCGACGGCCTGGTGATGGTGGTGCTGTTCTTTGGTGTCGCCTTTGTCATTACGTTGGTGTTGCTGATCTGGTTTACGCGCTGTATTCGCAGCACCGTCGCCGTATTGAGTACCACACTGATTGCGGTGGTCTGGCAACTGGGGTTGATGCATGTGGTGGGGTTCGGTCTGGACCCGTATTCGATGCTGGTGCCGTTTCTGATCTTCGCCATCGGCATTTCCCACGGCGTGCAGAAAATCAACGGTATTGCGCTGCAATCCAGTGACGCCGAGAACGCCCTGACCGCAGCGCGGCGCACGTTTCGCCAATTGTTCCTGCCGGGCATGATCGCGATTCTGGCAGACGCGGTGGGTTTCATCACCTTGCTGATCATCGACATCGGAGTGATTCGCGAGCTGGCCATTGGCGCATCGATTGGTGTGGCGGTCATCGTGTTCACCAACCTGATTCTGTTGCCGGTCGCCATTTCCTACGCGGGTATCAGTAAGAGGGCAGTGAGCCGCAGCAAGCAAGATGCCGTCTCCGAACATCCGTTCTGGCGTTTACTCTCCGGATTTGCCAGCGCCAAAGTCGCTCCGGTATCCATCGTATTGGCACTGCTAGCCTTCGGTGGCGGGCTTTGGTACAGCCAGAACCTGAAAATCGGCGACCTCGATCAGGGGGCGCCGGAACTGCGTCCCGACTCGCGCTACAACCAGGACAACAGCTTCATCATCAACCACTATTCCACCAGCTCCGATGTGCTGGTGGTGATGGTCAAAACGCCTCGCGAAGGGTGCTCGGCTTACCCGACCATGTCCGCCATCAACGAACTGACCTGGAAGATGGAGAACACGCCGGGCGTGCAGTCGGCGATTTCCCTGGTGACGGTTTCCAAGCAGGTCATCAAGGGCATGAACGAGGGCAACCTGAAATGGGAAGCGCTATCGCGCAACAAGGACGTACTCAACAGCTCCATTGCGCGAGCGGACGGCTTGTACAACAACGATTGTTCGTTGGCACCGCTGCTGGTTTTTCTGAATGATCACAAGGCTGAAACCCTGGACCGCGCCGTGCACGCGGTGCAGGAGTTCGCTGCCGAGAATAATCGTGAAGGGCTGGAGTTCCTGCTCGCAGCAGGCAACGCCGGGATCGAAGCGGCCACTAACGAAGTGATCAAGCGCTCCGAGTTGGTCATCCTGATTCTGGTCTACATCTGCGTGGCGGTGATGTGCATGATCACCTTCCGCTCATGGGCGGCGACCCTGTGTATCGTGTTGCCGCTGGTGCTGACCTCGGTGCTGGGCAACGCGCTGATGGCGTTCATGGGCATCGGCGTCAAAGTCGCGACCTTGCCGGTGGTGGCGCTAGGGGTAGGGATTGGTGTCGATTACGGCATCTACATCTATAGCCGTCTGGAAAGCTTTCTGCGCGCAGGTTTGCCGTTGCAAGAGGCGTATTACGAAACCCTGAAGTCCACGGGGAAAGCGGTGCTGTTCACCGGGTTGTGTCTGGCGATTGGCGTGTGTACCTGGATCTTCTCGGCGATCAAGTTCCAGGCCGACATGGGCCTGATGCTGACCTTCATGCTGCTGTGGAACATGTTCGGTGCACTGTGGCTGCTGCCAGCGCTGGCGCGGTTCCTGATCAAACCGGAGAAGATGGCGGGCAAGGTGGGGAATTCGTTGTTTTCACATTAGTGGAGTGGAAGCCCGGCTCCCACAAGCACACTGATGACGTGGGACCGGCTTCAGCCGGGAAGAGGCCAGTACATTCAGTACATCGTCATCGTCAGAAATACCGCCTTCCCGGCTAAAGCCGGTCCCACGTCGGATTGCGGGTAAACATAGAATCTCCCAAAATTTTATGCAATTAACAGGGTTACAACCCCAACTCCCGCCCCAGCACGACGCTCAACGCATTCCTCGCATCATCAAGTTGCACCAGCGTTGCGTGCCGTGCGCCCAGTGCGTCTCGGTTTTCGATGGCGGTGAGAATTGCCTTGTGCCGCGGCAATGCCAGCTCATGCAGGTTAGGCCGCTTGTTGGAATGCTTGAGCGCTTCGCGTAATGCCAGCGAGAGCATGTTGCACAGGTGTGCGAGCAAGTCGTTGTGAGTCGCGTCGGCTATCCGGCTGTGGAAGTCCAGGTCGGGTTGCAACAGTGCTTCAGGATTTGGCGCAGCTTCCATGCGTTGATACGCCTCGCCAATAGACGCGATCTCTTCATCGGTGGCGTGTTGCGCAGCAAGGGCGGCGACAGCAGGTTCGATGACCGCACGGACGCTGGTCAGTAAATTGAAGAATTCATTTTGTGGCGTGCACTGCATGATCCAGTGCAAAACATCCGGGTCGAGCAGGTGCCATTCACGACGGGCTTTTACCACCGTGCCAACGCGCGGCCGGGAGTACACCAACCCCTTGGCCACCAGCACCCGTGTGGCTTCACGCAACACCGGTCGGCTGACGGCGTACTCCTCGCAGAGCAACGCTTCGGCAGGCAGCTTTTCATCAGGCTTGAAACGTCCGGAGACGATCTGCATGCCCAGCTCCTGAACGATGCGGGCGTGCATGCTTTTACGGTCGGAAGGCTTTCGGTAATCCATGGGGACGCAAGTCGATCCTGAGCGATGAGTGCGGGGCATCATAGCATCGGCGTTAGGCCGCGTGAGACTGCACAATCACCGTGGGACCGGCTTTAGCCGGGAAAGCGGCATTTCTGACACTGAAGATGCCGCGGCTATAAGTGCCTCTTCCCGGCTAAAGCCGGTCCCACGTCGTGAACTTAGACTGGCATCAATGAGAGTGCCGTGGCACCTCAGCCCCACGCATGCCCACCAGGAAGTCAAAGTCGCAACCCTGATCGGCCTGCAGCACATGCTTCACATACAGCTCGCGATAGCCGCCTACCAACAGTTGCTGTTGTTGCGGTGGCTGCCAGTCGGCCAGGCGGGCGGCGAGTTCGGCGTCGGGAATGTCCAGATGCAAACGGCCGCTGTCGCAGTCGAGTTCGATCCAGTCACCTTCCTGCACCACCGCCAACGGGCCACCGGCGGCCGCTTCGGGTGCCACGTGCAAAACCACAGTGCCGTAGGCCGTGCCGCTCATGCGCGCATCGGAAATCCGCACCATGTCAGTCACGCCTTGGGCCAGCAGTTTGGCAGGCAAGCCCATGTTGCCCACTTCGGCCATGCCCGGATAACCCTTTGGGCCGCAGTTTTTCATGACCATGATCGAGTTGGCGTCGATGTCCAGATCCGGATCGTTGATCCGGGCTTTGTACATGTCGAAGTTCTCGAACACCACCGCGCGGCCACGGTGTTTCATCAATGAAGCGGTAGCAGCCGAAGGCTTGAGCACTGCACCCAGTGGCGCCAGGTTGCCGCGCAATACGCAGATGCCGCCGTCAGCGCGGATCGGATTGTCCAGCGCGCGGATCACTTCGTCTTCGCCGTAGATCGGCGCGTTCTGAGTATTCTCGCGAATGGATTTGCCATTGACGGTCAGCGCGTCGGGATTGGGCAGCAGATTGGCTTCGTCCATCCGTCGCAGCACAGCGGGCAGGCCACCGGCGTAGTAGAACTCTTCCATCAGGAAACGCCCGGATGGCTGCAGGTCGACGATGGTCGGCATGCCGCGACCCATGCGGGTCCAGTCATCCAGCTCCAGGTCGACACCGATGCGACCGGCGATGGCTTTCAAATGGATCACCGCGTTGGTTGAGCCGCCAATCGCCGCGTTGACCCGAATCGCGTTTTCGAACGCCGCCTTGGTCAGAATCTTCGACAGCCGCAGGTCTTCTTTGACCATTTCCACGGCGCGCATGCCCGACATATGGGCGAGCACATAACGTCGTGAATCCACGGCCGGAATCGCCGCGTTATGGGGCAGGGAAGTACCCAGTGCTTCGGCCATGCACGCCATGGTAGAGGCGGTGCCCATGGTGTTACAGGTGCCCGCCGAACGCGACATATCGCCTTCTGCCGCGAGGAAATCGTCAAGGGTGATTTGCCCGCCTTTATAAGCCTCGTGCATTTGCCAGACCACGGTGCCGGAGCCGATGTCCTTGCCTTTGTGTTTGCCGTTGAGCATCGGCCCGCCGGTGACCACGATGGCGGGAACGTCGCAACTGGCCGCGCCCATCAGCAGGGCCGGTGTGGTTTTGTCACAACCGGTGAGCAGCACTACGCCGTCGATGGGGTTGCCGCGAATCGCTTCTTCGACATCCATGCTGGTCAGGTTGCGGGTAAACATCGCCGTGGGGCGCAGATTGGATTCACCGTTGGAGAACACCGGGAATTCCACGGGCCAGCCGCCTGCTTCAATCACACCGCGTTTGACATGCTCGGCGATTTGCCGGAAGTGGGCGTTGCAAGGGGTGAGTTCCGACCATGTGTTGCAGATGCCGATGATGGGCTTGCCCTGAAACTGGTGATCGGCGATGCCCTGATTCTTCATCCAGCTGCGGTACATGAAGCCGTTCTTGTCGGCAGTACCAAACCATTGGGCAGAACGCAGGGGTTTTTTTTCGGAATCAGACATGATCAGCTCTCTTATTGTAAGACTTAATGGCTTTTCTGCTGGTTAAGTTAAGCGCAAATTCGCCTTATTGGAAGTGTTGTTAGCTAAATAGTAATACTATATAGTTGATTTCAAGTGAGGGACGACCGTGGCTGCTGCATCCATATGCTTCAGGCCAGAGGCGATCTCCACTCCATAACAAGAACAATTGGAGATCGCACACATGAGCCAGGAACTGAGGCTTATTCGCCGCATCACCCTGAAATTGATTCCCTTCCTGATCCTGCTGTACCTGATCGCTTATGTGGACCGCTCTGCCGTGGGCTTCGCCAAGTTGCACATGGGCGCGGACATCGGTATCGGCGACGCAGCCTATGGGCTGGGCGCAGGGTTGTTTTTCATCGGCTATTTCCTGTTTGAAATCCCCAGCAACCTGATGCTTGAACGCTTCGGCGCCCGCCGTTGGTTCGCGCGAATCATGATTACCTGGGGCGCGATCACCATCGGTATGGCCTTCGTGCAGGGTCCGCACAGCTTTTACGTGATGCGTTTTCTGCTGGGAGCGGCCGAGGCGGGCTTCTTTCCGGGCGTGCTGTACTACATTACGCAGTGGTTTCCGGTTCGCCACCGCGGCAAGATCCTTGGTCTGTTCATCCTTTCCCAACCAATTGCCATGATGATCACCGGTCCAGTGTCCGGTGGTTTGCTGGGCATGGACGGCGTGCTGGGTCTGCACGGTTGGCAGTGGCTGTTTATTGTCATCGGCACCCCGGCCATCCTGCTGACCTGGCCGGTGCTGCGCTGGCTGCCGGACGGTCCACACCAGGTTAAATGGATGAATGAGACCGAGAAAAACTGGCTCACCGGTGAATTGAAAAAGGACCTGGAAGAGTACGGCCAGACGCGTCACGGCAATCCATTGCATGCCTTGAAGGACAAACGCGTCCTGCTGTTGGCGCTGTTTTACCTGCCCGTGACGTTGAGCATTTATGGTCTAGGCCTGTGGCTGCCGACGCTGATCAAACAGTTCGGTGGGACGGATCTGGTCACCGGTTTCGTGTCCTCGGTGCCTTACATCTTCGGCATCATCGGTTTGCTGATTGTGCCCCGCAGTTCCGACCGACTGAACGACCGCTACGGACATCTCGCCGTGCTTTACGTGCTGGGTGCCATCGGCCTTTTCCTGAGTGCCTGGCTGACACTGCCGGTCGCGCAATTGGCGGCGCTGTGTCTGGTGGCGTTCGCGCTGTTCTCCTGCACTGCCGTGTTCTGGACCTTGCCCGGTCGTTTCTTTGCGGGCGCCAGTGCGGCGGCCGGGATCGCCCTGATCAACTCGGTGGGCAATCTCGGTGGCTACATCGGCCCGTTCGTGATCGGCGCACTCAAGGAATACACCGGCAACCTGGCTTCGGGTTTGTACTTCCTGTCCGGGGTGATGGTCTTCGGGCTGCTCTTGACCGGCGTTGTGTACCACCTGCTGGAACGCAAACATGTACTGCCCGCCAGCGACTTCGCCGCCAGCGCCCGCGGCCGTCAGGCCTGACGCTTAATGGCGCGGAACCTGTGGGAGCGGTGCTTGCCCGCGATAAGGTCCACGCGACCTAAAGTGAATTGCGTCCAGCCTTATCGCGGGCAAGCACCGCTCCCACAGGGTAAATGCCTCGCCTGCAATGAATCTGAAAGGAGATCCCAATGAACCTAGTGCAATTCGAACTCAGCAATGGCCAGCGTCGTGTCGGTCTGGTAGACGGCGATCTGATCCGTGAAGTGCAGGGCGCGCACAGTGTGCGTGATCTGGCGTTATCCGCTATCGACGCAGGTATTGGTCTGGCGCAGCAGGTCGATAAACAGGGCTTCGGCGAAAGCCATGATTACGCGCAACTGTTGCAGGATCTGCGCATTCTGCCGCCGCTGGACCATCCCGACCCTTCGCATGTGCTGGTCAGCGGCACCGGCCTGACTCACCTGGGCAGCGCCTCTGCTCGGGACAAGATGCACCAGCAGGCGGGTGACGAAGCGGCGATGACCGACACCATGCGCATCTTCAAATGGGGCGTGGAGGGCGGCAAGCCTGAAGCCGGGCAGGCAGGCGTGCAGCCTGAATGGTTTTACAAGGGTGACGGCAGCATCGTCGTGCGTCCCGGCGCGAACTTCTCGCTGCCGCCGTTCGCCGAAGATGGCGGCGAAGAACCCGAACTCAGCGGCCTTTATGTAATTGGCAACGACGGCAAACCCTATCGGCTGGGTTTCGCCATCGGCAACGAGTATTCCGACCACATTATGGAGCGCCGTAATTACCTTTACCTGGCGCACTCGAAACTGCGTGCCTGTTCTTTTGGTCCGGAACTGCGAACTGGTGAGCTACCGCAGAATCTGGCCGGGACCAGCCGTGTGCTGCGCGACGGCGAGGTGCTATGGGAAAAGGAATTCCTCAGTGGCGAAGCGAACATGTGCCACAGCCTGGAAAACCTCGAATACCACCACTTCAAATACAGCCAGTTCCTGCGTCCGGGTGATGTGCATGTGCACTTCTTCGGCACCGCTACACTTTCTTTTGCCGATGGCGTGCGCACTCAGCCGGGAGATCAGTTCCAGATCAGCCAGGCGGAGTTCGGCAAGCCGCTGGTAAACGGGATCGAGAAGACCGAAGCCGCGTTTTTGCCGGGCGGGATTGGGCAATTGTGAGGGGCTTGACCCGTTGGAATGCGATTTAACCTGTGGGAGCGGTGCTTGCCCGCGATAAGAGCACCGCAGATATCAGGTCAAATCGCGTCCAGCCTTATCGCGGGCAAGCACCGCTCCCACAGGTTCTGCGCAATCCATTGGCACCAGCGTTAGAACGGATACCCAATAACAACAAGGAGGTGCGCACATGACCACCCACACTGCGCCAATTGAAGCGTTCGACGAGGACGCTTTCGAGGACAAGATCTATCGCAAGGTGAACTGGCGGATCATTCCGTTGTTTATCCTCTGCTTCCTGTTTGCCTATCTGGATCGGGTCAATATCAGTTTCGCCAAGCTGCAGATGCAGAGCGATCTGGGTTTCAGCGAGACGGTCTATGGCCTCGGTGCCAGTCTGTTTTTTGTCGGTTACTTTCTGTTCGAAGTCCCCAGCAACATGCTCCTGCACAAGATCGGCGCCCGGGTATGGATTGCTCGGATCATGGTCACCTGGGGCATCACGTCGGCATGCATGATGTTTGTGCAGACCGAGTTCTGGTTCTACACCCTGCGTTTTCTGATCGGGGTCATGGAGGCCGGATTCGTACCTGGCGTGTTGTACTTCTTTACCCAGTGGTACCCGAGCAATCGTCGTGCCCGGGTCAATTCCTATTTCAAAAGCTCGATCTGCCTGTGCGGCATTGTCGGCGGGCCCATCGCCGGTTTGATCCTCGGTCACTTCGACGGCGTGCTGGGCATGCCCGGCTGGCGTTGGCTATTTCTGCTTGAAGGCCTGCCTTCTGTTTTGCTCGGCATCGTGGTGTTCTGGTTCGTCTGCGATCGAATCGAAGACGCCAAGTGGCTGAACGACGCCGAGAAGAAAGTGGTGCTGGCGCGTATGGCGCGTGAGGTCCAGCCGCAGACACCGCAAACCTTCAAGGACATCTGGAAGCACCCGACCACCTACGTGATGTCGGTGATTTACCTGTGTCTGGTCATGGCCCTGACAGGCTTGCTGTTCTGGATGCCGCAGTTGATCAAAAGCGCCGGTGTTGCTGACACCATGACCATCGGCTGGCTGACGGTGATTCCCTACGTGGGCGCAGTGGTCGGCAATTTGCTGATCGGTGCGAGCTCCGACCGACGCGGTGAGCGCCGTTGGCACATGGCGGGCTGTGCGTTATTCACGGCGGCGGGGTATCTGGTGTGTGCCGTCTTCCCCGGTCAATTGCTGCCCTTGATGATCGGCATGACCATGATCATGACCGGCATCATCGCCTGGATGCCGATTTTCTGGACCATCCCGCCACGTTTTCTCAGCGGGCTCGCGGCAGCGGCAGGTATTGCGCTGATCAACTCCATCGGACAGCTTGGCGGGATCATCGCGCCGTTCATGGTCGGACGCGTGAAGGATCTGACGGGCGCGGCGACTCCAGCCTTGTACGTGCTGTGCGCAGTCTGCGTGCTGGCCATGGCGCTTATTATCTGGGGGATTCCGAACCGTTATTACGTGCGCGAAACCACCCATGACAAACCTTCGGCGGGTGCAGTTGAAGCGACTGCCTGATTGTGACGGTGGTTCTGTCCAAGGTGGTTTTGGCCTATCATTCGCGCTTTTACACAGACGAAGACTGCCATGACCACCAATCCGACGACGATGAGCGCAGCCCTGAAAGACGCCACGATGCTGGAAATTGACGGGCTGCATGCCTGGGATTTCTTCCTGGGTGACTTTCTGACCCTCGAGTGCATGGATGGTCGCGAGCGCAAGACCTGGCGTTTCACGATGGAGCAGGTCAATGCTGCGACCTTCGATGAAGCTCAGGACTGCTGGCTGATCACCGACGGTACCCATGATTACCGCATGAAATGCCTTGAAGCGTTCACCCCGACCAAGGATGACGAGGACGACGCGCAAGAGGACTGACCTCCGGATAAAACCAATCAGCGGCAAGCCTGTCTTAACGTTGTTCGCGCGTCGATGGCGCCCAATAACAACCTGAAAAAAGAAGGCTCTGCCCATGACTCGTACATTTCTGCCTTGGCTGGCACTGGCCGGCGCAATGAGCGCTTTTCCTATACAGGCGCAAAGCATGACTGAATACGACGTACTGATTGGCTCTTACACCCAGGCTTCCAGCGAAGGGATTTACCGGTACCGCTTCAATAGCCAGACCGGCCAGCTCGATGCCAAACCCCTGCAAGTAATCAAGACTGACAACCCTTCCTGGCTGACCCTTTCCAAAGATCAGCGCCACCTGTTCGTGGTCAACGAGAACGGTCCCGGCGGCAAGGATGTTGTGGGCAAGGTCAGCAGTTTTGCCATTGATGCCAAGACCCATCAGATCACCCCGATCAATCAGGTGAAGAGCCAGGGTGACGAGCCGACGCATTCCAGCCTCAGCCCGGACCAGCGTTTCCTGTTCGTCTCCAACTATGCCGTGCAACCCGATCCGGGTGGTGCGCTGGCGGTGATTCCGGTGGGCAAGGATGGCAAGTTGTCCGAAGTGGTTCAGGTCAGCAACGATCATGGCGCGAGCAAGGTCAATCCTGAGCGTCAAGCCTCTTCCCACGTCCACTCGGCGATCCCGACGCCGGATGACAAGTATGTGGTGACCAGTGATCTTGGCGCCGACAAGATGCTGGTGTTCAGCTATGACGGCGATCGCGCCAAGCCTTTGCAACCGGCCAAAACGCCGACCGTGCAATTGCCAGCTGGTAGTGGCCCGCGTCACTTGCTGTTCAGCGAGGACGGCAAGCACGCCTGGCTGACCCTGGAAATGGTCGCTCAGGTTGCTGTCTTTGATTATCACGATGGCGTGTTCAAGCAGACTCAACTGGTGGACCTGAAGAACAAGGATGCGCAGCAGAAAGTCGGCGCGGGTGGCTTGCACACCTCGCCGGACGGTAAATTCCTTTACGTGGCCAACCGCGGTGAAGCCAACCAGGTGCTGGTATTTGCCATCGATGCCAAAGGGCAGCTCAAGGAAGTGCAGCGTCGTTCCGTTGAAGGTGTGGAGCCCCGTGAGTTCCGTATCGACCCGAGCGGGCAGTTCATGTTGATCGCCAATCAGAAGAGCAATCAGATCGTCACGGTGAAAGTCGATCCGAAAACCGGGCTGCTGGGTGACACGGTGCAAAAGCTCGACTTCGATTCGCCTTCGGACTTCCGATTCCTGACCGGCAAGTGATCCTGACAGAACCTCAAACCCGCGTTTCGCGTGGGTTCTGAGGTTCTATCAATTCAAGTGATATGAGCTAGTGCTACAAAACATTTCGGCTGAGCCGCCCTCGGGGGTAAGTTTGAGTCACGGCCAAGACGGTCAAGACTTGAAACGTAGTTCAATAGAACATCCGAGGGTTAATGCCATGAACTTCAATATCTTCTCCATCATTGCCGCGTCTGCCATTTCCGCCACTGTTGCATTGCCTGCTCATGCCAGTGTTGATGTGTCCGACAAAAAGCCTCACGCCACTCAGACTTACACCCCTAAATACTTGCAGCAAAGTGCTAATTTCTACGCAGCACTGGATCACAAGACTCAACAATGAACAAGCGATTGAATCCATTCCCGGTTAACGAATGTATCGCTACCCGGGAATGGATTCGCAAAAAACACTGTTGTTGATAATTGTTTGTTAATAGATCACGCCGCTTTCGCGAGCATGTTCGCTTACCCAGGTTTTTGCGACCGTCTGATCATCGCGTATCAGAGCCATGCAAATTCTGCCAGTGAGCCTGCTCGCGAAAGCGCCGGATGAATCCCCTCTTGGCCCGCATCTCTCATAGGATGCGGGCTTTTTTTATGCGAATTTTTTGTGGCGTTTATATGTGGGAGCGGTGCTTGCCCGCGATTCGGTTCTAACTCTATCGCGGGCAAGCACCGCTCCTACAAAGGATTGGGTTCCGAGGCTGGATGTTTAATAGGGCTAATTAAGGCGCTCAATAATCAAGCCCACTGATATTCGCTATCTCCAGCCATCGTTTTTCAATACTCCGGTTTTCCACGATCCTGTCGGCCTGGCAACACAACACTGGAACTTACGGAGTTACACCCATGGCCACTGCCATTCTTCACTCAATCAAACAAGGCGCTTATATCGCCATTTCACTTTATGTGGTTTTTACTGCAGTGGTTACTGTTACCAGTATGAACCCGCAACTGACAGCCCCGTCGACCCAACCCCTTGTTGACCGCGCAGCGCTGAATACTCAGGAGCGTGCATCGTGAGTGGCGGCAAAATGTGGGTAACTGCGGGGCTTGCCGTCATGATCAACGGCAGTACGTTGCTGGGGATCGGCCAGAACTCGGTTGGCGGGGTGGCTCGCAATATCGAATGCCGGTATGAAATCGCTCAGGCCATCGAGCTATCCCGGGCGCAGAAAGTGCTGGCGGGGAACCGGCCGGAGAAGGTTGGGGTGGTTGTGTAATGCGGCGGGCAATGCGCTTTCCTGTGGGAGCGGTGCTTGCCCGCGATAAGGCTGGACGCAATTCTGGGATAGACCGAGTTGTACCTATCGCGGGCAAGCACCGCTCCCACAAAAGATTGCGGTTACCGGTAGGCCATGGTCACTTCACCATCACCGCTCGAAACAATGCTGACTGAGTGAACCGATCCAGCCAGCCACGCAACTTCGGATACGGGCTTGTGGCGAACCAATCCGGATCCACCGCGCTGAATTGTCGTATGAACGGCGCGACCGCGATATCTGCCAGACTCAACCGGTCCGTTACCAGAAAATCCCGGTGCTGCAAGCGCGCTTCCAGTTTCTGCAAGAACACCTCGCCCAGTTGCCGGTAATGTTCCTGGGGATATTCCGGGTGGCGCACGAAGTATTTGTAGCGATCCAGATGCTGCTTGAACACGTGATCGTTCTCTTCGATCAGTGCCTGAATGTCTCGGCGGCCGTCGCCGTCGTCGATCAATAGCCAGTTGTCCGGGTCATTCTGGGCCAGCGCCCAATGCATGATGTCCAGACTCTGCTCCAGCACCTGACCTTCAAGCACCAGTACCGGCACCGTACCTTTTGGCGAGCGCTCAAGCATTTCCGGCGGTTTGGCCTTGAGGCTGACTTCATGGATCTGCACGACGTAGCCTGAGTAGCGCAGCGCCATGCGGGCGCGCATGGCGTAAGGGCAGCGGCGGAATGAGTAAAGCACGGCTGCCATCAGTGACTGACCTCTACCGTACTCAAACCATTTCCCTGACGTCGCACCTGAATCTGCACCGGGATCCGTTCGTGCATTTCCTGCACGTGAGAGATCACCCCGACCTTACGGCCTTGAGCCTGCAAGCCATCCAGCGCATCCATGGCCAGTTGCAGGGATTCCGGATCGAGGCTGCCGAAGCCTTCGTCAATGAACAACGATTCGATTTTCAACGTGCTCGACGCCATGGAGGCCAGCCCGAGAGCCAGTGCCAGTGACACCAGAAAGGTTTCGCCGCCGGACAGCGAATGCACGGAGCGCAGCTCGTCGCCCATTTCCGTGTCCATGACCAGCAAACCAAGCATGCTGCCACCGCGCTTGAGGCGATAGCGCCGCACCAGTTGCTTGAGCTGGGCGTTGGCATGATGCACCAGCAAATCGAGGTTGTAGGCCTGGGCGATCTTGCGGAACCGGTCGCCTTCAGCCGAGCCGATCAACGCCGCCAGTCTTGCCCAGCGCAGGTATTCGCTATGGGCGTTGGTGATCTGCTCCTGCAATTCGCGGCTGGCGTTGTTACGGCGCTCGTCTTCGCTCAGTTGGGCGCGCAGATCAGCACATTGCTGTTCCTGTTCAGCGCACAGCTTTTGCGCCTCCAGCAAGGCGGCGGTCAATTGTTCGGCATCGGTCACATCGCTGTGATGGGCCTGATGCTGTTGCAGTTGTTTGTCCCGTTCCTGAAGCAGGATGCGGGTTTGCTCCAGGGTCTTTTCGCTCTGCTGCAATTGTTGGCGCAGCTGGCTGACACCTTCATCGCTGTAGCCGAGCAGCACTTCCAGGGCGGCATCATCCAGTTCGCGATGGGCGCTGCGCCATTGACTGATCTGCTGATCCAGCTCCCCCAGCTCTTGCTGCAATGCCTGCAAGCGCGACTGTTCGCTTTCCAGCCCGGTGGCCAGTTTGATCAACTCGCTACGTGCCTGTTGCAATTCTTCGCTGACGGCAGCTTGTGCCTGACGGGCCTGCTCCAGCGAGGTCTCAAGTTGTTGCTGCCAGTGCTCGGCACTGGCATGACCACCCAGCATTTCAGTCAGGCGTTGCTGGCTGGCCAGTTGCTGGGCTTGGAGGTCGGCGAGGCGTTGTTGCTGCTTCACACGCTCCTGTTCCAGATTGTGCTGGCTGTCCTGTTCCCGTTCGATCCGGCGTGCGCGCTCGGTGTGTTCCTGTTGCTCTTCCTGCTGGCGGTCCAGTTGTTCCAGACGCTGCGCGATATCGTTGTCCAGTTGCATGAAACTGTCGGTGGCCGCTTCACGCCAGCGTGACAGGCTTTCGGCGGGCAGCAGCGGTTCGAATTCTTGCAGTGCAGCTTCAAAGGCCTGATTGTCCAGCGCAATATTGCGTTGTTGATCGTCGAGCATTTTCATCGCGTGCTGGCTGGCATCACGGGCACTTTGTACGTTTTGCTGCAACTGCTCGGCATCTTGCTGCACTTTGAGCAACAGTCGCTGGCGCTGTTCGCTGGTGGCGATTTCTTCAGTAAGCGCATGCAGCCGCTCGCTCAGCCAGTCGCTGCGTAGCTGCTCGGGTTGTTCCAGTAAGCGCGCATAAAGCGGATGCGATTCAAGTTCAGGTGCGAGCTTTTGCAGCTGCTCAGTGAGCTGTTCCAGTTGCGGCCGGGCCTGTTTGAGGCGGGCATTGAGTTCGGTAACTTCGGCACGCAACTCGGCGAGTTTTTCGCTGAGCTGACTGACCTTCAACCGCGCACTGTTTTCTTCGCTGTCGTCATGGCCGGACAGGGCCTGGAGCAGGGCGTCGGACTGATGATAAGGATGATCTTCGCTGCCACACACCGGGCACGGTTGCTGATCGACCAGTTGCGCACGCAGCTCTTCAACGCTGGCGCTGCGGGCCAGACGCTGACGTTGCAGCAACTCGACGGTGACTTTCAGCGCCTGCTCGGCGGCTTCGTGTTCAGTTTTCAGTTGCAGTCCGCTGGCAATACTTTTATTGCGCTGCTCGTTGGCCTGCTGTTGCTGCAACTCGACATCCTGCAGACGCTTTTCGATGTCCTGGTGGCGTTGCCAGATGCGCTCCAGTGAATCAATGGCGCTGTGTTGCTGACGATTGTCGTGGAGCAATTGACCCAGACGCTGGATTTCGGCATTGACCGCTTCGGCCTTGACCTGCGCCTCGCTGTACAGCGCTTGCAGGGCGTTGCGTCGGTCAGTCAGTTCCTGCTCGGCACGGGTTGAGTTATTTTCCAGCTCCGGCAGTTCTTCACGGCCTTTATTCAGCCGCGCGCTGAGTTTCACGGCTTCCTGCAAACGCGGCCGATAGGCCGTCCACGCTTTACTCAACGGGGCGAGTACGGCGCTTTTCTCCAGTTGCTCGGCAATGGTTTGCAGGCGTTCATCCAGCAAGCGCTGTTGATCGAGCAATTGATTCAACGCCGCCTGACTCTCGGCCTTTGTCCGCTCGGCCGCTTCGGCGTGGAGCGTTGCGTCCTGCACTTCTTTGTTCAGGTGAGTGAGGTTGCCTTGCTGCTCGAACGCCTGACCAATGATCGGTGCGGCGGTTTTTTTCTGTTGTTCGGCCTGTTCGAGGGCGCTATTGGCGGCGAGCAGCTTTTCTTCAAGGCCGGTTTGGCGCGCTTGCAGGTCATTCTGGCGTTGCGCGTGTTCAGCGATTTGCGCACTGAGCGGGCTCAACTGGGCGTCGAGTCTATGGCGCTGGGCGAACAGGTGTCGCTGCGGTGCAAGGCGTTCCAGTTGGCTGAGCAACTGACGCTGGCTGTGCTGGTTTTCCCAGTCTTGCTGGGCGCTGGCCAATTGTTCACTGGCGCTCAGGTGTTCGTCACGCAGGCGAAGCAGTTCGTTCAACCACTGCTGTTTGAGTTCCAGCTGACGCTGTTGCGCCTGGTGGGCTTTGAGCTGTTGCTGCGCTTCGCTGAAGTGTTGCTCCAGTTCTGCGCGCTGCTCTGGCGGCATGGGCGCGATGCCCGTCGCCATTAGTTTGAGGTCGTCGTAGAGCTTTTCTGCCTCTTTGCTCTTGCTGAAAGCCCTGCGGCCCAACTGGCTGTAGATCGCCGTATCAGTGAGCTTTTCCAGCAGTTCGCTGCGCTCTTTGTCATCCGCTTTAAGGAAGGCGCTGAATTCGCTCTGAGCGAGCATGACTGCCCGGGTGAACTGCTCGAAGTTCAGGCCCAGACGGGCTTCGAGCATGGTTTTGTATTCTGATTTGTTCTGCGTGCTGAGGATCTGCTCGCTGTCCAGATCGGTCAGAGTCTGGCGGCTGGCCTGGAGTTTTTTTGCGGCGTTGTCCCGTGCGCGGTTGGTTTCCCAGCGAGCACGGTAGCGGCGTTTGTCGATGCCGACGAAATCCACTTCGGCATAACCGCTCCCGGTGCCACGCCGTAACAAGGTGCGCGGGTCGTTAGTGCTGATGTCGCCGTCGATTTCCGGGACCCGTGACTGGCCGATGTTGCTCAGGCGTGGAATGGCCCCAAACAATGCCAGACACAACGCGTCGAGCAAGGTACTTTTGCCCGCGCCAGTCGGGCCAGTGATCGCGAACAAGCCAGCGCTGGCCAGGGGCTCTGCGGTGAAATCCAATTCAAACGGGCCAGCCAGTGAGGCAAGGTTTTTCAGGCGGATGGCGAGAATTTTCATGGTTGTTCGCTCTCCAGCTGTACTTCCTGCAGCAGCGTGGCGAAGTCACTCAGGGTTTGTTCGTCGACCTCGCTGCCGTAGTTATCCAGCCATGCACGGCTGAACAGTTCCTGCGGACTGAGCTGATCCAGTTCGATCAGGCCCTCGTCGCTGTCGCCACCGTCACTGCTGCCTTTACCCGCGTACTCGGCACCGATCCGTACCAGGCGGACGGCTTTGCCTTGCAGGGCCTCTTCGATCTGGTTACGCAGATCCGGCTGCGGTTCGTCCAGGCGGACCCGAACTTCCAGCCATGGCTGGCGATCAACGTCGGCCAGCAGGTCGATGTCCGGCAAATCCTTAAGCTGCAACAGCAACTCGGCCAGCGGTGCCGGGCCAATCCGTTGCAGGTTGACGGCGCGGGGGATCAGCAGGGTTTCGACGCTACGCAGTTGTTCGCCGTCGCAGTCGATTTCGAGAATCTGGTGCTGATAGCCAATCTCCGAAAATGACAGAGGGATCGGCGAGCCGCTGTAACGGATGCGCTCCTCGCCATTGACCCGCTGCGGCTTGTGCAAATGGCCGAGGGCGACGTAAGTGATGCTCGGGCCGAACAGGCTGGCGGGCAGGGCCTCGGCGTTACCGATGATAAGGCTGCGTTCGGAGTCTTCCGACACCGATCCACCGGCCATGTGGGCGTGGCTGATGGCGATCAGGGCCTGACCCGGCTGGCGTTTCAGATTAGCCGCCTCGATCAACAGCTCGTGCACGCGGCCAATGCCACGCAAGTAATCGTCGCCCAGGGTTGCGCCGGTGACTTCAGCGGGGCGCAGGAAAGGCAGAGCCAGGCACCATGCGCCGATTTCACCTTTGGCGTCGGGCAGTGGCAGCAACAGGCGTTCGACATCCAGGGTGCCGTCATCGAGCCACAGCACTCGGCCCAGGGCATGGGTGCGCAAGCGGCGCATCAACGGCGCGGGCAATTCGATGCGCGAACCGGAGTCGTGGTTGCCAGCAATCATCACGATAGTCAGTAACGGTTGCTGCTCGTGGGCATTGACGATGAAGTCGTACAGCCGCTCCTGGGATTTGACCGGCGGGTTGACGGTGTCAAAAATGTCGCCAGCGATCAGCAGCACATCGGGCTGACGCTCTTTCAGTCGGGCCAGCAGCCAGGTCAGAAAGCTGGCGTGTTCGAAGTCCCGCTCCTGGCCATGAAGGTTCTGGCCGAGGTGCCAGTCGGAGGTGTGGAACAGTCGCATGGGTAATCTCAATCCTGAAATGGTGACTTGGCCGGGTGATTGCGGTTATGAACCTGTGCAATTTTTATGTGGGAGCGTTGCTTGCCCGCGATAAGGCTGGACGCGATCTGAAGTGAACCGCGTCCAGCCTTATCGCGGGCAAGCACCGCTCCCACAGGAGTTGGGTTTGCAGGCCGATATAGAGTTTCCTACAGGGCATACGCTTGCGACCAAGGCTTTCTATTTTGGATACAACGGCGGCAGGCTCTGCTCGGCCGTCGGGTCCTGAATATTTTCGGCGGCGGGCAGGGTGCGTACTGCTCGCCATAGTTGTTCGCCCAGCCACAGCTGGCCGGTTTCGCTGTACAGCGCGCCATTGAGGCCGTCCAGTGCGTCGGACAGCGGCACGAAGCGGGCGGCCATGTCGGCCAGGGTTTCCGGTTGCTGCCGCGCCCAGGCGTCCAGTGCCTGTCGAGTCGCTTGCGGGTCGTTGGCGAGGCAAGCTCGCTTGAGGTCATCCAGCACCGTACGCGGGCTGGGGCCGGTTTGCACGGCGCGGGCGACGGCGGGCTGACTGCGGGCACGCCACCAGAGTACAAAACCGATCAGCGTCGTGAAGGCAAAAAACAGTGTGCTCATCTGCCACGGCCACACGGGCGGGCCGATCACCGTAACGCCGTTCAAATCACTGCTGACCGGTGTGTCCACTGCCAGACTCGGGTTGATACTGATTTGCAAGGTTCGGGCGGGCAGGCTGGTGTGTTCCAGATGGTCTTCCAGGGTGTTCCACCAGACCACGTCCACGCTCGGTAAATCAATGGCGCCCGGGCGAGTCGGCACCAGTGCCTCACGTTCTTCACGGGTGCCGATCAGGCCGCGATCGCTGGTTACGTTGGCCAGTTTGGGCTGGTCCGGATAACGTCGCAGGGCGCTGACTTCAGTGGCGGGCAAGGGCGGCAGTTGCGCGCCGGACAAGCCTTCGACTTTGACGGTCATGGTGCGGGTCAGGGAATCGCCCACCTGACTGTGGCCGGGTTCCGGGCTCCAGCTTTCACTGAGGTTGACACTGCGCGCGGGCAACCACGGCGCGTCGGCCGGGTAGTTGGCGGGCTTGGGCTTGACCGTCAAAGGCAGCTTTGCAGAACTGACGCGCATGACCTTGCCCGGCTGCGGCCCGAAAGGCGTCCCTGGCTCGTTGTTCGGCGGGCCGTCACTGTTGGGTTGGACCAAGGTGGCGCTGAATGTCTGCGGCGGGATCACCAGCGTGCCGCTCTGTTGCGGATAAATGGCGTAGCGCATCTCGATCACGCCATGACGGATGCCGTTGATGAGCTTTTCATAGGTGCGCGAATCGCCGAGTTTTTCGACTCGCGCTTCCGGCACTTCCAGCGGGCTCAGGTTGCTGTCATCGAACAGCGACACCGAGTGATAGACGCGCAGGGTCAATACAGCCTGGGCCTGGACATAAACGTTGTCTTTATCCAGGGTTGCTTCAACGAACACCGGAGCCTGTTGACTGGCGTGATCCGGGTTGTCGCTTTGCATGACTTGCAGGGTGATCGGCTGGCTTTTCAACGCGCCCAGTTGCAGGGAAGGCACCTCCACCGAGCCGGTCTGTTTCGGCAGCAGCGTGATGATCCAGCGCGTGGTTGCCTGATTGCCGCCATCCAGCGTGTTGAGTCGGTTGATCTGGCGAGTGCCGCCGACATCAAAGCTACCCTCCAGGGCGCTCAGATCAGGTTTGCCGAACTGGGTGACGTCGCTGGTTTCCAGGGTCAGCTCCACCGTTTCCCCGGAATTGAGTCGCGTGCGGTCGACGCTCGCCACCAGTTCCGCAGCCTGGTTGGGCAGCGCAACGAGGCTGAGCATCAAGCCGAACAATAGGGTGGAGACGCGACTCATTGGGTTTTTTCCTGACGCTGTTGCTGTTCGTACCAGAATTTACGCCGTAGCAGCTCGCCGGGATCATCCGGGATCTGCCGCAGCCATTGCTCCAGCGCCTGACGTCTTTCGCCATTGATGTTTCCGTCGGCGGGCCGGATCGGTGGCCGGGTGGTTTCCTCGTCATCCATGGGTGAGCCCGATTGCGGATTGCCTTTGGTCTGGGCAGACGACTCACCGGGTGATGGTTCACCGTCGGCACTGTTTGCTTCGGCAGACTCGGTTGCTTGCTGGTTCTCGGAGCGTTGACTGGCAGCGGCCTGATTCTGCGGGTTTTCGCCGTCATTATCGTCGTCGCGGGTTTGAGCCTGATCAGCGTCATCAGGTTCCGCGGCCTTCTTCTGTTCCAGTGCTTCCTCCACCAGCGCCTTGTTTTGCAGCGCAGCCCGCAAGTCTGGCTGACTTTCCAGCGCCTGCTCATAAGCGTCCAGCGCTGCCTCCAGATCGCCGTTGCGCGCCAGCGCATTACCGCGATTGTAATGGTCGGCGGCGCTGCTGCCCTCGGCAAAACGCTGGGCGGCGCTGGCGTAGTCTCCGGCCTGGTAGAGGGCGATGCCTTTCCACTGTGGATTTTCGAAGTGTTGTGCGGCTTCGGCAGGGCGTTGCTGTTCAAGCAGTTGCTGGCCTTGTTGATCGGGACGTAACCACAGATCGGCAAAGTCGAAGGCGTAGCTGTTTTGCGGCAGCACCAGCAGCAGTGGCAGGCACAGCAACCAGCCACGACGCCCGGCGCAGGCGGCCAACAGCAACAATGGCAGCAGGAACCAGTAACCCTGATCGGTCCAGCTGTCGAGCTGGATCATTTGCCCGTCGCTTTGCACCTGTTTCGGGCTGTCCAGCAAACCCAGCTCCCGTAGATCGTGATCGTCCATGCGCAACTGTCGGTACTGGCCGCCGACTTGCCCGGCGAAGTCCGTGAGGCTGGCGCTGTCCAGACGCGGCAGTAGAATCGCCCCTTGGTCGTCTTTGAGCAGACCGCCTTTTTCCTGCTCGACCGGTGCGCCTTCCGCCGTGCCGACACCGAGAATCAGCAGTGGCGGGGATTGGCCAGCCAAAGCCTGGCGGATCCCCTGACGCTCCTGCTCGCTCAATGATGAACCGATCAACAGCAAACGCCCGCGCCCCAGTTCGCCTTGCTTGAGCAGGGCCAGCGCTTTATGTACGGCCAGATCGGCACGATGTCCGGCCTGGGGCATGATCGACGGTTTGACTGCGTCCAGCAGGTTGCGAATCGTGATCTGGTCGTCGGAGAGCGGCACTAGCGTGTGGGCGCTGCCGGAGTAGACGATAATCGCCGTTTGCGAGTCGCTGCGCGCCTGCAACAAGTCCAGCAGCTTGCGCCGGGCTTGTTCCAGCCGGGTTGGCGGGGCGTCGGTGGCGAGCATTTCCGGAGTCAACTCCAGCAGCACCACCAATGGATCAACCGGCTTCTGGCTCAGTTGTTCAACCCGCTGCCAGCCGGGGCCGAGCAATGCGAGCAGCGCCAGCAGCCAGGCAACGCCGAGCACAACCCATGGTTTTTTACTGTCGCGACCACGGCCGCCGCTGAGCAGCACCGAATGAAAAGCCGCGGGCAGAATCATTTGCCAGCGCCCGGCACGTTTCTGTCGGTGCCAGAGTTGCCAAAGCAGCCAGCCCAGCAACGGCAGAAGCAGTAACCACCAAGGGCGAAACCAGTGCGGCCAGAGCGCAATCATCGGCGACGCCCCAGACGCTGGACGCGTTGCCGCCAGTGCTGAGCGTCGCGGATGAAACGCTGGCGATTGAGCAGTCGATGCAGGGGGTTGTTCGGCCAGCGCTCATGCACTACCAGCAATATGCTGAACAGCATCGCCAACGCCAGCGGCCATTGATAAAGCGCGTGAGCCGGGCGAGCCTGAGTCTGTTGCTGGGCTACGGGCTCCAGCGCATCAAGGGTCTGGCGAATCTTTTCCAACTGATCGCCATCCCGTGCGCGGAAGTACTGGCCGCCGGTCAACTGAGCGATTTCCTTGAGGGTTGGCTCATCCAGGTCCAGGCTGGGGTTCATCCCGAGCATACTCAGCGAACCCTCTTTATTCGGGTCCGAGCCGATGCCGATGGTGTAAATCTTCACTTGCTGCTCAGCTGCAAGCCGCGCAGCGGTCACCGGATCAATCTGCCCGCCGTTATTGGCGCCGTCGGTGACCAGCACCAGAACGCGACTCTGGGCCGGGCGCAGCCGCAGGCGTTTCAGAGCGAGGCCAATGGCGTCGCCAATCGCTGTGTTTTTTCCAGCGATGCCGATTCGTGCTTCATCCAGCCACACGCGCACGGTGTGGCGGTCGAACGTCAGTGGAGCTTGCACGAATGCCTGGCTGCCAAACAGGATCAGCCCGACGCGATCACCCTTACGGCCTTGCAGAAAATCGCCCAGCAGATGCTGAACCAGCACCAGACGGCTGACATCGTCGTTCTTCCACTCCATGTCCGGATAATCCATGGAGCCGGAAACATCCACCGCCACCAGCAGATCGCGTCCGCTCGACGGCAAAGGCAACGGTTCTCCGAGCCATTGCGGGCGGGCAGCAGCCACCAGCAGCAACAGCCAGATCAGAATGAACGGCAATTGCTGACGCCAGCCGGGCAGGGCGACCTTGGCCCTTCGTCCGACCAGCTCTTCGAGATCACCGAGGAAGCTGACCTTGAGCGCCGCTTCGCCACTGTCGGCGGTCGGCAGCAGCAAGCGCATCAGCCACGGCAAGGGCAGCAGGACGAAAATCCAGGGCCAGGCGAACTCAAACATGTTTGCGAATCCAGGTTTCAACGGATTGCGTCAGGCCATTGATGGCCTTGTCGTCGAGTTTGCATTCGGGTTTGTATGCGCCTTCCACCAATACCATCCAGCGAGTCAGGCCCGCGGCAGGGCAGCGGTTGTCGAGGAAAGCCAGCCATTTGCGGCCATTCAGCGTATGGCTCTGGCTGTACGGATAATGGTTGCGACACAGTCTTTTCAGCAGGCCGTTGATTTGCTGCAGCCATGCGCCTGCGGGAGCCCCGTCGTACGGTTTTGGCATGTTGGCCAGTTCGGTCAGCGCCGCAACGCGCACCGGGTCCAGTGGCTGTTCTGCGCGGCGAACCCGGGTCTTCACCGGCAACATATGCCGCATCCGCCACAATCCCCAACCGGCCAGGGGAATCAACAGCAGCAGTAACCACCAGCCCGGTGCCAGCGGCCATAAGCCCACGGCGGGCGGCGCAATCAGCGGTTGCAGTTGATCCAGCGGGTTCATTTGCGTTTCACCGGGCGCTGGGCGCTGAGGTATTCACGCAGTTGCTCGACCATTTCCTGCTGTGTGTTCAGCGGCATCAGCAGCACGCGCAATTTCTTCGCAAGCATTTCCCAGCGGTCTTTACGTGCTTCACCCTGAGCGCGGTAGGCCTGACGCAGCTCAGGGTTCAAGGTGTCCATTTCAAGCTGCGCGCCGCGCTCGGCAAAGCGCAGCAGGCCGGAAGCGGGCAGGGCGTGATCCAGCGGATCGGACAGCGGCAACAGCAGCAGATCGCAATGCCGGGACAGCAGGCTCAGTTGCTGTTCGGCGGCATCAGACAATGCGCGCTCGTCACACAGCACGATCACCAGACTGCCCGGCCGCAGCACTTCCCGAGCGCGGCGCAAGGCAATGCCGAACGCATCGCGGTCGGCAGCGGTTTCAGTGTGCAGCGACTGGTTGACCCGCACCAAGCGGTTGAGCAACTGCAGCAGGCTTTGCTTGCTGCGCCGTGGTTTGATTTCGTAATGCTCGTTGTCGCCAAACACCAGGCCACCCACCCGGTCGTTGTGGATCAACGCCGCCCAGCCGATCAACGCCGCAGCCTGGGCGGCGAGCACTGATTTGAACATTAGGCCCGAGCCGAAAAACAGCCTGCGGCTTTGCTCGACCAGGATAAAAATCGGTCGTTCGCGTTCTTCGTGGAACAGCTTGGTGTGCGGCTCCTGAGTGCGGGCCGTCACTCGCCAGTCAATGCTGCGGACGTCATCCCCCGCCTGATAAACCCGCACCTGATCGAAATCCACACCCCGACCGCGCAGCTTGGAATGGTGCAGGCCAATCAACGGGCTGCGCTGGCTCGGGGTGGAGAACAGCTGGACTTCGCGGACGCGATGACGCATCTCGATCAGCTCTGTGAGGCTGACGCGAATACCCGGCTGGGTGATCAGGTTGGGTTGCATGGCTTTACGCAACAGCCACGACATCAAGAATGCGCTGGATCACCCGATCCTGATCGATCCCTGCGGCTTCCGCCTCGAACGACAGGATTATCCGGTGGCGCAATACGTCGAACAGGACTGCCTGAATATCTTCCGGGCTGACAAAATCCCGCCCGGCCAGCCAGGCGTGGGCCCGCGCACAGCGATCCAGAGCAATAGAGCCACGGGGGCTGGCCCCATAAGAAATCCACTCGGCCATTTCCGCGTCGAACTTGGCCGGGTTGCGGGTCGCCATGACCAGTTGCACCAGGTATTCCTCCACCGCATCGGCCATGTATAGCCCAAGGATTTCCTTGCGCGCGGCGAAAATCGCCTGCTGGCTGACCCGGCGTTCTGGTTTGGTCTCACCATTCAGCGCTTCGCCACGGGCCTGGGCCAGAATCTTGCGCTCCACCGAAGCGTCCGGGAAACCGATCTTGACGTGCATCAGGAAACGGTCGAGCTGGGCTTCAGGCAGCGGATAGGTGCCTTCCTGCTCGATGGGGTTCTGGGTGGCCATGACCAGGAACAGCGGCGACAGGTCGTATGTACTCCGTCCCACGCTGACCTGACGCTCGGCCATGGCTTCAAGCAGTGCTGACTGGACCTTGGCGGGCGCACGGTTGATTTCGTCCGCCAGTACCAGATTGTGGAAGATCGGACCCTGTTGGAAGACGAAACTGCCGGTTTCCGGACGATAAATCTCGGTGCCGGTGATGTCGGCAGGCAGCAGGTCGGGGGTGAACTGGATGCGGTGAAATTGTGCTTCGATGCCTTCTGCCAGTTCCTTGATCGCTTTGGTCTTGGCCAGACCGGGGGCCCCTTCGACGAGCATGTGGCCGTCGGCGAGCAGGGCGATCAGGAGACGTTCGATCAGTTTTTCCTGACCGAGGATCTGCGTGGAAAGAAAGGTTCGCAGCGCTATCAGCGCTTCACGATGTTCCATCGGTGACTGTTCCTGGCAGGTAATCAGCGGCGTCAATCAACGCCGAAGCTGGGGGCGATACTTTAATCCATAGAGGGGCCTGGCGACTAACGGCTCTGGGGTTTTTTGTGTGGTTTTGAGGATAACGCTACAAAGCTTGAGGATTTTTCCTACAGAATTGGGGGTGTAGGGCTTGGCGGTGCTTCTTAATGTTGTGTACATATCCGTTGGCGGGGTAGCGGCTGGTATTGGTTGCGCTTTTACAGCGCCTCACTTTTGAAAGCGCAAAAGTAAGCAAAACGCTCTTGCCCCATCACTCGGTCCCTCGCCTAGGCTCGGGATGCCCGCCCGCAGATCTGAAACCGTGGGCCGCCGCAATGGGCCATCCATGGCCCGGTGCGGCTAACCCGGCGTCCTGCCGGGTTGCCCACGGTTCAGAATCTGCGGGCGGCCAGCGTGGTTTAACGGGGCGCCTGAGATCAAAATCAAAAGCGCGGCGGCCTGACAGCCGACCTGGTTTGTGAATTTGCCGGGCTTCTGTAGGAGCTGCCGAAGGCTGCGAGGCGGTGTGTCAGATGACGTATGCATTGGCTGTGCGGACGTCTCGCGAACAAGTTCGCTCCTACCAGTCCGAGGCGCTACCGCCGTTTTCGCTCTGCTTTTGATCTGCTTTTGATTTTGATCTTAAGCGCCCCGTTAAACCACGCCGGCCGGAATTCGATATTGCTGTGTGGGGGCTCTTGTTAAAGGAAGGGGCGGCAGGGATGCCGGTTTAGCCGCCTCAGGCCATGGATGGCCGGTGGCGGCGGCCCCACGCAGTAATGTCGGATTACGGGTATGCCGAGCGACAGCGAGGGACCCAGTGGTGGGGCAAGAGCGTTTTGGTTACTTTTGTCTGGGCCGACTTCCGGATGTTCAAAAGTGAGGCGCTGTAAAAGCGCAACCAATATCAGCCGTTACCCCAAAAAACGGATATGTACGCAAAAAATACTGCCGATCAAGACCCCGCCAGCTCACTCACATAAACCCCAACACCCTCAAGAATAATCACCAGCGTCTCTTCAACCTCCTTCAGCTCATCCGCCGCCATGCCATGGCTGATTTCATACAGATGATGCCCATCCAGCGCCTTACCATCCGCCGGATCAAGCTCAACCAGCAGACGCTCGGCACTGAGCGTCACCTTAAGCTGCGAAACCGCAAGCACCTTGTCATCGCGCACGGTGATCTCGACTTCCTGCTCGTCCGGGAAGCGCGTCAGCGAAAACAGATCGCCGGTTTCACCGTGGCAGCACAGCAGCGCCATGTCGTCGTACTCGTCATCACAGGGGTTGACGATAAAGCTGGCAGTCTTGATTTTCATGAACGTTCCTGGCTTAAAAGCGGACAAGGGGCAATTTTGCCAGCGATTGGCAAGCAATGCCCAAGAGTTTCCTGCAACCAGATGACCGAATATGTCGCAGCACGACAAGTAACTGCCTGTCAGCTCTCGTTAAGCTGGGTGGCGGATGAACGGTAGAGGAGAAATCCTACCCTGCGTGTTGTTTTTTCCGGCACCGGCTACAGAAAGCAAATGTGACGAGTCGTTCGCGGCAAGCGTTAGTTCTTTGGCTTATGCTGTGCCTCTGCCGTTTCATCCAGGCACAGCATGTGCAGGCAACACTTCCTTCAAGCTTCCTTCTAAAAAAGCACAAGCGGAGTACCTCAGATGGCGTTCTTCACCGCAGCCAGCAAGTCTGACTTTCAGCATCAACTGCAAGCAGCACTGGCGCAGCACATCAGTGAACAGGCACTGCCACAAGTGGCGCTGTTCGCCGAGCAATTTTTTGGCATCATTTCCCTCGACGAACTCACCCAGCGTCGGTTGTCCGATCTGGCGGGCTGCACCTTGTCAGCCTGGCGTCTGCTTGAACGTTTTGAACATGCCACCCCGCAGGTCCGCGTTTACAACCCCGATTACGAACGTCACGGCTGGCAATCCACGCACACCGCCGTTGAAGTATTGCACCACGATCTACCCTTTCTGGTGGACTCGGTCCGCACCGAGCTGAACCGTCGCGGTTACAGCATCCATACGCTGCAAACCACCGTGTTGAGCGTACGTCGCGACAGCAAGGGCGAACTGCTGGAATTGCTGCCTAAAGGCACCAGCGGCGAAGACGTGCTGCAAGAATCCCTGATGTACCTGGAAATCGACCGCTGTGCCAACGCCAGCGAGTTGAATGTGCTGGCCCGTGAACTGGAGCAAGTGCTCGGCGAAGTACGGGTGGCCGTAGAAGATTTCGAACCGATGAAGGCCAAGCTGAATGAGCTGCTGGCAGGCATCGATTCTGTGCAGTACGCCGTCGATGAGGGCGAGAAGTCCGAGGTCAAGGCGTTCCTGCACTGGCTGGTGGATAACCATTTCACCTTCCTGGGGTACGAAGAGTTTCAAGTCAGCAACGAAGGCGATGGCGGCCAGTTGGTGTACGACGAATCGTCTTTCCTCGGCCTGACCAAGCGTCTGCGTGCTGGCCTGACTCACGAAGACCTGCACATCGAAGATTACGCCGTGAGCTACCTGCACGAGCCGATGCTGCTGTCGTTCGCCAAGGCCGCGCACCCGAGTCGTGTACATCGCCCGGCGTATCCTGATTATGTGTCGATCCGCCAGATCGACGCCTCGGGCAAGGTCATCAAGGAATGCCGCTTCATGGGCCTCTACACCTCCTCGGTGTATGGTGAAAGCGTTCGCGAGATTCCGTACATCCGTCGCAAGGTGGCTGAGATCGAGCACCGCTCCGGCTTCCATCCCAAGGCTCACCTGGGTAAAGAGCTGGCGCAAGTCGTGGAGGTTCTGCCTCGCGATGATCTGTTCCAGACCCCGGTGGACGAGCTGTTCAACACCGTGATGTCCATTGTGCAGATCCAGGAGCGCAACAAGATTCGCGTGTTCCTGCGCAAAGACCCTTACGGTCGTTTCTGCTATTGCCTGGCCTACGTGCCGCGTGACATCTATTCCACAGAAGTCCGCCAGAAGATCCAGCAAGTCCTGATGGAACGCCTCAAGGCCAGCGACTGCGAGTTCTGGACTTTCTTCTCCGAGTCGGTTCTGGCTCGCGTTCAGTTGATTCTGCGGGTGGACCCGAAGGTTAATCTGAACATTGACCCGGTTCAGCTTGAAAACGAAGTGATTCAGGCTTGCCGTTCGTGGAAAGACGATTACGCCAGTCTGGTGGTGGAAAGCTTCGGCGAAGCCCACGGCACCAACGTGCTGGCGGATTTCCCGAAAGGCTTCCCGGCGGGTTATCGCGAGCGTTTCGCTGCGCATTCGGCTGTGGTCGACATGCAGCACCTGCTCAACCTGAGCGAAGCCAAACCACTGGTGATGAGCTTCTATCAGCCGCTGTCCGGCGACAAGGCGCAGTTGCATTGCAAGCTGTACCACGCTGATACGCCGCTGGCCCTGTCCGACGTACTGCCGATTCTGGAAAATCTGGGCCTGCGTGTACTGGGTGAATTCCCGTATCGCCTGCGCCACACCAACGGTCGCGAGTTCTGGATTCACGACTTCGCGTTCACGGCGGCTGAAGGCCTGGAAATCGACATCCAGCAACTCAACGACACTCTGCAGGATGCGTTCGTCCACATCGTGCGCGGCGATGCCGAGAACGACGCGTTCAACCGTCTTGTTCTGACTGCCGGTCTGCCGTGGCGAGATGTGGCACTGCTGCGTGCCTACGCCCGTTACCTGAAACAGATTCGTCTAGGCTTCGACCTGGGTTACATCGCCAGCACCCTGAACAACCACACGGACATTGCCCGTGAGCTGACCCGGTTGTTCAAAACCCGCTTCTATCTGGCGCGCAAACTGACCACTGACGATCTGGACGACAAGCAATTGCGTCTGGAGCAGGCGATTCTTTCCGCGCTGGACAATGTTCAGGTACTCAACGAAGACCGCATCCTGCGTCGTTATCTGGACCTGATCAAAGCCACCCAGCGCACCAACTTCTATCAGCCTGATGCCAACGGTCAGAACAAGAGCTACTTCAGCTTCAAGTTCAACCCGCGTCTGATTCCCGAGCTGCCAAAGCCGGTGCCCAAGTTTGAAATCTTCGTCTACTCGCCGCGTGTCGAAGGCGTGCATCTGCGCTTCGGTAACGTGGCCCGTGGCGGCCTGCGCTGGTCGGATCGCGAAGAAGACTTCCGTACTGAAGTCCTCGGTCTGGTGAAAGCCCAGCACGTGAAGAACTCGGTGATCGTGCCGGTGGGTGCCAAAGGTGGATTCCTGCCGCGTCGCCTGCCTCTGGGTGGCAGCCGTGATGATATTCAGGCTGAAGGTATCGCCTGCTATCGCATCTTCATTTCCGGCTTGCTGGACATCACTGACAACCTGAAAGAGGGCGGGCTGGTTCCTCCAGCCAACGTCGTGCGTCATGACGACGATGATCCGTACCTGGTTGTCGCGGCGGACAAAGGCACTGCGACCTTCTCCGACATCGCCAACGGCATCGCCATCGATTACGGCTTCTGGCTGGGCGACGCGTTTGCTTCCGGTGGTTCGGCCGGTTATGACCATAAGAAAATGGGCATCACCGCGAAAGGCGCGTGGGTCGGTGTGCAGCGTCACTTCCGTGAGCGTGACATCAACGTTCAGCAGGACAGCATCAGCGTCATCGGTATTGGTGACATGGCTGGTGACGTTTTCGGCAATGGCTTGCTGATGTCCGACAAGCTGCAACTGGTGGCCGCATTCAACCACCTGCACATCTTCATTGATCCAAACCCGGACCCGGCCAGCAGCTTCATCGAGCGCAAGCGTCTGTACGACCTGCCGCGTTCGGCCTGGACCGATTACGACACCAGCATCATGTCGGCAGGCGGCGGGATCTTCCCGCGCAGTGCGAAAAGCATCGCCATCACGCCGCAAATGAAAGAACGCTTCGACATCAAGGCTGACAAGCTGACCCCGACCGAACTGCTGAACGCGCTGCTCAAGGCGCCGGTTGATCTGTTGTGGAACGGCGGCATCGGGACTTACGTCAAGTCCAGCGAAGAAAGCCATGCCGATGTGGGCGACAAGGCCAACGACGCGCACCGGGTCAACGGTGACGAGTTGCGCTGCAAGGTGGTGGGCGAGGGCGGTAACCTGGGCATGACCCAACTGGGCCGTGTCGAGTTCGCGCTCAATGGTGGCAGCTCCAACACGGACTTCATCGACAACGCGGCTGGCGTGGATTGCTCCGACCACGAAGTGAACATCAAGATCCTGCTCAATGAAGTGGTGCAGGCCGGTGACATGACTGAAAAGCAGCGTAATCAGCTGCTGGAGAGCATGACCGACGAAGTTGGCAATCTGGTGTTGGGCAACAACTACAAGCAAACCCAGGCTCTGTCCCTGGCCACGCGTCGTGCTTACGAGCGGATTGCCGAGTACAAGCGCCTGATGGCGGATCTGGAAGCCCGTGGCAAGCTGGACCGCGCCATTGAGTTCCTGCCTGCTGAAGAGCAGATCAGCGAGCGCGTAGCGGCCGGTCATGGCCTGACGCGTCCGGAGCTGTCGGTATTGATCTCCTACAGCAAGATCGATCTGAACGAAGCGCTGCTGGAATCCCGTGTACCGGATGATGACTATCTGGCGCGCGACATGGAAACCGCGTTCCCGCCGTCGTTGGGTGCCAAATACTCCGGCGCCATGCGTCAGCATCGTCTCAAGCGCGAAATCGTCAGCACCCAGATCGCCAACGATCTGGTCAACCACATGGGCATCACCTTCGTCCAGCGACTCAAAGAGTCCACCGGCATGAGTGCGGCCAATGTGGCGGGCGCTTACGTGATCGTGCGTGATATCTTCCACCTCCCACACTGGTTCCGTCAGATCGAGGCGCTGGACTACAAGGTGCCTGCCGAGATTCAGCTGGCATTGATGGACGAGTTGATGCGTTTGGGCCGCCGCGCAACGCGCTGGTTCCTGCGCAGCCGTCGCAACGAGCTGGACGCGGCGCGTGATGTTGCGCACTTCGGTCCGCACCTCGCTGCGCTGGGGCTGAAACTCGACGAACTGCTGGAAGGCCCGACTCGCGAAGTCTGGCAGACCCGCTATCAGGCCTATGTCGAAGCAGGCGTGCCGGAGCTATTGGCGCGCATGGTCGCAGGCACTAGCCACCTGTACACGTTGCTGCCGATCATCGAAGCGTCTGACGTCACCGGGCAGAATGCTGCCGATGTGGCCAAGGCTTATTTCGCCGTGGGCAGCGCGCTGGACGTTACCTGGTATCTGCAACAGATCAGCAGCCTGCCGGTGGAAAACAACTGGCAAGCCCTGGCCCGCGAAGCGTTCCGTGATGACATCGACTGGCAGCAACGGGCGATCACCATCTCGGTTCTGCAGATGGCCGATGGTCCTGCTGACATTGAAGAGCGCCTGAACCTGTGGCTTGAACAGCACAGCGCCATGGTCGACCGCTGGCGCGCCATGCTGGTGGACATCCGCGCAGCAAGCGGTACGGACTACGCGATGTACGCCGTGGCCAACCGTGAGTTGCTGGACCTGGCCATGAGCGGACAGACCCTCGCGGTTTGATGGTTTAGTTCGGTTGTAACGAGAAGCCCTGCATCGTGAGATGTGGGGCTTTTTTATGGGCGCTGTGCCATAGGAGAAACGCGATCGCACATATTGGCGCGATTTCGTGGGACCGGCTTTAGCCGGGAAGAGGTCGGTACAGTCACTGAAAATTGGACGTCAGAAACATCGCTTTCCCGGCTAAAGCCGGTCCCACGTCAGGATGGTTTGAAGCTAATAAAAAACCCCGTCACATGGACGGGGTTCTCTTAACGCTGTGTTGCGCTTTTACGCTTGAACAACCGGGATCTTGGCGTTCGCGGCGACTTCACGGAACTCGGCGATCTGGTCGAAGCTCAGGTAGCGGTATACGTCCGCCGCCATGGTATCGATCTGTTTCGCGTATTCCATGTACTCCTCGACGGTCGGCAGGCGACCCAGGATCGAAGCAACGGAAGCCAGCTCGGCCGAGGCCAGGTAGACGTTCGCGCCGTCGCCCAGACGGTTCGGGAAGTTACGGGTCGATGTCGACACAACAGTCGAGTTCGGCTCTACACGTGCCTGGTTACCCATGCACAGCGAGCAGCCTGGCATTTCCATGCGCGCGCCAGCTTTGCCGTAGATGCCGTAGTAGCCTTCTTCCGTCAGCTGGTGAGCATCCATCTTGGTCGGCGGCGACAGCCACAGACGCGTTGGCAACTGACCCTTGACCTTGTCCAGCAACTTGCCCGCAGCGCGGAAGTGGCCGATGTTGGTCATGCACGAACCGATGAACACTTCGTCGATCTTCTCGCCAGCAACGCTGGACAGCAGACGGGCGTCGTCCGGATCATTCGGTGCGCAGAGCACTGGCTCGTTGATGTCGTTCAGGTCGATTTCGATGATTTCAGCGTATTCCGCGTCAGCATCGGCAACCATCAGCTCAGGATTGGCAACCCAGGCTTCCATCGCTTGAGCACGACGTTCCAGCGTACGAACATCGCCGTAACCTTCGCCAATCATCCAGCGCAGCAGGGTGATGTTGGAGTTCAGGTACTCGGTGATCGACTCTTTCGACAGCTTGATGGTGCAACCGGCGGCAGAGCGTTCGGCCGAGGCGTCGGACAGTTCGAAAGCCTGTTCGATGCTCAGGTCATCAAGGCCTTCGATCTCCAGGATGCGGCCGGAGAAGGCGTTCTTCTTGCCTTTCTTCTCAACAGTCAGCAAACCCGACTGAATGGCGAAGTAAGGAATGGCGTGAACCAGGTCGCGCAGGGTGATGCCAGGCTTCATCTTGCCTTTGAAGCGCACCAGAATCGATTCCGGCATGTCCAGTGGCATAACGCCGGTGGCTGCAGCAAACGCAACCAGACCGGAACCGGCCGGGAACGAGATGCCCATCGGGAAACGGGTGTGGGAGTCACCACCGGTACCGACGGTATCCGGCAGCAGCATACGGTTCAGCCAGCTGTGGATGATGCCGTCGCCCGGACGCAGGGAAACGCCGCCACGGGTCATGATGAAGTCAGGCAGCGTGTGGTGCGTGGTGACGTCGATCGGCTTTGGATAAGCAGCGGTGTGGCAGAAGGACTGCATGACCAGGTCAGCGGAGAAGCCCAGGCACGCCAGGTCTTTTAGCTCGTCGCGGGTCATCGGGCCCGTGGTGTCTTGCGAACCCACGGTAGTCATCTTCGGCTCGCAATACGTGCCTGGACGAACGCCTTTGCCTTCCGGCAGGCCGCACGCCTTGCCAACCATCTTCTGCGCCAGGGTGTAGCCCTTGCCAGTGTCGACTGGTGCTTCCGGCAGTTTGAACAGATCGGTAGGGCCCAGGCCCAGTTCGGCGCGAGCCTTGTCAGTCAGGCCACGGCCGATGATCAGCGGGATACGACCGCCAGCACGTACTTCGTCCAACAGAACCGGCGTCTTCATTTCGAAGGTGGTCAGGACTTCGTCGGTGCCGTGTTTGCAGACTTTGCCAGCATGCGGATACAGGTCGATCACATCGCCCATGTTCATGTTGCTGACGTCGAATTCGATTGGCAGTGCGCCGGCATCTTCCATGGTGTTGTAGAAGATCGGAGCGATTTTGCTGCCGAAGCAGAAACCGCCAGCGCGCTTGTTCGGCACGTAAGGAACGTCGTCGCCGAAGAACCACAGCACCGAGTTGGTAGCGGATTTACGCGAAGAACCGGTGCCGACCACGTCGCCAACATAGGCAATCGGGAAATCCTGACCGCGCATTTCTTCGATCTGCTTCATCGGACCGATGGAGCCTTGTACGTCCGGCACGATGCCTTCACGGGCCATTTTCAGCATGGCCAGGGCGTGCAGCGGGATATCAGGACGCGACCAGGCGTCAGGCGCCGGGGAGAGGTCGTCGGTGTTGGTTTCGCCAGTCACCTTGAACACACGCAGGCTGATTTTGTCTGCCAGCGTCGGGCGCTTCTTGAACCATTCGCCGTCAGCCCAGGACTGCATGACAGCCTTGGCGTGAGTGTTGCCGTTTTTGGCTTTTTCGGCCACGTCGTGGAAGGCATCGAACATCAGCAGCGTGTGCTTGAGTTCCTGAGCGGCCACCGGGGCCAGCTCTGCGTCATCCAGCAGGTCAACCAGCGTGACGATGTTGTAGCCGCCCTGCATGGTGCCGAGCAGTTCAACGGCGCGCTTCTTGTCGATCAGGGGAGAAGTGGCTTCGCCCTTGGCCAGGGCAGACAGGAAACCGGCTTTGACGTAGGCAGCTTCGTCAACGCCAGGCGGAATACGATTGGTGATCAGGTCGACAAGGAAAGTTTCTTCACCAGCCGGGGGATTCTTCAGCAGTTCGATCAAGCCGGCAGTTTGTTCGGCGTTAAGCGGCTGGGGCACGATACCCTGGGCGGCACGCTCTTCGATGTGTTTACGGTAGGCTTCAAGCACAGTATTACCCTCATCAGTGGTCCCAAATGGGTGTCCGGGACGCTCATCCAGGAATTGCCCGAAAAACCTGCACGACGAAACTTTTTGAGTTCCTTGGCCAGGGTTTTCGGCAATTCCTTACAGAAGCTGTTTTCAAAGTTTTACGCCTGCAGGACGGCTGATGAGTGTTGACGAGGGCTTGAATCCTGCGTCAACACCGGACTGCTGGGTTACTTTGACTGTGCTCGTGACGCTTTGAAAACAGCTTCCAACGGACATTGGCGCCTTAAAAGGCTCGCTGATTCTACGGCAAATCTTCTGTAAAGGTAAGTTAGCCCTACACGTTCGGGGGTGATCGTTGTTAGACAAAGGGCTAATATGCGGGCTCGTTCTCGCCTGTCGTTGCCCTGCCTGCCATGCCCAATCAAATCATCAAAACGCCCTGTGTCGGCCTTTGTTCCACTGTTTACGGGGACCTGGTGTGCCGTGGCTGCAAGCGTTTCCACCATGAAGTGATCCACTGGAACGGTTACGACGAAGACCAGAAGCGGGCAGTGTGGCTGCGGCTCGAACAGCTGCTGGTTCAGGTGATGACCGCCAAGCTGGAAGTATTTGATGCGGGCAAGCTGCGTGCGCAACTGGAACTGCGCAAAATCCGCTTCGTGCCTGCCCAGTCAGAGTATTGCTGGGCTTACCAGCTGATTGCACGGGGCGCGCGGGTCATTACCAATATTGAAGCGTACGGTATGGTGCTGATGCCGGAGTTCCGCGACTGGGCTTTGCCTGACTTGCGCGATGCCATTGATCGGGAATTTTTCCTGCTGTCCGAAGCGCACTACGAACGCTACATTGCACCGGGTTTCCTGAAGGATGCGTTTGGCAGCTAGCGACCTGCCCGGATACGCGGGATAATGCCCGCCAGTTTCTGGAGTGCTTATGTCTGAACCCATCCAAAGTCAGCCCGTCGACGCCATTCTCGACGCCACCGGCCTCAATTGCCCTGAGCCAGTGATGATGCTGCATCAGAAAGTCCGCGACCTGCCTGCTGGCGGCCTGCTCAAGGTCATCGCCACCGACCCGTCCACGCGCCGCGACATCCCCAAGTTCTGTGTTTTCCTGGGCCATGACCTAGTGGATCAAGAGGCTGCGGATGGCACCTTCCTGTACTGGATTCGCAAGAAGCTGGATTGATCGGTCCGGAGTATTTCTGACGTGGGACCGGCTTTAGCCGGGAAGGGGCCAGTACAGCCGACAAATTTGTGCTGTCAGATATGCCGCCTTCCCGGCTAAAGCCGGTCCCACGACAAATGAAGCGCTGCTGAAAAGGCTGCAGGCAGAGGGTCTCCTGCTTGAGAGTCAGCCAGCTCGAACACACCTTCCTATCCGCAACGATCAATGCCTACACTGCCGCCGACCTCTGGGAGTACACCATGCGAATTGTTGCTGACGAAAATATTCCGTTGCTCGACGCGTTCTTTGCCGGTTTTGGCGAGATCCAGCGTTTGCCCGGCCGTTCCATTGACCGGGTTGCAGTGGCGGAAGCGGACATTCTGTTGGTGCGCTCGGTGACGCCGGTGACCCGCGAATTGCTCGGAGGCAGCCCGGTCCGTTTTGTTGGCACCTGCACCATTGGCACCGATCACCTTGATCTGGATTACTTCCAGCAGGCCGGTATTCAGTGGTCCAGCGCGCCGGGTTGTAATGCCCGTGGCGTCGTGGATTATGTCCTCGGCAGTCTGCTGACTCTGGCGGAAATCGAAGGCGTGGATCTGGCGCAGCGCACCTATGGCGTAGTCGGCGCGGGGCAGGTGGGCGGGCGGTTGATCAAGGTGCTAAAGGCGTTGGGCTGGAATGTGCTGGTCTGCGATCCTCCCCGGCAAGCCGTTGAAGGCGGTGACTTCGTCAGCCTTGAGGAAATCCTCCAGCGCTGTGACGTGATCAGCTTGCACACCCCGCTGGACAAGGGGGGCGAACATCCGACCTGGCATCTGCTCGACCAATCACGTTTGCAGCAACTCAAACACGGCAGTTGGCTGATCAACGCCAGCCGTGGCGCAGTGGTTGATAACGCGGCCTTGCATGACACGCTGCTGGAGCGCGAAGACCTGCAGGCCGTGCTGGATGTCTGGGAAGGCGAGCCCAACGTGAATATTGAACTGGCCGACCTGTGCGTGATCGGTACGCCACATATTGCGGGTTACAGCCTCGACGGGCGGCAGCGAGGCACTGCGCAGATTTATCAGGCCTTGTGTGGGTTTCTTGAGCAGGAAGCGCAGATCAGTCTTGCCGATCTGTTGCCCCGGCCTTGGCTCGCGGAAGTCACCCTGGATGAGCGCACCGATCCGGTCTGGGCGCTGAACACGCTGTGCCGCGGCGTCTACGACCCGCGCCGTGATGACGCCGATTTTCGCCGGAGCCTGGTGGGCTCGGTAAGCCAGCCTGTAGCGTTCGATCTGCTGCGCAAAAACTATCCGCCGCGTCGCGAGATCGAAGGTTTAAATGTGAAAATCAATGGCCAATCGGCTGCGTTGCAGGCGTTGGTGACGGCGCTGGGCGCGGTGGTTGTCCCGGTAGCCTGAGCCTGCCAGATCAAATCCCGGACAGAAAAAACCCGACACGGACGTCGGGTTCTAAATGTTGGGGCTTTGCTCAATCTTGTTTTTCAGGTGTAACCCAGTTTTTGTCGCATTCCTGACAAGCGGCCTGAACCATCTCTTCAGTGATCACGACTTCGCGCCCGTCCTTGTCCAGGATTGCGCCGCCCACGGGCAGCTGCGGGTTGGCTCGTACGACTGGCACTTCATTGCTGTTTGCTTGCAAGCTCATGGCCTGTCTCCTTCATCAGGTGTTGTGCTTAGACTAACCGCGTTCAATGACTCTGCCGTGACATCCCTAGGCACATCAAACGCGCGTCAAGTCCACCAGAAACTGCACATAACCGCCAGCGTTCGCTTAGATCAATCCTGTCTAGCAATGGGTCATGACGGTCATAATGATGCGACTAAGGCTAATCGCCATAGTTCATCAGCACCTGCCGGGTGGTAATAGCAGAGAAATGCCCGTCGGACCGGTGTAGGCTCTGGCTTCAGCCTTTCATGCGGGTCCAGCTTTCATGGCTTCATTGCTTTCCAGTCGTCAGCGTCAGGCCATTCGCCTGGCGGCGCAGTTCATGGCTCCTTATCGCTGGCAAACGGTTGGCGCGCTGATCGCGCTCATCGTCACGGCCGGGATCACCCTGTCGATCGGGCAGGGAATCAAAATGCTGGTGGATCAGGGGTTCGTCACGCGCTCACCGCACCTGCTCAATCAATCCATCGGCCTGTTCATGCTCCTGGTCATGGGCCTGGCGGCTGGCACCTTTGTCCGTTTCTATCTGGTGTCCTGGATTGGTGAACGAGTCGTGGCGGACTTGCGCAAGAAGGTCTTTGATCACCTGATCAACCTGCATCCGGGGTTCTACGAAAATAATCGCAGTTCCGAGATCCAGTCACGCCTGACCGCCGATACCACGTTGCTGCAATCGGTAATCGGTTCGTCGCTGTCGATGTTCCTGCGCAATGCCTTGATGGTGATTGGCGGGATTATTCTGTTGTTCATCACCAACCCGAAACTCACCAGCATTGTCGTCGTAGCACTGCCGCTGGTGGTGGCGCCGATCCTGATCTTTGGCCGCCGCGTGCGCAGCCTGTCCCGGGAAAGCCAGGACCGTGTCGCCGACGTCGGCAGTTACGTGTCCGAAGCGCTGGGGCAGATCAAGACGGTTCAGGCCTACAACCATCAGCAGCAGGACAAGGCGCGTTTCGCGAAGACTGCCGAGGATGCTTTCCAGACCGCTCGCAAGCGCATCCTGCAACGCTCGTGGCTGATCACGCTGGTAATTGTCCTGGTGCTGGGGGCGGTGGCCGTGATGTTGTGGGTCGGCGGCATGGATGTCATCGAGGGCACCATTTCCAGCGGTGAACTGGCTGCGTTCGTGTTTTACGCACTGATCGTCGGCAGCGCCTTCGGCACCCTGAGTGAGGTGATTGGCGAGTTGCAACGGGCGGCGGGTGCGGCCGAGCGAATTTCCGAACTGCTGCGGGCCAAAAGCGAAATCACGCCGCCGAGCAGCGATCTGTTGCAATTGCCGGAGCGGATCAGCGGTCGTCTGGAATTGGAGGCCGTGAGCTTCAGCTATCCGTCACGCCCTGAGCACAAGGCCGTGGATAACCTGACCCTGACCATTGAACCGGGGGAAACCCTTGCGTTGGTTGGTCCTTCAGGGGCGGGTAAATCGACATTGTTTGATTTGCTGCTGCGTTTCTACGATCCGCAGTCGGGGCGGATTCTTGTCGAAGGGTTGCCGATTACGCAGCTCGATCCGCAAGACTTGCGCCGTCACTTTGCGCTGGTCTCGCAGACACCCGCGCTGTTTTTCGGCAGCGTTGAAGACAATATTCGTTATGGCAATGCCAGCGCCAGCACTGAACAGGTTGAAGCAGCTGCGCGTATCGCCCACGCCCATGAGTTCATCCTGCAAATGGCCAACGGATACCAGACCCATCTGGGTGACGGCGGGCTTGGTTTGTCGGGTGGGCAGCGTCAACGCCTGGCCATCGCTCGGGCATTGCTGGTGGACGCTCCGATTCTGCTGCTGGACGAAGCAACCAGCGCGCTGGATGCCCAGAGTGAACACCTGATTCAGGAAGCGTTACCGGGTCTGATGAAAGGCCGCACGACATTGGTCATTGCCCATCGACTGGCCACGGTGCAAAACGCCGACCGGATTGCCGTTATCGATCAAGGAAAACTGGTCGCCGTAGGCACGCATCAGCAATTGATTGTCAGCAATCCGCTGTATGCAAGGTTGGCGGCATTGCAGTTCAATGCGCGGGGAGAGGAGGTGGTTTGACGTTGACCCGAGACGAACTGCAGGGACGAACTTTTTCGCGAGGCGGTGTGCCTGAGTAACCGCGTCAGGCCCTCTCGGCAACAAGTTGCCTCCTACCTTCGAACGCGGCAAGCCTGAGCCTCCGCGGCCGGGTAGGAGCGAACTTGTTCGCGAGGCGGTGTGCCTGAATATCCGCGTCAGCCCCTCTCGCCAACAAGTTGCCTCCTACCTTCGAACGCGGCAAGCCTGAGCCTCCGCGGCCGGGTAGGAGCGAACTTGTTCGCGAGGTGGTGTGCCTGAATAACCGCGTCAGCCCTCTCGCCAACAAGTTGGCTCCTACCTTTGAACGCGGTGAACCTGAGGCTCCGCGCTGCCCGGTAGGAGCGAACTTGTTCGCGAGGTGGTGTGCCTGAATAACCGCGTCAGGCCCTCTCGGCAACAAGTTGCCTCCTACCTTCGAACGCGGTGAACCTGAGGCTGCCCGGTAGGAGCGAACTTGTTCGCGAGGCGGTGTGCTTGAATAACCGCGTCAGCTCCAAATTGCCTCTTACAGCTGCCGCATTGGTCTGGCCTTAGCGGTATTCACAAAGGTAAGCAGTATCCACAGCCACTTTCAGCTGGAACTTGCTATTGGCAGGGACGTTGAACTGGCTGCCGGTGGCGAAGGTTTCCCAGTCGGTGCTGTCTGGCAGTTTCACGCTCAGGCTGCCGGAAATGACGTGCATGATTTCCCGCTGCGCAGTACCGAACTCGTATTCACCCGCGGCCATCACGCCAATCGTGGCTTGCCCTTCAGCTTGAGCGAAGGCAATGGATTTAACGGTGCCGTCGAAGTACTCGTTGACTTTGAACATGGCGATTCCTCGATAAGGGCTAGAAAATTGGGCGGCCAGTATGCCGAAGCCTATTCAACCCGTCACTCGCTTTAGAACGCGAGTGCCAATCAATTGGGAAGAATCAGCGGCAGCAGGCGAGCGGTGTTCCGGGCGTCAACCAGCGCCCGGTGTTGCTGACCGTTGAATTGCATGCCCGCCAGTTGCAGGGCCCCGTTCAGTCCCATGGGCCGCTGCAGTTGGCGCTCCTTGGCGAAGCGTTGCTTGAGGTTCACGTGGGGCACAGTGCTCAGAAAACTCGTAAGGTTATGCTGCCGCCATTCCTGCTCCAACTGCTGGCGATCATAGTCACCCCAGCTCGCCCAGCCCACGACCCGCGCCTGATGGTGGCTGATCCAGCGCTCGAACGCGGGCCATACGGTGGTCAGCGGCGCGGCGCTGTCGATGTTGCTTTGGCTGATGTGGGTCAGCTCCCTGCAGAAGTTCGTCAGCAGAGGCCGACGCACCGGGCGTACGAAACGCTCGAAATGATCCAGTTCGCGCCCGTCCTGATTGACCAGCGTCGCCCCGATTTCGATGATCTCCATTTCTGCTACCGGCCAGCCGCCTTCTTCGGTCGTGGCTTCCAGATCAATCACCAACCAGTGCGGCATCTGAAGCTCCTGTCCAAAGTCGTTGATCCATTTCAGACCAAGCGTAGCCACATTCAACTGCATACGTCTATCGACGTGACTTCCAGCAACATTCGTCATCGGCCAATGAGCGTGGCCGACGTGACTCATAGATCGACAACTGATCCGCCAATCGGTGCCATGAGCCTTCGCGAGCGGATGGCACGCAATGCGTATCGGGACGGTATTTATTTCTCGCCCGAGTGCTTGCCTGGTTGCGCGGGCGAGCATAGATTGCTGTGCGTGCGGGCAGATTCCAGCGCAGGGTCCCAAGTGTGATGTGATCTCGATATTGGCGTGATGTCGTGGGACCGGCTTTAGCCGGGAAGAGGCCAGTACCTCCAATACGGCTGTATCGTCAAGAATAACGCCTTCCCGGCTAAAGCCGGCCCCACGAATCGCGTAGTCGTTCAGATGGTTGAGTGTCGTTTTGAAGTAGAGGAAAAACCGTGAACGAGCAGCAAGCGCTATCGGTCATGCACGAACTGATCGATGCGGGGCAACTCACTGATCCGCACAGTGCTCGGGGCAAGTTGCTGCAGGTCTCCGCGCATCTGTTCCGCAACAAGGGCTATGAACGTACCACTGTGCGTGATCTGGCCAGTGCGGTGGGCATTCAGTCCGGCAGCATCTTCCATCACTTCAAAAGCAAGGACGACATCCTGCGCGCAGTGATGGAAGAAACCATCGTCTACAACACTGCATTGATGCGCGCCGCGTTGACCGAGGCCAGCACCGTTCGCGAGCGCGTGCTGGCGCTGATTCGCTGCGAGTTGCGGTCAATCATGGGGGGCAGCGGCGAGGCCATGGCCGTGCTGGTTTACGAGTGGCGCTCACTGTCAGCGCAAGGGCAGGCGAGCGTCCTGGCGTTGCGTGATCGCTATGAACAGCTGTGGCTGCAAGTGCTGGGCGAGGCGAAAGAGGCGGGTCTGGTCAAAGGCAACGTGTTCGTCACCCGGCGTTTTCTGATGGGCGCTCTGTCCTGGACCACGACATGGTTCAAGCCAGAAGGCAGTATGACGCTGGACCAATTGGCCGATGAAGCTTTAATGATGGCACTTAGCGATAATTAACACTGTGTTGGACTATTTGCTCATTGTTTTAACAATAAAAAACACCTAGGGTTGATCAATTTCAGGGGTGCGCAGTCTTGGAGTTTTTGTCTGTGCGGTTAGCGTCGCGAGCCTTGTTAGTGGCCGTGGCAACACTGCTGGCTATGCCGGTGAGTGCTGCGCAAGTAGTAAAAATCGGTGCTGCGCATTTTCCGCCCTACACCATCCGGCCTGAAAAAGGCGCAGACACCGGCTTGCTGCCTGAACTCGTGGCTGCCCTGAATGCTGTCCAGCATGACTATGAGTTCGTGCTGGTGCCGACTTCAATTCCGCGTCGTTTTCGTGATTTCGAGCAGGGCCGCGTTGATATGGCGATCTTTGAAAATCCTGAATGGGATTGGCAGACGATCCCCCACCAAGCCGTCGATATGAAACTCGAAGACGCGGAAATCTTTGTCGCACGCAAGGTGACAGGTCGCGACCAAAGCTATTTCGATGATTTGCATGGCAAGCGTCTGGCCTTGTTCAGCGGCTATCACTATGCATTTGCGCAGTTCAACGCCGACCCGAAATACCTGAGCGAACACTTCGAGACCACGCTGACCTATTCCCACGACAGTAACTTGCTGATGGTGATGCGCGACCGTGCCGACATTGCGCTGGTGACGCGTTCGTACCTGAGTGATTTCATGGCGCGTAACCGAGCGGAAGCATCGCAGTTGCTGGTTTCGGAGCGGGTCGACCAGACGTATAAGCATTTTGCCTTGCTGCGTCCCAAAGCACCCATCAGCGGCGCGCAGTTCGAACAGTTGCTGCAAGCGTTGAGGGACAACGGGCAGATGCTGAAGATTTTCCAGCCGTATCGAATTGCCGTCCTCCCGCTGATCAGCCACCGGGCGGTGGCAGATGAGCAGAGTCGTGTAGCACGCTAAATGAAAAGACGATGCTCAAGGCACCGTCTTTGTTCTTAGCGATCCTTGGCCTCTTTGGCATCCATCTCGGCGTTGCGCTCGTGGACACGCTTGAGCTGCTCGTCGCTCAGTGGCAGCTTTTGCGCGGACTGGCGCAAAACCATCAAACCGCCCACGATCGAACCAATTGCTACCAGCAGAATTAACCAGGCATACCAGGGCATAGGGCTCTCCTTTTTATGTAACCGTTTGAGCAGCAGCGCTGCTCAATGGTTCAAGTCTAGTCCCGCGCCCTGTTATGTGCCGCTATTTAAAGCCCGGTCAGCATCGCATCGGCTGGCGCGTCAGCACGTGATTGCGCCGTCAGGCTGAAATAGATGAAGCCCACGATCATGAAACCGAGGAAGATCAGGCCGATCAGCGCGTTGAACCACGCCATCGCAATCAGGCATACCACCGCCAGCGCCAAGGCGATGCCCGGCACGACTGGATAGCCCGGCGCACGGAAGGTGCGCTCCAGCGACGGTTCGGTTTTACGCAGTTTGAACAGGCTGAGCATGCTCATGATGTACATCACGATGGCACCGAATACTGCCATAGTGATCATCGCTGCCGTCAGACTCATGCCGCCGAGGTTGATCAGGCCGTCGCTGTAAATCGCAGCAATACCGATGACGCCACCGGCAATGATGGCGCGGTGTGGCGTCTGGAAGCGCGACAGTTTGGCCAGCGAGGAGGGCAGGTAACCGGCGCGAGCCAGTGCGAAGAACTGCCGCGAGTACCCCATGATGATGCCGTGGAAGCTCGCCACCAGACCAAACAGACCGATCCACACCAGCATGTGCAACCAGCTGGAGTTTTCCCCGACCACAGTTTTCATCGCCTGTGGCAGCGGATCGTTGATGTTTGACAGGGTGCGCCAATCGCCCACGCCGCCAGCGAACAGCATCACGCCCATGGCCAGAAATACCAGGGTCAGAATGCCGCTGACATACGCTTTTGGAATGGTGCGCTTCGGGTCTTTGGCTTCTTCAGCTGCCATGGCCGCGCCTTCGATGGCCAGGAAGAACCAGATCGCGAACGGAATGGCCGCGAACATACCGGCAATGGCCGGAGCACCAAAGGTGTCGGAGCCGGCCCAACCATTAAGCGCAAAATTGCTGAAGCTGAACGCTGGAGCAACCACGCCCATGAACACCAGCAACTCAGCCACGGCCAGGATGCAGACTACCAGTTCAAAGGTCGCCGCCAGTTTCACACCCAGGATATTCAGGGTCATGAACACGATGTAAGCACCGACTGCCGCCAGCTTCGGATCAAGCCCCGGAAACTGCACGTTCAGATACGCACCAATGGCCATCGCAATCGCCGGTGGCGCAAACACGAATTCGATCAAGGTTGCGAGCCCTGCAACCAGTCCGCCTTTTTCCCCGAAAGCCCGACGGCTGTAGGCAAATGGTCCGCCCGCGTGTGGGATGGCAGTGGTCAGTTCGGTGAAGCTGAAGATGAAGCAGGTGTACATCAATGCGACCATCAGCGAAGTCACCAGGAAGCCTAAAGTCCCGGCAACACCCCAGCCATAACTCCAGCCGAAGTATTCACCGGAGATCACCAGCCCGACCGCGATCCCCCATAAATGGAGTGTGCCCAGCGTGGGCTTGAGTTGAGTGTTCATGCATTGCTCCCTGAAGTCTGTAGAATCATCGAAACATCCTGTTGCAGTCGCCATGCCACTCACTGAACCATAGTCGTATTGGTCCCAAACGCGTCGTTTGCAGAACGGTTCTCGTTTGCGCGCTCCAAGAGGGTGCAGCTTTGGTGCGGGGCGTGCAGGGTGATGTCCGCTTTAGGGCGTATTCATTGGGGAGAATCGATTCAGTTGGGCGGTTCGATTACCGTCTGCGGTAAGGTTCGGATACAATGCGCGCCGATTTCGACCTACCAGAGAACCCGCTCATGTCCGTCTGCCAGACTCCTGTCATCGTCGCCCTGGATTTCCCGACCCGTGACGCCGCTTTGAAACTGGCTGATCAGCTGGACCCCAAGCTGTGCCGCGTCAAAGTCGGCAAAGAGCTGTTTACCAGTTGCGCTTCGGACATCGTCGAAACCCTGCGCGACAAGGGTTTTGAAGTATTCCTGGACCTCAAATTCCACGACATCCCCAACACCACCGCCATGGCCGTCAAAGCAGCGGCCGAGATGGGCGTGTGGATGGTCAACGTGCATTGCTCGGGTGGCCTGCGCATGATGGCGGCCTGCCGTGAAGTGCTCGACCAGCGCACCGGCCCGCAACCGCTGCTGATCGGCGTGACCGTACTGACCAGCATGGAGCGCGAAGACCTGGCCGGTATCGGCCTGGACGTCGACCCGCAGGTACAAGTGCTGCGTCTGGCTGCACTGGCTGAAAAGGCTGGCATGGACGGTCTGGTGTGTTCAGCACTGGAAGCCCAGGCGCTGAAATCTGCGCATCCGGCGCTGCAATTGGTCACCCCGGGCATCCGCCCGAGCGGCAGTGCCCAGGACGACCAACGCCGCATCCTGACCCCTCGCCAGGCGCTGGACGCAGGTTCCGACTACCTCGTCATCGGCCGCCCGATCAGCCAGGCGGCAGACCCGGCCAAGGCCCTGGAAGCGGTTGTGGCTGAGTTGGGGCTCTAAGAACCTCATTGACCTATAGGGTTCTTTTAAATCCTATAGGTCTGACGGCGCAGTGGTACTGGCTGTACGCCTGTTCTGTGTGGGAGATTCTATGTTCACCTGCAAGCATGATCTTGTAGGACCGGCTTTAGCCGGGAGAGCGGTATTTCTACCGAAGGGTATTTAGCGAATGTCCCGACGTCCTCCCGGCTAAAGCCGGTCCTACGGAATAGCGCGGTATATGTGAGCGAATTCATTCGCGAAGGGGCCCGGCCAGAATTACACCGATATCTGACACGCCGCTTTCGCGAATGAATTCTCTCCCATAGGAATCACTGATGACGTGGGACCGGCTTTAGCCGGGAAGGGGCCTGTAAATTCAATACATCTTCATCGTCAGAAATACAGCCTTCCCGGCTAAAGCCGGTCCCACGTCGGCTTGCGGGCGAATATAGAATCTCCCACAGGTGACCTATGTCTACAGGTCCAGCACCAACCGCCGCTCATACCCGATCCGACCTTTATACGCCTCGCCGGTATCCACCCAGCCCTGGCCGACATACAGATTCCGAGCCGCCAGATTATCCGCATCCACCGACAACATCAGCTGTCCGATATCCGGCCACGTCGCGCGCGCCACTTCCGGCAATCCCTGCAAAAACACTTTGCCCAGGCCCTTGCCCTGAACCCGGTGATCAATCTGCAGCGCATGCAGCGTCGCTGAACCTTCCACCGCCCAGTGCGGCAGAAACTCCCCACGCTTGAGCAGTAAGAAACCCACCGGCTTCTCATCCATCAACAGCGCCACCCCTTGAATATCCGGGGTCGGGCGGACCAGCAACGTGTTCAGCGCACAATAAATATCTCCGGAAAACGGCAGCTGCTCCGGCAGAATCTCCAGCGCATCCAGCTGTTGGCGCTGTGTTTCGTTGAGGGTTTCGTAGCTCACAACTTGCGTATTCATCACTGCTAAATCGCACCGTCTGACAAGGAAAGTAGGCGGTGCGCAGTATGGCTCAGTGTCTGACAGAAGTGCATGGAGAGGGCGGGCTAAATATCTGCTTCTCGACAACCGTGAGTGCATCGCAACCATCGCTCAGCAACATCAGCGCGGCATTGGCGATGCAACGCACATCGCACTCATCGGCACCGTCCAGCGTTTCCAGCAGATAGCGCGCCATGCGAATACGCCGGTCAGCACTGGCAAACAGAAAATCCAGTGGTGCGTGGCTGTCGATGTGCATCACCGGGCTGTCGGTGTTGTTGCTTTTGAGCGGAACGAAGCGATTCATGCTGCACCTCCGGGAACGGATGGGGCAGGGGGATTTGGCGTTATTTTGAACATGTTTGAAGCTCCTATGCGAATGGGAGCCGCCAAATACTCACTTCCACATGAGTGGGTGGCAGCTGTGCGCGGGTGTGGAAGACCGGTCATAGGAACCCGGCGCACCCGAAAGTGCCCCAGCGCACAGCCGCCATAACACAACAGTCGCAGACAGTACTGTCTCCGATTGCTGGTATGAGCTTTGCGTTCCTATAACCAATCCGGGCTTCCACACCCGATCGCTGATTTACAGCGACGGCGCGACTATAAGCCCCGATCCCAAGCGCTGCAACCCATCCAACCCCCGTCACACAAGTGCTTGAGCCCTATCGAATTTTTATCCGGCATTACGGGTTGTAACTTCGCTCAAGACCGGTACAATGGCGCGGCTCGCCGACAGGTGAGTGTCGTTATGGTGACCCCATCGGTCCCCCCGCAACGATTACCCGTGAACCTGGTCAGATCCGGAAGGAAGCAGCCACAGCGGGAACATTGTGTGCCGGGGTGTGGCTGGTGGGGTTACCACCTATCTTTTAACTCGTCAGCTCTGGCGGGTATCTGTAAAAAAAACCCGGTTTTTGATCAGCGTTCAGGGTTTCCTGAATATCGTGCTGCGTCGTCTGCGAATCTGTTTAAACCTCAATCGCTTCAGACATACATCTGCTTCGTCACCTTCTTCGGAAAATACCTGTCCACCAACGCATACAGCGCCGCCGCCGTTTCAGCATCAACCACGCCGTCATATTTTTGCGGGCGGAAATGCAGCTGGAATGCACGGATCAGGTTCTTGTACCCGCTGTCTGTCATCGCAGCGGTTGGGTCATACCCGTAACGGCCTAGTTTCGCGATCATTTCGGCTTTGGCTGGCAGGGCGGTGCTGAACTGTGCCTGATAGTTCTGTTTGGTTGCTTCGTCATACCACGCGCCGATACCGGCATCGTGAAGTGCTTTCCAGGGGAAGGCGGCACCGGGATCGCTTTTACGGCCGATGGAGATATCGCTGTGGCCGACGACGTTAACCGGCGTGATATCGGGGTAACGCTGGAGAATGTTCTTTGCCAGCTCTTTGACTGCGTCTATTTGCGTGGGGTTATAGGGCGGGAAGGTGAAAACGCCTTTGTCTTCGGTAGCCAAATAAACGATTTCTACCCCAATGGCTGTGTCGTTCAGGTTGTAACGCTTCGCCCATCCGCTGACGCCTGCATGCCAGGCGCGTTCGCTTTCATCGACGAGGTTGAAGATGCGCATGTCGGAGAAGCCCGCGTCGGTGTAGGTTTTATCGCTCGGGTCGGGGACGAGATAGTGCGAGCTGACCGAAGGGCCGGTGAGCGCGGCGACTGATTGTTGGAAGTTACAGGCCGTGTAGTGCATCACCAGAAAACGGGTGCGGTGATTGAAGCTTTTGGTGGATCTGTAACTGTTGTAATCGATAGGGTACATCGGTGAATCCTGACTAGCGTGAATGAGGAATCACGCTAGCATCGGGCGTTTTTTGGATGGCTTTAGATATGTACTGCATGTTGGTTTTTTTGGTGTTTAACCTAGGCTCACTTTCATCAAATAACCTATTACTCACTGAATAAACTCGGTTTTTTGTGTGGTGCTTGCGCGCTATAAGAATACCTCGGTGTACTCTTCAGACCGCGTCGCCTTTATCGCGGGCAAGCACCGCTCCCACATGAACCGAGTTTGCTGCGCGACAGCGCTGTATCAGGGGCACGGGGCGTGTTCCTACAGAGATTAATTTCAAGTTAGATTTTATGAATTCAGGGCTGTACTTACGCATGCGGTTTGAAACCATCAGCTCTCTGAGGAAAAACGCGGCGACGCTGGACGTTTCCGAGCCAATCGTAGTGACGAAACATGGCATTCCAGTCTATGTGATTGAGTCCTGCGCAGCGCGTAAGCACCGAGATGAAGCCATCGCGTTGGTCAAGCTCATGGCCTTGGCATCTCGGGACAAGGAACAAGGCAAGCTCATCTCGGGTGATACCCTTATGCTTCGGCTAGCCCAGTTTTGCCATCAGCTATCTGAGGAAAACGATAGCGAAGTTTAAGATCCACTGCGATTCAACCGCACGATCCCTCCCAATAGACGCACTTTCAATACGGCGTCCCCTTCGCCCGTTGATTCTTCAACGCCCGCGCATACCATTCGAACTCGTCGAGAAACCGGTTCATCTGTTTCAGCGTGCGGGGCTCCGTAGGCTGTCCGTTATCTGCCAGGGCATCGCCGATGCGGGGGATGGAAAACAGGCTGGGGATGCTCGGCATACCCAGTTCTCCCACGATCATGCGCAGTTGCATCGCCGCCCGCACGCCGCCAAAACCTCCTGCTGAGTAACAGGTGATCGCCGACGGCCGCCAGAAGTACTCCTCCAGAAAATGGTCGAGCAGGTTTTTCAATGCTGGTGGGACGCCGTGGTTGTATTCGGCGCTGACCAGCAGAAATCCATCGGCGCGGCGATAGAGAGTGGCGAGTTGTTCCAGTTCTGCTGGCGCTTGCCCGGCTGGATATTCCTTGTACATGCGGTCCAGCAGGGGGAGGCGCGTCACCATGGGGTCGACGAGTACCGCTTCGTGGCCGCGCTCCTCAAGGGCGTTCAAGAGCAGGCGAGCGGCTTTGATGCCTTGGCGGTCACTGCGCACGGAGCCCAGTAATACAGCGATGGTCAGGGGTTGGGTGTCGGTCATGATCAGTGCTCCAGGATAGCGTTACGAAACGACCTCTAGAAAAAAGGACATTGTGGTTTCGTCTAGCCTAGTCGCTGGGTCGGCGTAGCCTCAGAAGAAGTGACCGGTACAGCCATGATATTTTCATCGCCAGGCATTCCGCCTTCCCGAATGAATCCGGTCCCACTGGCCATCTGTTTGTCAAAGTCGCACGACTGATCAGTCGGCCCATGAAAATCGCTTGTTCGCTAAAAACATAATTAAATGAGTTGAGGCGCAACTGTAGGAGCTCACCGAGGTTACGAGGCCAGCGATGGCGGAGTGTCAGATAAACTGCCATCGCTGGCCTCGTAACCTCGGTGAGCTCCTACAGGCAATGCATTTGAGGGTCATGACTGATTTGATGTTTGAAAGCGTCACCTTCAAGCAATCCCCGCCTCAAACCGCAGATCCTTTCTCAATCCTTCCACACAGAAATCCACAAACGAACGTACCTTCGAGGAACCACGACGGCCCTCCAGATACACCACATGTACCGGCTCGGGCTCGATCTCGAACCCTTGCAGCACGCACTTGAGTCTCTCGTCCCGCAGGTGTTCGCGTATCTGGTAATACGGCACTTGAGTCAGCCCCCAATCCTGCAAGGCCGCGCCGATTGCAGCCTGGAACGATGTCAGGCTGAGCCGCGAAGCGACATCTACGGTGTAGTCTCGCCCGTCGACCCGGAAGGCCCATTGAGGTGGGCGTTCTGAGGCGGATGTCGAGATGGTCGAGTGTTGGCGTAAATCGTCCGGGTGCTGCGGGGTGCCGTGTTCTGCCAGGTAGGCGGGGGAGGCGCAGACCATGCGGCGTACGCTGCCCACCGGGATTGCCGTCAATGTTGAGTCGGGCAGGGCACCGATGCGCACGGCAACGTCAATGCCTTCATCCAGCATGGACACCACCCGATCAACCAGAATTGCGCGGATCTCCACAGACGGGTACTGGCTGAGAAAACGGGTCAGCAGCGGTGTAACGTGCAGCGCACCGAACATCTGAGGCGCTGTCACCGTCAGCAATCCGCCGGGAAGGGTATGCAGGCCACCCGCAGCGTTTTCAGCCTCATCCAGGTCGGCGAGTAAACGTCGGCAATCAATGGCAAAGCGTTGCCCGGCTTCAGTTAGACGCATGTTTCGCGTAGTGCGCACCACCAGCAGAATCCCCAGCCGCGTCTCCAGGCTGGCCACGGCCCGCGTGACTGTCGCGGTGGACAAACCAAAGTGTCGGGCAACCCCGGCGAAGCTGGTTTGCTCGGCCAGTGCGGCGAAGAGCGTCATTTCCTGAATTCGATCCATGTTTCACTCGTAGCATGAGGTAGCGTGTCTGGAATGCTAGCAGCATTGCAGGAATAGAAATGGTGAATTGAGTTAGATGGTAATTCTCTGCAGAAGAAGCAACGAATAGCATGGCTACCTGTTCATTCAAACCGGGTTCTTACCATGAGCAAGTCCGATCCATTCGCCGAAGCCCGTGATGCAAATGGCGTCAGTCGGCGCAAGGTCTTACAGGCATCTGCTGTCGGCGCTGCCGCGGCGCTGGGCGCGTCATTCGCGAGCGCTGCCCCTTCCTCCTCCAAGGCACCTGCAACCAAGGAAAACGTTATGGCACTCGATGATGCATTCCGCGTTACGTTTCATACCCAGAAGGTCGGCGAGGTGGAGGTCTTCTATCGCGAAGTCGGTCCCAAGGACGCCCCGGTACTTTTGCTGTTGCACGGCTTCCCGAGCGCCAGCCACATGTTCCGCGACCTGATGCCCTTGCTGGCAAACCAGTACCGCCTCATCGCCCCGGATTTACCGGGTTTCGGTAACACCAAAGCGCCGCCGCGCGGGCAGTTCGATTACACCTTTGAAAACTTATACAAGGTGGTCGAGGGTTTCACCGAGGCGCTGGGCCTGAAGAGATACGCGCTGTACATCTTCGACTACGGCGCGCCAACCGGCTTGCGTCTTGCCGCCGCAAACCCGGAGAAGGTGACCGCAATCATCAGCCAGAACGGCAATGCCTATCTGGAAGGTTTCAGCGATCAGTGGGATCCGTGGCAAGCCTACTGGCGTGATCCTTCCGCGGCCAATCGCGAAGCCTGCCGTCCTTCGTTGTCGCCGGAGACGATTCGTGACTGGCAATACGGCACCGGAGCCGATCCGCAGAAGCTTTCGCCGGACGGCTACAACCTCGACATTCTGTACATGGCGCGGCCTGGTGCAGAAGAAATCCAGCTGGACCTGATTCTTGACTACCGCACTAATGTGGCCGCTTACCCGGCATTTCAGGCGTATTTGCGCAAACACCAACCGCCGTTGCTGGCCGTATGGGGCAAGCACGACCCTGCATTCATTCCGCCGGGGGCCGAGGCGTACCGTAAAGATATCCCGGATGCAGAAGTGCATTTGCTGGATGCTGGCCATTTCACGCTGGAAACCCATGCGCCAGAAGTGGCCGGCTACATTCGTGAATTTCTATCGCGCAAGTTGAAGAAGTAAGTATCAGGGCAGCCGACATGGCTTGCGCGTCGCAGGCTGCAGCGCGCAATTCATGATCGGTGTTCGAGCCCGGTTAAAAGAGGGCGTTTCACATCCCGGCGTCGCGCAGCAAACAGAGACCCGCAGGAGCGGCTTTGGCCGGAAGGACATCAATTCCGGAGAAGGATAACTGGCAAATGTATTGGCCCTCCGGCCAACGCCAATCGTCCAGAAAGCCGTCTATCCAGTTACTTTCGTTTTTTCAGATAGAGCGTCATTCAGTAACGCTGCCAGGACACGCCGTGTTGAAGGCCATGAAGCGCTTGGATAAATAATGGTGAAGATAATCGTTTGAGTGTAATTGATGTCGATACCTATGCTTTTGGATGTTTCGAGCATATGAATATAAGTAAAATTTTCCGCCTTTCTCAGTCTCCCTGCGCATTTAGCGCCGCCATTCTTCCATCGCCCGATATATAAACTGCCACCGTGGTAAAGTCCCCAGATCCTCAACCCTGAGCTAATCCGTGAACGCCGGTGATACTCAATGAAACTGTCTATTTTCATAGGGGTCACTTAGTTAACGAGGTGTATTTCATTCACCTGTTAGCGTTTTCAGGAAAACTATGCGGATTTTGATTGTTGAGGATGACCCCATACTGGCGTTGCTGAACGCTGAAGCGCTTGAAGAAGAGGGTCATGAGATCGTTGGACCCGCTTATGACGAAATCGAAGCGTTGAGGCTTGCCAAGGATTTCCCTGTAGACGTTGCTTTTGTTGATATCAATCTCTCCGGAAACGAAGAGGGCATTGATGTCGCTAATTTTTTACGTATACAGCACGGCATTTTTTCTCTTTTTGTGACCGGACAGATTGTCGCCGCCAGCGAGCGGGGGGCTGAGTCAATTGGCGTTTTAAGTAAGCCCTACAGTCTTGATGATCTGACCAATGCTGCGTTGATTGCCGGGTTTTGGCTGGCAGGCAAGCCCTCGAATATCCCGAATCCTGGTGCTTTGAAAATCTTCCATGAGCGCCCCGGGCCTCTGAAGGCTTAGCGATGAATGATGAATCTCCAGAGCTCGCCGGAATTGATTTCGAAGAACTGGCAGACAACGCGCCTGTAATGATCTGGCGCTCTAAAACTGATCAGCTATGTGACTGGTTTAACAAGCCATGGCGTGAATTCAGTGGAAGAAGTCTGGAGGAACTCTACGGCTCAGGATGGCTTCAGGATGTTCATCCTGAGGATCAAGCACTCTGCCAACTTGTGTTCACCAATGCTTTCGCGGTGCGTGAGGTTTTCAGCATGCGTTACCGAATGCGCCGCCATGATGGTGTTTATCGCTGGTTCCTGAATAACGGCAGGCCGTATTTTCGCGAGGGCGAGTTTTCAGGTTTTTTCGGAACCTGCATCGACATTACCGATGAAAAGGAAATGGAGGCGTACCAGAAGGTGCTTCTCGCAGAACTGAATCATCGGGTTAAAAATAATCTGCAGCTGATTATTTCTTTTATGCAGTTATCCCTTCTAAAAGCCGAGGGCGAGGAAGCAAAGGCGCTGATGCGGGACGCCATGAATCGTGTGCAAGGCGTTGGTGTTATTCAGGCTGAATTGCATAAGGCTGTGACGGGGAAAATTGATCTGGCTGTTTATCTGCCGAATCTGGCACGCGCCGCGTTGACGGCGGAAACAGGCGACGCAACGGCTTTGGAGGTCGATGTGAAGTCAGTGCATGTGACGATGCAATTCGCTTCTGACATTGGCCTGATCGTAAACGAGCTGATGACCAATACCGTAAAACACGGGTCTTCTCGTACCTCACCTGTCGAACTCTCGATTCGCAAAGAGGCAGATCGCGAGGTGGAGATTGTCATTGCCGATCACGGGGTTGGCTTCGAGCAACGCCAGGTGGGAAATCAACCCACAAAGGGGTCACGCTTGCGTGGGTTAGGGCTGGTCGATGCGCTCGCGTCCCGGTGTAAGGCAACTGTCACTCGTGAGAACAGCAACGGTGCCTTGACTAGAATAAGGTTCTCTCTGCCCGACTGAGCGGCAGGCGCTTTATATCCCATCCGGCCTGGCAGCTCTACAGCCCAGACAGACGAAGGCCGATTGGGATTTCGCACCGACTCAACTCGGGTTGGGAATTCACATCGCATCGGCCATCATGACGAGATGTGCAATCTTGGCAGAGCAATAGCCAACGTCATGTGGATGTGTACGAATGGATTTACGCGACCTTTATTACTTCGAAACCATCGCTGATCAAGGCAATCTGGGGCGCGCGGGTGAAAAGCTGCATCGCACCCAGCCTGCACTGTCAAAAAGCATTCAACGACTGGAAGAGACACTCGGCACGGCGTTGTTTTTTCGTGAGGGACGGCGCATGCGCCTCACACCCGCAGGTGAACTGCTGCTGATGCGTGCGCGTCATCTGCGTCAGGGCGTTCAGGAAACCCGTCGGGAAATTCAGGACTTCGCCAAAGGTACCGTGGGAAATGTTCGTCTGGGCTGTGGGCCCACAGCGGCTGAATACCTGCTGCCAAGTCTGGTGTCGTTATTGCTGGAAACGGCCCCGGACTTGACCCTGGAGCTGGTCACCGGCCAGAACGATATCCTGCTGAACTCGCTGCGGACGGGGCAGCTGGATTTGCTGATTTGCCCGTTGTCGGCGGTCGATGTTTCGCAATTCGAAACCTTTGCCCTGTTGCAGGATGAAGTTGTGGTGGTCGCCAGCGCGGACCATGTGTTGTTCGAGGGGCCGATCACCATGGCCGGTCTGTGTGACTGGCGCTGGGTGCTGGCGGCACCCACGGTGGCTACGCGGCGTTGGCTGGACAATGCTTTTTTCAACCATCAATTGGATACGCCGCAGATTCAGATACAGACCAACTCCATCAACATGATGCCGCGGCTGATCGCTCACACGCCTCTGTTGAGCTTCATTTCCAGGCACAACCTGGGCGTGGGCAAGATTGGCGCTACCTTGCGTGAGGTACAATTGCCGGAAACCACCATGAAGCGCAGCTTCGGTCTGGTTATGCGCCGCGAAGCCTATATCTCGCCACCCACCGCTTACGTCGTCGACCTGCTTAAGCGCGAAGGCTCAGGCCTTTTCACCGATCATTCCGATCTGACCTGACCCTTCTACTATCAAACAAAAATGCAATGACCTGATCTGGGATGCTTTTCTGTAGAAGCTCACGAGCATCGCGAGGCAGCGATGGCGTGTTGTCTGATGCACCGCTATCGCGGCCTCGCGGTGCTCGTGCGCTCCTACAGGGATAGTGTTTGCTGTGCGATAGCGTCTTGTCTGATGCACCGCTATCGCGGCCTCGCGTTGCTCGTGCGCTCCTACAGAAACAGTGTTTGCTGTGCGATAGCGTGTTGTCTGATGCACCGCTATCGCGGCCTCGCGGTGCTCGTGCGCTCCTACAAGGGATAGTGTTTGCTGCGCGATGGCGCGTTGTCTGATGCACGGCTCGCGGCCTCGCGATGCTCGTGCGCTCCTACAGGGATAGTGTTTGCTGCGTGACTGCGCTGTGTCAGGACACAGTGTCTCCCGAGTGTTACCCATCGCCCCAGCAAGGGCGGGCTGTGGGTGATTGCATCAATTAAATTCATAGTTGAATAAAAAAGCGGAAATAGATTTATACGAAGAAAAGGTTAAACATGGATGCCATAAGCGGTAGATATCGTCCGTCGATGTCTGATCCGATGCCAATAATTAAAACAAGGCGTCCTTTATGACTTACTCCATTCTTGTCACCGCCGAACGCCTGGCTCCGGCTGGACTGGATATCCTCACGCAGCGCGGCTGCCGGGTGTTGTTTGTTCGCGCCGGGCAGGAAGTCGCTGACATCGAGCGGTTGATGGCCAGCGAGCCGATCGACGCGGTGATCTCCCGGACTTTCGAGCTGAGCGAGCAGGCGATTACCGCTTGCCCGACCCTGAAAGTCATCTCCAAACACGGTGTTGGCGTCAGCAATATCCATGTCTCTGCGGCGAGCGCCCGGGGCGTTCCGGTTTACGTCACTCCCGGTGCCAACGCGCAGTCGGTGTGTGAAATGACCCTGGGCCTGATGTTCGCTGCGGCACGTAAAGTCAGCTGGATGGACAGCGAGATTCGCGCCGGGCGCTGGTCTCGTGCGCAAGACGGGCTGGAGTTGAGCGGGCGCACGCTGGGCCTGGTGGGTTTTGGTCAGGTGGCGCGCAAAGTCTCGACGGTGTGTCAGGCGCTCGGTATGCGGGTGCGGGTCTACGATCCGTTTCTCAACGCCGACAGTGATCTGCAGGGTGCTGTGGCAGTGCAATCGTTGGCCGCGTTGCTCAGTGAAAGCCACGTCCTGAGCCTGCACGTGCCGCTCACTGCACAGACCCGAAACCTGATTGGCGCAACCGAATTGGCAATGCTTCCCGAAGGCGCGGTGTTGATCAACACCGCTCGCGGCGAAGTGGTGGATGAAGCCGCTCTGGTTGATGCGCTACGCAGCGGCCAATTGTACTCGGCAGGTCTGGACACCATGGCCATCGAACCTCTGCCGTCCAACAGTCCCTTATTGCATCTGGATAACGTCGTGCTGACCCCGCATGTGGGCGGTTCGACCCACGCTGCATTGGCTGCAATGGCTCGGGACGCGGCCAACAACGTTCTGGATTTTCTCGACGGCAAGCCTGTGCCGCGTACGTCGTGCGTCAACGCTGACCTGCTTTCCCTTTGACTGGAGATTTACCATGACCGTTTCTGCTCTCAATGACTGGCCAACCGGCTACCGCATCAATCCGCGTAACGGCGATCTCGATGCTGAATTGATCGAAGCCTTCCGAAGCGTTCCGGTGGCGGTGGCTGGGGATTGCCTGGGGCGCGGCATCGGCGCCAGGGGCCTGCACGTTTATCACGGCGATCTGTCACTCAAATTGTGTGGCCCGGCTTTTACCCTGCGCGTTCGGCCGGGTGACAACCTGATGGTTCATAAGGCACTAATGATGGTGCAGCCCGGCGATGTATTAGTCATCGACGGCGCGGGCGATGTCAGCCAGGCGGTGATCGGTGGCCTGGTTCGTACGACGGCCTTGCGGGTCAAGCTTGGCGGCATCGTTATCGACGGGGCGGTCCGTGATCTCGAGGAGTTGGCTGAAGGCATCCTGCCGGTGTTTGCAGCAGGGCATACCCATCGTGGCCCAAGCAAGGATGGCCCCGGCGAAATCAATGTGCCGATTGCCTGCGCCGGACTGTGCGTCATGCCCGGCGATTTGATCCTCGGTGATGCGGACGGTGTGCTGGCAGTCCCTCAGGCCGATGTCGCGGCGCTGCTGCCGAAGGCCATCGCGCACCTGGAGCGAGAGGCGTCTATTCGCGAAACCAATCGTCTTGGAACCGCTGATCCAGAGCGCTTCGACACACTACTGCGCGCCAAAGGTCTGCCGGTCTGAATACGTTGCACTGATGCTTGCCTGACCATAGCCCTCGGCAATCGACGGCGGGGGGCGGCGCTTCAAATTCGTCAAAAGTCACCCAGATAAAACTAAAAACAAGAGGGAAACCATGCTGACGATCCTCAGCTATACGATGATCATTTGCTTCATGTACCTGGTCATGAGCCGCCGTCTTTCGCCCTTGGTGGCATTGATGCTGGTACCGGTGGTATTCGCCTGCATCGGCGGCTTCGCGGCGGGTCTGGGCCCGATGATGATCGACGGGGTGAAGATGCTTGCCCCCACCGGCATCATGCTGACTTTTGCGATCCTGTACTTTTCGATGATGACCGACGCCGGGCTATTCAACCCGCTGGTCAAAGTGATCCTGAAAGTGGTTCAGGGCGACCCGCAGAAAATCGTGATTGGCAGCGCCATTCTCGGTATCTGTGTCGGCCTGGATGGCGACGGCGCGACGACTTACATCATCACCACGGCCGCATTGCTGCCGCTGTACCGACGCACAGGCATTCGCCTGCAAGTCATGGCGACCGTTTTGTTGCTCAGCAACGGCGTGATGAACATGCTGCCCTGGGCCGGGCCTTTTTCGCGTGCCGCCAGTGCCATGCACGTGGACGTCGCCGATTTGTTCATGGAAATGCTGCCGATGATGCTGGCCGCGCTGGCCTGGGTGGTGTTTGTCGCGTTTCTGCTCGGGCGCATGGAGAAGCGTCGTTTGGGCGTTATCGAGCTGCGAGAAGGTGAGGGCATGGATCACTTCCAGGAGTCCGCACCGGGGGACTGGCGCTTCGCATTCAACGCCGTGCTGACGATTGCCCTGATTGCCTGCATGGTCATGAGCGTGTTGCCGCTGCCTATTCTGTTCATGCTGGCCTTCGGTATCGGTGCGGTGGTCAACTTCCCGAAAATCGAAGACCAGAAGGCCCTGATCTCCCGTCATGCGGGCAATGTGATGCTGGTCTCGCTGCTGATTTTTGCGGCCGGGATCTTCGTCGGCATCATGACCGGCACCGGCATGATCAAGGCCATCTCAGAGAGCCTGATCTACGTCATCCCGCAGTGGGCCGGGCAGTACATGTCGTTGATCACCGCGTTCATCAGTATGCCGGGCACCTACGTACTCACTAACGATGCGTTTTACTTCGGCATCCTGCCGATCCTCGCAGACACCGCCAGTCACTATGGCATCGGGCCTATGGAAATGGCTGTTGCCGGGCTGATCGGGCAACCGGTGCATGTGTTGAGCCCTCTGGTTGCATCGACTTACCTGCTGTGCGGTTTGCTGGATGTCGATTACGCAAACAACCAGCGTATTTCTTTCAAATGGTCGGTGGGCACCGTGGGCGTCATGTTTGTGATGTCGCTGCTGATCGGCGCGCTTTCCATCCTGCACTAAAGCAGTGGCCATCGGCCTTGTGCCGATGGCCTGTATCCGAGGTCATTTTCATGCACAACAATCACGACATTGATATTTTGATCAGTGAAGTCGGCCCTCGTGACGGGCTGCAAAGCGTCAAGGCGAGCATGCCTACCCAGCTCAAGATCGAGTGGCTAACAGCACTCGCGGCGTCCGGTTTACGTGAGATTGAAATCGGGTCGTTCGTATCGCCCAAGCTGCTGCCACAGATGGCTGACGCCGCACAGCTGGTCGCTCATGCGCGAACCTTGCCGGGACTATTCGTCACCGCTTTAGTGCCCAATCTCAAAGGTGCGCAGGCCGCATTTGACGCCGGGGTACAGAAAATCACCCTGCCTGTTTCGGTCAGCGAACCTCATTCACTGGCAAACATTCGCAAGACCCATGCGCAGGTTATTGAAGAAGTCCGCACTGTCGTTGCGCTACGCGATCAGCAGTACCCACACGTACAGATCGAGGCGGGACTTTCAACCGTATTCGGCTGCACGTTGCAGGGCGTGGTTCCCGCTGATGATGTCATTCGTATGGCCGTGACTATGGCCGGGCTTGGGGTGGACGAGGTGGGGCTGGCCGACACGGTGGGCTATGCCAATCCGACTCAGGTCCGCCAGTTATTCACCCGTTTGCGCCATGAGCTGGGGGCGGTCGCGGGCAGCGCTCATTTTCACAACACCCGAGGGCAGGGGCTGGCCAACGTTGTGGCCGCGCTCGATGCCGGAGTGACCACGATTGACGCTTCTCAAGGCGGATTGGGCGGCTGCCCTTACGCGCCTGGCGCCTCGGGGAACATCGTGACCGAGGACCTGGTTTACCTGCTCGAATCCATGGGCCTGCGCACCGGCGTCGATATCGATCGTCTGGTCGCTGCGCGTGAATGGCTGCATAAGGGCCTGCCCGGCGAACCGCTTTATGGGTTCATTCCTGATGCCGGAGTCGGCAAGAATTTTCGTTACGCAAGCAAGGGTCAATGAACATGCAATCGACGACTGAAAAGGTTCTGCCGTTGGCAGGCATTCGTGTGATCGAGTTTGTGCACATGGTCATGGGGCCGACCTGCGGTCTGGTGCTGGCTGATCTGGGCGCAGAGGTAATCAAGGTGGAGCCGGCACCCGCCGGGGACAATACGCGGCGCTTGCGTGGTTCCGGCGCAGGTTACTGGATGACCTACAACCGCAATAAAAAAAGCTTCGCCGTCGACATGAAAACCGAAGAAGGGATGGTGGCGGTTCGTAAGCTCATCGCCAGTGCGGACGTCGTCACCGAAAACTTTCGCCCCGGAGCCATGGAAAAACTGGCGCTGGGATACGAGCAGGTCAAAGCGATCAAACCCTCCATCATCTACAGCTCAATGAAAGGATTCTTGCCCGGACCTTACGATCAACGACCGGCCCTCGATGAAGTGGTGCAGATGATGACCGGGCTTGCCTACATGACCGGGCCCGTCGGTCGGCCTTTGCGGGCCGGAGCTTCGGTGAACGATGTAATGGGCGGCATGTTCAGTGCCATTTCAATCCTGGCTGCTCTGCATCAGCGCAATTCCACAGGCCTGGGGCAGTTCGTGCAGACCGGTCTGTTCGAAAACTCAGCCTTCCTCGTTGCGCAACACATGATGCAGAAAGTCGTCACGGGCAAGGCCGCTGCGCCGATGCCTAATCGGGTCTCGGCCTGGGCGATTTATGACGTATTCACCACCGCCGACAATGAACAGGTTTTTCTCGGGGTCGTCAGCGACGGCCAGTGGCAAAGTTTCTGCAAAGCCTTTGGTTTCAAAGAATGGGCCGTGGACCCCACGCTTGTTCTGAACAACCAGCGGGTACAAGCGCGTGACGACATTTTGCCGCGAGTGCGCGAGTGTCTGGGCGACATGAGCAAGGTTGAAGTCATGGCACGTTGCGAAGCGGCAGGTTTGCCGTTCTCGCCTATTCAGCGTCCCGAAGACCTGTTTGAGGATCATCACCTGAATGCATCGGGCGGCATGGCGGCGCTGACGACCCCCGACGGCGCTGATGTGAAAGTACCAATGTTGCCGTTCGAAATGGATGGCCAACGTTTCGGTACGAGGTTAAACGTGCCTGAGCTTGGTAGTCATTCCGCTGAACTGCTTGGCGAATTAGGCTATTGCGACGAGGATATACAGGCGTTGCAGGCTGCTGGTGTGGTTCAAGGTTAGTGGGGGTGACCGTAAATGAATCAGGTCAATACTTCACGGCGCGTGAAGCGACCTGCTATTGCCACCCTGGAGGATGATCAAGTGGCTCTGGGTCCATTCGCTAAAGCCGGTCCTGTCAAACAAAATGCAATCACCTGATTTGGAATGCTTTTCTGTAGGAGCTTACGAGCGCCGCGAGGCAGCGATAGCGGTCTGTCTGATGCACCGCTATCGCGGCCTCGCGGTGCTCGTGCGCTCCTACAGGTCAAATGTTTACAGCGAGACAGCGGTGTGTCAGGAACGCTGGGCGATCTGCTACGTTTCAAAGGCGCAGCAAGGTTGCAGGCCAGGCTTGCTACACCGCGAAATCAACGATTAGCCCTGGATCAAGCGCCCGCACTCTGCTTTCAGAGTGATAGGCGCCGTCGTCGTTGTAGCGCAGATAAAGTCGGCCGCATTTCAAACACTCCCATACCTCGCAACGATTGTAAGGGTAGTAACGCGGCGCGATTGGCGCGTCCAGTGACCAGAATGAAGTGCCATTCGGGTGGTATTCGTCGATGGTGCTTTCTTCCTTGGTTTCCTCGATGAGGGAGCCAACCTTTTGGAATTGGTCTTCGCGCAGTGAAGCAGGCCAGCCTTCCCAGCCTGCCAGGCTCTTCGTGGTGCAGTTACAGGCATCCTCGACTGCCGCTGAGCGCACAGCCATTTCCTGTAACGATGCAAAACTCAACGCCATAACGTTCTCCTCCATGCTCCGATGATGGCTACAATCCCAACGATCCTATAACTTTTTAATTTCTGGAATTGAATGTGCGTAACATTATTCCGTTCGCCCCCCTATTACTTCCTGACATCGCAACTGTTCGACTAAAGGCTAAAGCACTGGCGATGCTTGAAGCTATCGTCTCACCCGACTGGGAGTACAGGTATTACAGCTTCGATGCGCATTGGGGTGATGGTGAGGAGATGGCCTCGATGCGCAACGGATCAGGCGACGATTGTTTTTTGCTCTTCGGATCATTCGGTGCCGCGATAAAAGGGTTTGCTCACGACGCATCGGATGCTTGCAATAACGACCTTGCAGCCGCCGTGAGGATTCAACTTCCCCAGGCTTTTGCATCATTTCTGAATGAGCCCGCGTTCAGCATGCACAGCGTGAGCTACTGCTATTGGAGTCGCACTGAGGACCCAGGCTGGCATAAAGTGGCGTGTGCAAATTGCGTGTCGACTGGGGTTGATGACGGCTCGTCTAAACTCGCAGTCTTGTGCGAACCCGCAGCTTCTTATGTCGCTTTTGCCAATGAGTATTATGAAATCGAGCTTCCACTTTCTTCAGTACAACGCATCTACGAACACGGCCTGTTGACCGAGGAACTGGTGAAGGCCCTCAATCCGGGTCTGGATTTTGCCGAGGCCCGGAAGTTCGCCGCAGAGATTGGCTATCCCTGTGTTTGAGACTTGATGAGTGCTGCGACTGTTTTATCTGGATAAAGCGTGCGCGGGTTTGGCAGCGTCAGAATTATCGAAAAGACTTCCAATCCATTTGCGGACGTTGGTCAAGGAGTTGTACATGGCAAATCGAGTTTACTTGATGAATCACAGCCAATCCGAACCCGCCCTGGCTGCCGAACTGGAGGATGCCTGTTTGTTGGCTGCCAGTTATCAGTTACCAATTTTGTGGTTGGCGTTGTTCGATTCGGATGACTTGGTCAACGTTCTTGTACATTGCGAAAACGATGCGGGTGAGCTGGATAGCGAGCTGGTTTTGACTTGTTTTGCGTCCACCGGGAAAGCACTGAAGACTTACACCTCAAGAAGGCAGGACCTTCAGGCAGCATTGGGTGCCGACATCGCACCCAGTCTGGCTGAGTGGGAGGCGTTCATTGCCAGCCAGTTGCAAGGCTCAGTGGTTCAGATCGATCTGACTGAACTCTGGATGATGCATGGCGATGCGGATGCGCTGGATGCCCAGGTCAGCGAGTGGCTGGCGGGGCTCGATGACACCGCGAGTGAGGCATGGCTATCTTTCTGTCGTCAGGCAAACCTGGATGACGCTGACACACGGCGCTACGGTGTTCGTGGCTATCCGTGGAATGCGAAGCCGGGATGGCAGTGAGGCGGAGTTTGATAATCAACCCACACATCGCCATCGCAGGTTGATCAAGTCATTCAAGGCGCGTCGATGATGATGGAAATATTGGCTGAGGTCTTTTTTCGTACCATTTGCTACCCCATAGGCTGGCCAGTGGTAAAGATTTTCACATTGGGAAAGTACCCTGTTAAAGGGTCCTGGTTTGCCCAAACCATTCAGTCCGAATGGACGTCTGCGATTGGGCTGGCCGTACTGGTGATTGCAATGATGGCGGCACTGAAGCAGTTCGTGATTACGTAGAAAATCTTATATATCTCCCGCCATGAAAGAGGCGTGCAAATGATGCTCGCTACAACTGACCACCGTCCCAAGGTAACTTTGGCCCCCGCCCAACAAACCGACCTTGATGATCTCGTCGCCATCCGGATTGAAGCCATGCGCGAAAGTCTGGAGCGGGTAGGGCGCTTTGATCCAGTGCGTGCTCGTGAGCGGTTTGCCAACAGTTTTGATGCAAGGGATACGCGCTATATCGAAATGGCTGGAGAGCGCGTGGGTTTTGTCGTGGTCAAGCGGCACGATGATGAACTGGTGCTTGATCACCTGTACCTGAAGCTGGCTGCGCAAGGTTTGGGCGTAGGCTCTGCTGTTCTGTCGCTGATATTCGAAGAGGCGGATGCTTTGGGGCTGCCGATTAAAGTCGGAGCGCTTAAAGAGAGCGCCTCGAATCGGTTTTACACGCGCCATGGGTTTCAGTTTTTAGAAAGCGGCGAGTTTGATCATTACTATATTCGTCGGCGTGTTACAGGCTGAAAATGTGCCGTCAAAAGTGCGCAGGGACTCAATCAGAACACTCGACCGCAGTTTCGAAGCCCTGCCAGCCATGCAAATGCTTGGAAACGACCAGCAGGCGATTTCCCACGCCAGACGTCGAGGCAACGCAGACACCTTTTTCATCCCAGAACGCGCTTCGCCCAGCCGCTGCCCAGCCACCTGTAGGGCCGCCATGATTGGCCATGAGGACGGCCATTCCATGCAGCTGCGAGTAACCTTGCAACAGTGCGCTGTCTTTTGGATACCCGGTTTCACCAATCAGCACGCTTGAGGCGTAAACCCGAGCGCCTTGTCTGGCGGCTGCCGATGGATGTTCTGGATGGCTGAAATCAGCGCACACCGACAGCGCTGTGGGCACGCCAGCGATGTTTATCAAATCGCCGCCGTTACCTGCACTGAAATACTGTTCTTCGCCGGGATGTAAATGCTGTTTGGTATAGACCCCGACCGAGCCATCGCCATGGAGTATGAAGGCCGCGATCAAGGGTTTTTCATGGCCTGGCATGCTCAGCGGTAAACCCACGACTGTGGTCATGGAGGTTTCCTGCGCGAGTTGGCGCAAGGGGAGCAGAACCGGACTGTCCACATCTTGCGTCAGCGCTTCGGCCAAAGTGGGTTCATATCCCGTGAGCGATAACTCGGGAAAGACCAGAAGGTGCACCCCGTGTTCATGGGCGTGCTGCATGAACTCGCTGTGCAGCTTCACGTTCGCATTGATATCGCCTGCATGAACGGCGCATTGGGCGGCTGCTAAAACAGGTGACATGAAAGTTTTCCAATAAAGAGCGTTATCAATATCCAACACGCAGAGCGGCAAGCAGCGATTCCAAAGATTCTGGAGACTTATCAAACGTGGTTTCAGACTTCAATGTATCCCATTGCATGGCGTCACTCAGGCAGTAATCACCGATACACTTCATGGACTGTGCTTGCGAATCCAGAAGGCCGAGGGGAATCCACATATACGGCTTGCCACGCAAGGCATTGGGAACGGTCGAGCCACAGTGTTTGCAGAAATCATTCCGGTAGCCGCTGGGTTTGAGCCATGTGTTGATTTCAGACTGTCCCGCCTCCCACTGAAAGCCGGATTCAGGAACGATCGTCGCGCAGTTATAACCGGTGCCTGTTTGTTTGCGGCAAAGGGAGCAGTGGCATCGGTAGAAATACAGCGGCTCTGCCTTGAGGGAAAAAACCACGGTTGCGCACAGACATTGTCCTGTCAGCATTTAAAACTCCTTATTGAAGTGCCTGTTGATTAGCTGTTGTCCGGTTCATTGCTCAGGCCTGATGAAAGTCTTTCGGTGATGATTGCGATTGCCTCCACTGGGGACATCAATGCCGTGTCCACAGTAAACGGCGCTTCATTCCACGCTTCGTATTCATGATCGAGCACAGACTTCCAGGTGGGCGGGGTCAATCCCGGTACATCACTTTTTCTGCTCTCAACCCGACGCTGGTGCTCTCGTTTGTCCGAGCAAACCACCTGAATGTCGACTAACTGAACGCCAGCCCGTGCGGCAATTTCGCTCCAGGCTTTCCGGCTTTCCATGACCGGGTTAACGCAATCAACAATAACCGAATTGCCCAGTTGCAGGTTGCTCAGCGCAAGTTCGTTCGCAGCCATGTACCCGCAACGACCGATATCCTGAGCAAGCTCACCAGAGTTTCGGATCGCTTGCTCAATCGTATCTATCCGTAGATAAACCGCACGCATCTGGCTGGCAAGTTCACGGGCGATGGTTGTTTTACCGGTACCGGGAAGACCGCTGAAGACAATGAGCATTGGGTGTCCTGAGGTTGAAGTGAGAGGAATCGCTCCAGTTGGCTCATCTTAAATTGTTCAGATACTTCGTGTCTGTGTATGCCGTTTTGTTTTTGAATCTGTGTCTAACGTCTTTGCTTTACGCGGATTAATCTTGCTCCGAACATTCTCAAGGAGCGACACCATGCCCGAACTGTCCACCGTGGTTGCCTATGGTTTGATTTCACTTGGCATGGTGTTAACACCCGGCCCGAATATGATTTACCTGATTTCGCGGTCGATCTGCCAAGGCCGGGTCGCAGGTTTGATTTCACTGTGCGGCGTTGCATTGGGCTTTGTCGTTTATATGGTGTTTGCCGCGTTGGGTATTACCGCATTGGTCATGGCCGTTCCTTATGCGTATGACGCCCTGCGAGTCGGCGGCGCGTTGTATCTGCTGTATCTGGCGTGGCAGGCAGTCAAGCCGGGTGGTCGCTCTCCCTTTCAGGTCAAAGATCTGCCCAAGGATGGCCCGCGCAAGTTGTTCATGATGGGCTTCATCACTAACCTGCTGAATCCTAAAGTGGCGGTGATGTATTTGTCGTTATTGCCGCAGTTCATTGATCCTGCTGGTCACGGCAGTGTGCTGGTGCAGTCTTTGGTACTGGGCTTTACGCAGATTTTTATCAGCGTGACTGTCAACGCGGCCATTGCAATCATGGCCGGTTCAATTGCGGCGTTTTTCATTGGCCGGCCTTTCTGGCAGGTCGTACAGCGCTGGCTGATGGGCACCGTGCTGGCGGGGCTGGCGGTGCGGATGTTGATTGAAGGGCGACGGTAGATCGTAACCGTTCTGCCCCTCTAGCTGCGCTGCGATCCAGCTAAACAGAACCCTGGGGCAGGTTTCATGTTCGCCTCGTAGGACCGGCTTTAGCCGGGAGGGCGGGATTTCTGTCGAAGGATATTTAGCGAATGTCCCGACGTTCTCCCGGCTAAAGCCGGTCCTACGGATTTGCGTGGCTTCTGTGGGCATTCATTCGCGAAGGAGCAGTACATTCGCAGCCTGAGGGGCGCCGGAAATTCCCGGCTAAAGCCGGTCCCACGTCAGTTTGCAGGCCAACATGTAATCTCTCGCAGGTATCGATGCAATCCTGCAACCCCATCAATGCCCATGAACTGTCCACGCCACCAGCCGGGCAACCATCGGCCTGACCACTAGCACGCAGATGAATGCAGATGGCATCGCCACTCGATACGCATTCATCACATTCTTCATGTAGTGTTCGTCGAAGCCAAATTCCGCCAGGGTGATCACCAGGCACATCAGAAAGGCCATGATGGTCGCCATGTAGAGCGCAAAAATGTAAGGCGTCGCCCGTTTTGGAAAGCGCAGGCGCAAGGTATTCTGGTTGGTTCCAGCAGTCATCGGTTAACCTCTTCAGCGATGGGTGTCACAAGAGCCGCCAAACTAGCAAGCTGGCGAGGATGCCGGTAGCGGCTTAATACTTGAATCACTGTTAAGTAAAATCAACGAATCAGGCGTCGGGAATGCGATGGATATTCTGGGTTTGATCAACACATTTATCCGCGTGGCAGAAGCGGGCAGCATCGCTGCGGCGGCCCGTGCTCAGGGCATGAGTGCAGCGGCGGTCAGTCAAAGCATCAGCCGACTGGAAAAGCATCTCGGCACACGGTTGCTTTCGCGCACCACCCGCAGGATGGCGCTGACTGAAAGCGGTACGCGCTATTACGAAAAGGTGCGGCACATCCCGCGTGACATCGAACTCGCCTCGCAAGCCGCTGCTGTCGCCACCGACCCTCAAGGTCCGCTGTGCATTGCGACCACCGCGGCGTTTGGACGTCACGTATTGGCGCCGCTCATGCCAGCCTTCAAGGCGGCTTACCCGCGCATTGACGTCGAGCTGATCAGTGCAGACCGGCGTGTTGATCATCGGCTGGAAGGCGTGGACGTCAGCATTCGTATCGAGGCCCAACTGAGTGATCAGTTGGTGGCGCGACGTATTGCTTCGCTTCCATTCGTGTTTTGCGCTTCGCCTGGATACCTTGATCGGGCTGGCGTGCCTACTTCGCCCGACGAGCTGAAAGCGCATGCCTGCCTGGTGTTTCGTTACCCCACCGACGGGCGTTTTCTGCCGTGGAATTTCATACTCGACGGCAAGCGTTTCGAGGCTAAGGTCAATCCCGGTTTTGTCTGCGATGACATCGACATGCTCACGCAGATCGCCCTGAACGGCGGCGGCATTGCCCGGCTGGCCAGCTTTATCGCGCAGCCGCTTATCGACAGCGGCCGTTTGCTGCCGTTGTTCGACTCAGGCAACCGCGGCGCTGCAGCGGCGGAATCTGAACCGATGGATATTTATGCGTGTGTCACAGAACGGTCGGCATTGAATGCGAAAGTACGTGCGTTTATCGAGTTTCTGGAAGGTTCGCTGCAGGTCGGTTCGACTGAGCATAAATGAATGTTGGGCAATCAGAACTCGCACCCCACATGACGTTCTACTGAAGGCTACCGTGCCTTAGACATTTGACCTGTAGGAGCGCACGAGCACCGCGAGGCCGCGATAGCGTTTTGTCTGACACGCCGCCGTCGCTGCCTCGCGTCGCTCGTGAGCTCCTTGTATCTCGACTCTAGCGCCTCACCGCGCCATAGTTCTCGACTGATCATCGAGGGAGAGCAGGAAGCTGTTGAGCTCCTAAGGCCAAGAGCCTCTATTGTAGATAGTGCTCCTGCCC